>JBBIQR010000576.1:0-2002 GCA_037442245.1 Candidatus Solibacter sp. | reverse complement strand
GGCGTTCGGCGGCGAGTTGGGCGTCCTTGACTACCCCATGCACGGCAAACCCTCCACCGTCCGCCACAAAGGCATCGGCATCTTCGAAGGACTGCCCGAGGAGTTCCAGGTCGGTCGCTACCACTCCCTCTTCGCGCGCCGTGAGACGTTCCCCTCCTGCCTCGAAGTCACCGCCGAAACCGCCGACGGCGTCATCATGGGCGTCCGCCACCGCGAACTCCCCATCGAAGCCGTGCAGTTCCATCCTGAGTCCATCCTCACCGCGGAAGGCGATCACGGCCTCAAACTCATGGCCAACGCCATGCGCCTCGCCCGCGCCTCGTGCCGCCAGGCATGAACCGTTACGCCGCGATCGCCGCGCTGCTCACCGCCATCGCCACCGCGCGCATCGTTTCCATGGATGCGTCCCTCAGCCACACCATGGATGAGCCCATCCACCTGGGCGCCGGCATGGCGTGGCTCTACCGCCACACCTACGATTGGGAAACCGAGCACCCGCCGCTCGCCCGCGCCCTCGCCGCCATCGCCGCCTCCGCCGGAGGCGCCCGCTTCGTCCCCGCCGATGGCGCACTCCTCGAAGGCCTCAAGGTCTGGGGACGCGGCCCGCACTACGACCGCATGCTGGCCTTCTCCCGCGCCGGCATCCTGCCCCTCTTCTGGCTCGCCTGCGCCGTCGTCTTCCTCTGGGCGCGCCGCATCGCCGGCGATCCCGCCGCCGTCGCCGCCGTCCTCACCTTCACCACCATCCCGCCGGTGCTCGCCCACGCCGGGCTCATCACCACCGATATGGCCGCCACCGCCTTCACCGCCCTCGGCGCGCTGGTGAGCCTGCTCTGGGCGGAACGTCCCACCCGCACCCGCACCCTATGGTTCGGCGTCGTGCTCGGCCTCGGCGTCCTCGGCAAATTCTCCGTCCCCATCTTCCTGCCCGCCATCTGGATCTTCTGGCTTGCCTGGCGCCGCCCCGCGATCGCCGAGGTCCGCGCCCGCCTCGCGCCCGCGCTCGTCGCGCTCGCCGCCGGCTGCTTCGTCATCTGGGCCGGATACCTGTTCTCGATGCGCGGCTTCCTGCCCGCCCCGAACTTCTGGCAGGGGCTCGGCACCCTGCTCCAGCACAATCGCGACGGCCACTCCTCCTACATCCTCGGCCACCGCCACCAGTTCGGCGTCTGGTATTTCTTCCCCGTCACCCTCCTGGTCAAAACCCCGCTGGCCCTCCTGCTGCTCACCGCGATCGCCGCGTGGGTCCGCCCCAAAGGTGAACCCGGCGCCCCGTGGTCGCGCCGCATGGCCGCGCCCGTGCTCTACTCCGCGGCTATCCTCGCGCTCGCCATGAGCAGCCACATCAATATCGGGGTCCGCCACGTGCTCCCCCTCTACATTGGGGTTTCCATCCTCGCCGGCGCGCTCGCCGCCCACGTCTGGTCGCGCGCGCCCCTCTACGCGCAAGCCGCCCTCATCGCCTTATTCGCCTGGCAGATCGTCTCCGGCGCAGCCGCCCAGCCCGACCTCATCTCCTACACCAACGGGATCACCCGCGGCCACCCCGAAAACTGGGTCGCCGAAAGCGATCTCGACTGGGGCCAGGACATGCACCGCGTCGCCGCCTTCCTCGATCGCATGGGCGCGCGGGAAGTCTCCTTCACCCCCTACAGCATCTATTACCTGCAATACGGCCACCCCTTCCCCAAGTGCACCTTCAGCGATTGGTACCATCCCGCGCCCGGCTGGAACGTCGTCAGCCTCAGCGGACTCAAAGTCTTCAACCACCCCGGCTGGGTCACCATGCCTCCGCAATACACCATCGGACGCACCCACTGGGCCTGGTACTTCCCGCCGAAATAGCCGCGCCTCCAGGGTTTGACTTGAGATGCTACCCGTGGCGCTACGGCGAAATCACGATGTCTGGGAAACTTACCGCCAAGCCGGCTGCCGCGCCCAACCGACGTGGATCGAGTCCCGTGTGGACAGGCGCAGGTTGACCGCACGCATCAGCGCATCA
>JBBIQR010000575.1:0-2006 GCA_037442245.1 Candidatus Solibacter sp. | reverse complement strand
ACCGCGGGTCGGAGCGCTTCTGATAGACGACGGTCTGGAGTTCGGTCGAATACCAGGTTTCGGTGACGATCTGGATCGCCTGCTCATTGCCAATCTGGCCGGCGGGGATGGTCATGGTCGAGCGATGGCCCTCGGCCATCACGCCGTCAATGTTCTGGCTGCCGAGCGACTCGGTTTTCAGGTTGGCGGGATTGGCGCTGGGGCGGGGCGCCTGTGCGCCCGCCGGTTGGGAAGCCTGCGCGCGGAGGCGGTTGGCGCCTCCCGGAGTGAAGGTGGAACGGGTTCCGGTCTTATCGCTGGCGTTGAGGGAGAGGGAGACGCCGGCGACGGGGTCGTGGATGAAGACGAGGGATGGCATGGCGGCGCCGGCGGCGAGTCCGCCGAGGTTGGGGGACTGCTCGCGGCGGGTGCGGCCCTCGCTGTCGCGGTACATCTTCACGGTGTTGGTCTGGCGGATGTGATTGCCGTCGGGCAGGGTCTGGGTGGATTCGGTGACGATGTCGGCGGAGAAGGGCGCGTTGGTGACGACGCGGCCGGGCATGCCGGCTTCGGCGCCGAGGAAGCGGGCACCGGGACCGCCGAATCCCATGCGTCCGGCTCCGCGGCCCGGCATGGGCCCCGGAGCCTGGGCGCTCGCGGTCAGCGCCGCGGCGAACAAGGCCAAAAGAATCGTTCGGGTCATGGTCTGTTTCTCCAAGTCAGAAGTCTGCTTCCGGTTTGTCAATCGCTGCCGGGGGCGTCCACGAAGCGGACGGCGCGGGCCAACCCGTCGGACCCGATCATGACGTCGGCAAGGACGGTATCGGCGGCGTTGGCGGGGTTGACCGCGATGCCGACCTGCATCATGGCGGAACGGGGCAACTCGACATGCACGACGCTGACATCGTCGGCGGGAGCCAGAGGCTCGGCGCCGGGCAGCGGGAGGTAGCCCTGGTCCAGAGCGGTGTCGAGAGGGTTCGGCGCAGTTTCGGCAGCCACTTCCGCCTGCCGGACGGGTGGATTGGGGCCGGCAACGGGGGCGTTCTGGCGCATCAGGAAGAAGCCGAAGGCGAGAGTCGCGGCAAGGGCGGCGGCCCAGGTCAGGGTGGGAATCCAGCGGCGGCGCGCGGCGGATACGGGAGTGCCGTTGCGGATGCGGAAAGCGGCGAGGAGGCGGGCTTCGACCGCGGGGGAAGCGGCGAGGCGGGCGTTGGCGGCGGCCAGCGCGCGCATCCCGGCGGCCAATTCAGCCTCGCGGCGGAGGCGGGCGGCACACGCGGCGCACTCCCGGGGGTGGGGGTGGGCGCCGGCATCCTGCGGCATGGTATTCCAAAATTCCTGGCACGTCATGGCATACACCTTGCGGGGCGCAGCGGCGAGGCCGCTTTGCGGGAATTGCGATCCTGGTTAAGTTTGTCGAGGAGAAGGCCGCGGGCGCGATGCAGGCGCGAGCGCACGGTACCGATGGGACAGCCGAGGGCGGCGGCGGCATCGGCGTAGTCGACTTCCTCGAGGTCGCAGAGTACGATGGCTTCGCGGTAGCGCCGTGGCAGCGAGTGGACGGCGCGGCGCAGGGCGTCGATTCCCTCGCGATGGGTCAGGTCCTCGAGAGGATCGTCCTGGACCGCGAACTCGGGCAGGGTTTCGTCGGAGTCCTCGTCCAGGGCGAGGTCGGCGCGGAGGCGGTTGGCCTGGCGCAGGACGAGTTTACGGGCAACGCCGAAGAGGTAGCCGGCGAGGGTTCCGCGTTCGGGGTCGAAGGAGCAGCCGTCGCGCAGAAGGGCCAGGAATACCTCCTGGGTGATATCCTCAGCCGCCGGTTTTGAACCGGACATGTGGAGGGCGAAGCGGTATAGGCCTGCCTGCCGGCGGTGGTAGAGGTCGAGGAACGCGTCCTCGTCGCCGCTGCGAATGCGGAACAGCAGTTCCTCGTCGGTCTCCTGGGATGGGGACTTCATCAGCCTCTCAATAGGTATTCGTGTTGGGGGGCACGAAAGTTCGACAAGTTAATCCCGGATGATCGGGTT
>JBBIQR010000574.1:0-2008 GCA_037442245.1 Candidatus Solibacter sp. | reverse complement strand
TGGTAAACTGAAAGCATTCCGGAGGGTTGCCCGAAGTTTTCCCGGCTACACAGAACCGCAATCCGCCGCAACTTTTGTGGTGGAAACTGAATCGAATTGGGTGTCCATGGCCCACGTACTGCCGATCCCGAGACTGGCGCGAACCGATGCCGAGCCGTTGCTCGACACGATTGGGAACACGCCGCTGATCCGGCTGGAGAAGATACCGGCGGAGTTCCCCGGCATCGAGATCTACGCCAAGGCGGAGTATTTTAACCCCGGTGGGAGCGTGAAGGACCGGGCGGCGCGGAACATGGTGATGGAGGGGGAGCGGTCGGGCCGGCTGAATGCGGCGCGCACGATTCTGGACGCGACCAGCGGGAATACGGGGATCGCGTACGCGATGATCGGGGCGAACCGCGGGTACCGGGTGAAACTGGTGCTGCCGCAGAACGCGAGCGAGGAGCGCAAGCGGATCCTGAAGGCGTACGGGGCGGAGACGGTGTTCAGCGATCCGGGCGAAGGCAGCGACGGGGCGATCCGGTTGTGCCACAAGATCTACGAGCAAGATCCGGACCGCTATTTTTATCCGGATCAGTACAACAATCCGGCGAACTGGCGGGCGCACTTCGACGGGACGGGACCGGAGATCATCAAGCAGACGGCGGGGCGCATCACGCACTTTGTGGCGGCGATGGGAACGAGCGGGACGTTCACGGGGATCACGCGGCGATTCCGGCGGGACCTGCCGCACGTGAAGTGCATTTCGGTGCAGCCGGCGAGCGGGTTCCACGGTCTCGAGGGGCTGAAGCACATGCCGACGGCGATCCGTCCGGGGTTTTACGACGAGGGATTGGCCGACGGCAACATCTGGATGGAGACCGAGGACGCATATCAGATGGTGCGCCGGCTGGCGAGGGAAGAGGGCGTGCTGGTGGGGATCTCCTCGGGTTGCAACGTGCAGGCGGCGGCGATGGTGGCGCGCGAGATGGCGACGCGCGGCGAGACGGGCACGATTGTGACGATCCTTTGCGACAGCGCCGAGAAATACCTTTCCGAACACTTCTGGGACGAGGAATGATCCGTATCGAACGCGAACCGTGGCAGGCCATGACGGCCCATGCGCGGAAGACTTATCCGAACGAGTGCTGCGGCGCGATGTTGGGGACGACCGACGGCGAGACCAAGCAGGTGCGGGAGGCGATCGCGCTGGAAAACGCGTTCGAGGGCGCGCAGGCGGCGCGTTACGAACTGCGTCCCGAGGACCTGCTGGCGGCCGATCGGGCGGCGCGGGAACGTGGGATGGACCTGATCGGGATTTACCATTCGCATCCGGATTGCGACGCGTATTTTTCCGCCACGGATCTGAGGAATTCGTGTCCGTGGTATTCGTTCGTGGTGCTCTCGATCCAGAAGGGCGATTTCAATCACGCCAATAGCTGGCTGCCGAATTTCGATCAGACGGCGGCCGAAAAAGAGGAGTTGACTTACTAACATGGCCAAAGTGCTTATCCCGACCGCGCTCCGGCAGTTCACCGCCAAGCAGGACTCGGTGACGGTATCCGGCGCGACGGTGCGCGAGGTGCTGGACGGACTCACGGCGCAGCATCCCGAACTGCGGCGGCAGATTTTCACGGAGGAAGGCAAGCTACGCAGCTTCGTGAACGTGTATTTGAACGACGAGGACATCCGCTACCTGGGCAAGGACGCGACGCCGACGGCGGAGGGCGACACGCTATCGCTGGTGCCTTCGATCGCGGGCGGATCCGCGGTGGCGGCGCCACCGGGGGAAGTCACGCTCTCGAAGGAAGAGATCCTCAGGTACAGCCGTCACCTGATCATCCCCGAAGTGGGGATCGACGGGCAGAAGAAGCTGAAGGCGGCGAAGGTACTGCTGGTGGGGACGGGCGGGCTGGGCGCGCCGCTGGGGCTGTATCTTGCGGCGGCTGGTATTGGAAAGATCGGGCTGGTGGATTTCGACGTGGTGGACTTCACGAACCTGCAGCGGCAGGTGATCCACTCGACGAAG
>JBBIQR010000573.1:1790-2040 GCA_037442245.1 Candidatus Solibacter sp. | reverse complement strand
CCAGCGGCGAGTAGACGATGCGCACATCGCCGCCCTCGGCGCGCGCCCCCAGCAAGCTGCGCCGCGACCCCGGCACGCGCAGCATATCGCCGAACGAAGTGAAGGTCACGCCGGGCTGCAGCGCGATCGCGACCGCGCGATCGATCAGCGCCGCCGGGGTGACACACACCGGGCAGCCGGGGCCGTGCACCAGGGCGATGCCGCGCGGCAGCAGATCTTCCAACCCGCTTTTGACGATGGTGTGGGTCTG
>JBBIQR010000573.1:0-1780 GCA_037442245.1 Candidatus Solibacter sp. | reverse complement strand
CCGGGGGCACACAGACCGGGCAGCCAGGCCCGTGGATCAGCGTCACCTCGTCGGGCAGGAGCTGATCGATTCCGAAGCGCACGATGGCGTGGGTCTGGCCGCCGCAGATCTCCATGATGGTCCACGGCCGCGTCGCCAGGCCCGCGATTTCGCGTGCGATCCGCCGCGCCGCTTCCGGATCGCGGTACTCGTCCACGAATTTCATGACGCCTCGCCGGGAGAGTCCTCCGGCCCGGGTGGATTCTCGGGCAATTCCACCTCTTCCACTACGATGCTCAACGCGAAGCCGGCATGCACCAGAACGTAATCGCCCACTTCCGCCTCCGGCACGAAACTGAGGCAGACCTCGCGGCGAACCCCGCCGAACTCCACCTTTCCGCGCTTCCACGCGGCGTGCTCCGCCTCTTGCACTTCGACCACCTTACCGGGAACCGCGAGACACATGGTTAGTCCTTTCCGGCGGCCAGAACCGCCTGACCCAACGAGATGCCGCCGTCGTTGGGCGGCACCTGCCGGTGCGTGAATACGCGAAATCCGCGCTGCTCCAGCGCATCCGTCACATGTTCGGTGAGGTAGCGATTCTGGAATACGCCGCCGGTGAGCACGACCTGCCCGACTCCGGCGTCCGCCGCCACCTGCACCATCCACTCCACCAGCGCGTTGTGAAACTTCGCTGCGATCCACGCGGGCGCCACGCCGCGCGCCACGTCCTCCACGACCGCCGCCACCAGCGGGCGCCAATCGCCTCCCGCCAGCGGATACGCCTGAGCCGTCCGGACACCATCGATGGCGCGCTCGAGCAGCATCGCCGCCTGCCCTTCGAAGCGGCTGGCGCGCGCGACACCGGCCAGGGACGCCACGGCGTCGAACAGGCGCCCCACGCTGGTGGTAACCGGCGCGTTCACGCGTTGCGCGATGATGCGCGCGAGCGTCGCGCGATGCGGCATGTCCGGGGGCAGTGCATCCGGTCCCATGGTCTCATACAGCAGCGATGCCGCCGCACGCCATCCCTCGCGCACCGCTGCTTCCCCGCCGGGAAGCCGGAAAGGCCGCAGGTGCGCGATGCGCTCGAACCCGCCGCCGCCGGCCCCAGATGGTTCCGTCCAGACCGTAACCCGACCCGTCCCAGGCCGCCGCCAGGTACGGTCCCTTGACTGCGTTCTCCGCCGCGCAGGCCGCTGCGTGGGCGTGATGGTGCTGCACGGCGCGCACCGGCAGGCCGCTGGCCCGCGCCCAGGCGGTGGAGGCGTAGTCCGGGTGCAGGTCGCACACCACCAGTTCCGGATGGAAGCGGTACAGGCGGCAGAGGTCGTCAATGGCGCCGGTGAAGGCGCGCCGCGCATCGGCCGTTTCGAGGTCTCCCAGGTGCTGGCTGAGCACCACCTGGCGGCCGAGCGCAATCGCCACCGTGCTCTTCAGGTGCGCCCCCACCGCCAGTGCGCGCGGCAGTTCTTCGGGAACCGCGACCGGCATCGGCACATAGCCGCGCGCGCGCCGGATCAACGACGGGCACCCGCGCACCACGCGCGCCACGGAGTCGTCGCAGGGGCGGGCGATCGGCCGGTCGTGCAGCAGGAAGACGTCGGCGATTTCGGCCAGGCGGCGCTCCGCCTCCTGGTTGGCGATGGCGATCGGCTCATCGCTGCGATTGCCGCTGGTGGCCACCACCGGGTGGGGCCACGCGCGCAGGAGCAAATGGTGCAAGGGCGAATAGGGCAGCATCACGCCCAAGTGCGCGGAACTGCCCGCTACGTTGTGGGCGAGGCCGCCGGGCAGCGGA
>JBBIQR010000572.1:0-2049 GCA_037442245.1 Candidatus Solibacter sp. | reverse complement strand
GCCTCCACCGCGCCCTGATATTGAAGGTTGGCCACGTGCAGCCACACCCGGTTCCCGCCGCGGCTCGCCGCGATGTCCAACCCCGCGGGCGCATGCCGCACCGCCACCCCGTGCGTGCCGTTGTGCCGCCCGAAGAGGCGCGCGATCGATCCCGCCGGCATCAGGTAACTGCGCCCCCGCGGCACCGGCGTCATCACCGCCGTATTCGTCCAGCGGGTGCCCTGAAAATCCGCCGCCGTCGCGATCTTCACCCGCGCCCCGTGCCGCTGATAGATGTTCAGGCTCCGCGCATGATACGCCGCGCTCAGCCACTCCGCCAGAATCGGATTCGTGTTGTGCGGGCTCAGGCTCAGATGCCCCTCCGTCACCGCGATGCCGGCGCGCGGCGCGGCGGACTCTACCGCCTGCTCCACCTCCGTGATCCGCCGCTCCACGTCACCGGCCAGTTCCAGCAACTCCTCCCACGCGCGCTCCGGATCGCTTTCGTAGCGCAGTCCCTTCAGCACCGTGTCCGCGCGCTTCGGCGATTGGCCCATCATGTGGATCGCCACCGAATCGATCCACTCGCCCGCGCGCCGCAGCATCTCCGGAGCCCATAGCCCTTCCCTGCCCCGGTCGCCCCACCCGATCAGGTGCAGCGCCGGGTCGCGCTGCTTCATCGCGCGCGCGAATTCGATCGTCCGCGCGATCGCCTCGTCGCGGCCGAATGTCGCCGTCCCGTAGCTGGTCTCGTTCCCGATCTGCCACAGCTTCAGATTCAGCGGCGCGGCCGAACCGTTGGCCTTGCGCTCCGCATGATCCGGATCGTTGGCGTACGATACCCAGTCCGCCGCCTCCCTCGCGTCCGCCGTGCGCACCCCTTCCCGCGTGGAGCCGTACCGCTTCTCCCCGTCGCTCAGAAAATTCACGCAGTAGAACGGCTCCGCCCCCACGCTCCGGCAGAAATCCACGAACTCGTGTGTGCCCACGCGGTTCGTTTCCTTCCCGCCCCATGCGTAGTTGCGCATCCAGGGGCGCTTCTCCGCCGGTCCCACGCCCTCGCGCCAGCGATAGTAGCGGCTGAAGAGTCCGCCGAACCGGATCGCTCCCGGCGCCAGGTCCCGCACCACGTCCACGAAGTCCTTGCGCCACCCGTCGGCATCATAATCCCAGCAGGCTTCCACCGAAGCGTCGGTCGCGCCCAGCGGCTCCATGAACTGCATGTAGAGCCACGGCGAGATCGCGAACCGCGGCGCCGGGTCCACCGCGATCACGTCCGTCTCCTGCGCCTTCAGCGCCGCCTGCGACGCCGCCGCCAGCCCGGCTTGCCGCAGAAAATCGCGCCGCCCGATCATGCCGTCACTTCGCGCTCAGCAGGTTCGCAAACAGCCGGTACGCCCCCGGCACTCCCGCCGGCAACTGCCGGAACCACCCGTACGCCGTGAAGATGTAGACCCCCTTGCCGTAGTGCGTCCACAACTCCCCGCCCGCCAGCGGATCGTCCCCCGGATCGTGCGATTCCATCACCGTTTCGTACCGCGGATCCCACTTCACCGCAAAGTACACCCCGCGCTCCTGCACCCACCCTTCGAAGTCCTTCGCCGTGATGTGATTCGGATATTGCAGCAGCGCGCTGTCCGGATGCGGGAACGCGACCGGCGCTTCCTCCACCGTCACCCGGTAGCGGTTGCCCCCCGGCACCACGAACGGATACGGCCCCATGTTGCCCGTCACCGGCTCCGCGGACTGCCCGAAGGTGAGCTGCGCGATCACCGCCCGCAGCGCCGGACCCGGATTGTTCTGCGTGTTCGGGTCCGGCGCGTCCCCCGTCTGGTATTGCACGATGTACCGCCCGCCGTTCTCCACATATTGCATCAGCCGCGGCTGATTCGCGCGGATGTCGGCCCGCGTGTTGTACGCCCGCACCCCGGCCACGATCGCGTCGAACCGCGAGAGATCGCCCTGCGCCAGGTCGCTCTCGGTCAGCAGCGTGACCTCGATGCCCAGTTGCCGCAGCGCGTCCGGCATCTCGTCGCCCGCGCCCATGATGTACCCCACCTTCTTCGCCGT
>JBBIQR010000571.1:0-2060 GCA_037442245.1 Candidatus Solibacter sp. | reverse complement strand
CGTCGAACTGGATGGTGCGGTCTTTCAGAATCTGGTACGGCTCATGCCCCTTCCCGGCCAGGATCACGATGTCGCCTTCGCGCGCCTCCTTGATCGCGCATCGGATCGCCGTCTCGCGGTCGGGCTCGATCACGTGCGGCACGTCGTAGCGGCGGATCCCCACCAGCGCGTCGTTCATGATCGCCAGCGGGTCCTCGCTGCGCGGATTGTCGCTGGTCAGCACGACGAAGTCGCTTCCTTCGGCCGCCGCCGCACCCATGAGCGGCCGTTTGCTGCGGTCCCGGTCGCCGCCGCAGCCGAACAGCGTGATCACGCGCTTCGGGCTGAGTCCGCGCGCCACCGCGATCACGTTGCGCAGCGCGTCGTCGGTGTGCGCGTAGTCCACCACCACGCTGAACGGCTGCCCTTCATCGACGCGCTCGAAGCGCCCCGGCACCGCGGCCAGCTTCGCTACGCCGCGCGCGATCGCCTCCGGCGCGATCCCGTAAGAGAGCCCGGCACCGCACGCCGCCAGGATGTTGTACACGTTGATCCGCCCGATGAGCGGCGATTCCACCGGGAAGCGCAGCTTGCGGAACTGCACGTCGAAGCGCAGCCCGTTCATCCCGGTGGATACGTGGCGCGGCCGCAGCATGGCATCCGGCGCGAAGCCGTAGTCGATGAGTTCGGTCTTCGGCCCCACGCGCAGGCGGCGCGCGTATTCATCGTCGCGGTTGAGCACGGCGAAGCGCGGCGGCGGTCCGCCGGCTCCGTCGAAGAGCCGCTGCTTGGCCGCGAAGTAGGCGTCCATCGTGCCGTGAAAATCCAGGTGGTCGCGCGTCAGGTTGGTGAATACCGCGGTGTGGAACGCCAGGCCGAAGACACGCCCCAGTTCGAGCGCGTGCGAGGAGACTTCCATCACGGCGTGGCTGCCGCCCGCACGCTCCAGGTCCGCGAACAGCCGCATCAGGTCGAGCGATTCCGGTGTGGTGTTGGCCGCCGGCAGCACGCGTCCGGCCAGGTGATACTCCACCGTTCCGATGAGCGCGGTCGTCGCCCCAGCCTCGCGCAGCACCGCATCCGCGATGTAGGAGGTGGTCGTCTTCCCGTTGGTTCCGGTGATGCCGGTGAGCTTGATGCGCTCGTCGGGCCGCTGGTAGAAATTGCGCGCCGCGAGCGACAGCGCCTGCCTGCCGTGCTCCACCTGCACCCATGGCCCGGCGAAATCGTCGGGACGCGGCGATTCGCTGAGCACGGCCGCGGCCCCGCGCGCCGCGGCGTCGCCCGCAAAACTGCGGCCGTCCGCGCGCGCCCCAGGACCGGCGCCACTGCCGCCTCAGGCCCCGCGGTGCACGCGCCGCGAATCGTATTCCAGGCCGGCGACCTCCAGCCGCGCAAACTCCGGCGCGAGTGGCTGCGCGAGCCGGACGCCCGAAAGTAGTTCGCCCAGGTTCATCGTGCAAACTGGACGCGGATGCGTTCCCCCTGTCTGAGCGGCGCTCCCGGAGGCGGCGATTGCAGGCGCGCGATCCCGCTGCCATCGGGCAGCACCGTGATTCCGCGGGCGGCCGCTTCGGCAAGCACCGCCCGCATCGACTTTCCCTTGAAGTTGGGTACCTTCGGTCCGGGCGTCGCAGCGGCCGCCGCCGCCGCGGCGTCGTCGGAGTCGTCACTGTCCGCCAGGATGCTGTTCGTGCTGTTTTCCAGGTCGCTGATCGCCAGGTCGTCGGCCGATTCGGTCTTGGCCACCAGCGTCGGCGCAGCCGTCTCCGGAATGTCCTTCGGCACGTCGAACTCGCGCAGCGCTTCGGTCGCCACCACCTTGAACACCGGCGCCGAAGTCACTCCACCGAACCCGGCCTCTCCCCGCGTGCCGTTGACCGTCACCGCCACCACGAGACGCGGGTTCGTCGCCGGCGCGAATCCCACGTAGGATCCGTTGTAGGTGTGGCTGTAGCGGCCCGCCTTAACGTCGAAGATCTGCGCCGACCCGGTCTTGCCGCCGCCCGTGTATCCGTCCAGCCGGGCGCGCGATCCCGTCCCGTTCAGCACCACGTTCTCCATCATGGCGCGCATCGTGA
>JBBIQR010000570.1:0-2070 GCA_037442245.1 Candidatus Solibacter sp. | reverse complement strand
CGCCCGGGTGAGTGAGGACCTCGTAACACTGCCGAAGGCGCCGGCCCTCGAAACGTTGCCGCTTGCGACCGCCGTTCCCGCGCAGCTGCCTGCGCTCGAAGGCTTCATGTTCGCGGGTTATCGCAATGTGGACGGGAGCGCGGGCACCAAGAACCTGCTGGGCATCACGACCACGGTCCAGTGCGTTGCGCCCACCGTGGAATTTGCCGTCCGGCGGATCAATGCCGAGATTCTGCCGCGCTATCCCAACGTGGACGGCGTTATCGCACTGACCCACCCGTACGGCTGCGGGGTGGCGATCAACGCCCCTGGTTCCGAGATCCCGATCCGGACCATCCGCAATCTCAGCCTGAACCCGAATCTCGGAGGCGAATCGCTCGTAGTGAGCCTTGGCTGCGAGAAGTTGCAGCCCTCGCGGCTGTTCCCGATCCACGAGCCTTCGGTCGTGCGTCTTCAGGATGAAAACGGCTTCTCGGAAATCGTCGCCGCCATTATGCGGGAGGCCGAGAAGCGGATCGAACGCCTGGACCGGCGCTTGCGGCAGCCCTGCCCTGCGTCGGACCTCGTCGTCGGCCTGCAATGCGGCGGGAGTGACGCCCTCTCCGGAGTCACAGCGAATCCCGCGGTGGGCTACGCCGCCGATCTGTTCGTTCGCGCCGGCGCGACGGTGATGTTCTCCGAAGTGACCGAGGTGCGCGACGCGGTCCACCTGCTCGCGCCCCGCGCCGCGACCGTCGAGGTGGGGCGCGCGCTGGTCCGCGAGATGGCTTGGTATGACGAATACCTCCGCCGCGGAGACGCCGACCGCAGCGCCAATCCGACGCCGGGGAACAAGCGCGGAGGGTTGGCGAATATCGTAGAGAAGGCGCTCGGGTCAGTCGCGAAGTCGGGCAGTACCGCTCTCGCTGCTGTCACCGGACCCGGTGAACGCGTCACAACCAAGGGCCTCGTGTTCGCCGCCACGCCGGCCAGCGACTTCATCTGCGGCACCCTGCAGACCGCCGCCGGCATGAACCTGCACATCTTCACTACCGGCGAAGGCACACCGTACGGACTACCGGTCGTGCCCGTGATCAAGGTTTCCTCACGAACCGCGCTTGCCGAGCGCTGGCCCGACCTCATCGATATCGACGCGGGCCGCATCGCCGCGGGAGGCGCTACCATCGAGGAGGTCGGCTGGGAGATCTTCCATTTCGCGCTGGATGTAGCGAGCGGCCGGAAGCACACCTGGGCCGATCGTTGGGGTCTTCACAACGCGCCCGCGCTCTTTAATCCGGCTCCGGTCACTTAATCCACCATGACCAGCGGCGACGTACTCGTACTCAACACAGTGGCCTCGATCGGCCTGCTGCTGTTTCTGATTCTCTACGCGCGCATGCACGCCTTTCTGGCGCTGCTGGTGACCAGCATGGCGCTCGGGCTTGCCTGCGGAATGGCTCCGGCGAAGCTGCTGAAGTCGATGCAGGCCGGCTTCGGCGAGGCGCTCGGTTTCATCGCCGTGGTCGTAGCGCTCGGCTCCATGATGGGGCGCTATCTCGAATATTCGGGAGGCGGCCGCGCGCTCGCTGAACGGATGCTCGCGATTTTCGGCCAGCGGAGGGCGGTGTGGGCCGTGCTCACCGCGTCGTTCATCGTGGGGTTGCCCATCTTCTTCGAAGTGGGCTTCATGATCATGCTGCCGCTGGTGATCAGCCTCGCCAGGCAATCGAAGAAGTCGCTGCTCTATTTCGGCCTCCCGATGGCTTGCGCGCTGACAGTCACGCACGCTATGGTCCCGCCCCATCCGGCGCCGGCGGCCGCCGCTCAACTGATGGGCGCCGATCTCGGGCTCGTCATCCTGTACGGCGCGGCGCTGGCAATTCCGATGGCGATCACCGGGGTGTTCTACGGCCTGTGGATCGCCAGGCGCATGTACATCCCAGTTCCGCAGGACAAGGCGCACACCGAAGCACCGGACGCGCGGCAATCGCCCCCGCCGGTTCCGCTCGTGGTCCTGCTATTGACCTTGCCGGTACTGCTGATCTTCGCCTCCACTATCGCCAAGAGCGCCGGATCGAAGGCGGAGGGCTT
>JBBIQR010000569.1:0-2074 GCA_037442245.1 Candidatus Solibacter sp. | reverse complement strand
CGCTGCCGCCGGTGAAGGCGGCGCATCCGAAGACGAAGTTGAATTTTCCGGTGGGCCTGCTGATCAAAGGCGAACCCAAGCCGGTGACCGCACCGGTGCCTCCGCCGGACCGCGGCAATCCGGTGAGCTACGGCAAGTATCTCGCCGCGGCCGGAGGCTGCCAGGACTGCCATGGGGAAAACCTGGCGGCGGGCAACGTGTTCGATTTTCCGCCGTTGCGGGTGGTGGCGGCGAATATCAGCCCGGACCGGCAGACCGGCATCGGAAAGTGGAGCGAGAAGGATTTTCTGGACAAGTTCGCCAGCTACCGCGATTATGCGGCGAGCGGTCCGCCGAAGGCGGGTCCGGATTCCTTCACGGTGATGCCGTGGCTGAGCTTCGCGCAATTGCCGGACGAGGATCTGCGCGCGCTCTACGCCTACCTGCGCACGCTGCCGGCGGTGCACAAAGCGATCGAGACGCACCCCGGCTTCCCGGCGAAGAAGAAGACGTAGCGGCTACAAGGCGACGCGCGTGGGCGTGTCGCGATCGGCGGAGAGCAGTCCGTCGCGGTACCCGAGTTCGACCACTTGCAGCACGGTGTGTTTGCGCTGCTCCTGATCGCCCGGTTGATGCACGAAGTAGAACAGCCAGGCGCGGGCGCCGTGGACCACGACATCGGCGTGATTGCCCTTGTAGCGATCGGTCTCGATGGTTCCGGGGTCCTTGAGCACGTTGCCCTGCTGGCGCGTCCAGTTGAGGCAATCGCTCGAGCGGAAGACCGCGAAGCCGTCCCAGACGTCGGCAATCAGCCAGTAGCTGCCCTGCCAGGAGAAGACCTTGGGGCCTTCGCCGGCGACGCCGGGGATGGCGTTGCCGCGCGTGGTCCAGTGCGAAAGATCGGGCGAATCGGCGAAATAGAGCGACCCGTCGCGCGCACGTTCGTTCTTGTACCACATGCGCCAGGTGCCGTCGGGGAGATGCGCCACGGTGGGATCGATGACGCGGTCGCTCGCGAGGTCGAGCTTGGACTCGAAGGCCCACTTCTCGAGGTCCGTGCTGGTGAGGTGAATGATCTCGCGCGGCGCGTTCCAGTTCTCGAAGATGCCGGGGACGATCGAAAGGTACATGTGGTACGTGCCGTTGTCGTCCACGATTTCCGGCGCCCAATGCGTATAATCCGCCGTGCCGTAGGGGATGGCGGCGGTGCCGCGATACTGCCAGTGCGCGCCGCCGTCGCCGGAACAGGCGATGCCGATGCGCGTGCCGTGGACCCAGGCGACGCCGGGCAGACCGGGGACGTTGGCGCGGCGGTTGGTGTAGAACATCCACCACTGTTTGCGCGCGCGGTTGTAGACCAGGACGGGATCGGCGGCGCCGTCGTGGACGGGGTCGCGGAAGAGCGGCTTGGGCGCCAGCCATCCGGTCAGCGGAGCGGGCACGGGGCCGAAATCGGTGTAGTCCCAGAAGTCGCGCGTCTGGTAGAGGTGGGGCGAGCGGCTGTCGTCGAAGAAGGTGATGAGCCAGCCGTTGCCGGAAGGCACGGCGACCGGCGTGTCGCTGCCTTTGGGCGTGATGGCGCCGGTGGACGGCCCCCAGGGCCCGTAGGGAGTGTCGGCGAAGGCCACCCGCAGCGCGTGCACGGGCCAGGTGATATCGGTGTGGAGCAGGGCATAGCGCGCGCCCACTTTGACCATCTGGGCGTCGCGCGCGGCGTAGTTGTTGTCGAAGAGAAGGGCGGGTTCGGAAAAAGCCGTGAAATCCTTCGTGGTGACGTACCAGACGCGCGGATTCTCTTCGGTGTCCTCCTCGAAGGATTGGATGGCGTTGCGCGTGAGCGTCCAGGAGAAGGTGACGATGTACTGCGCCTTGGCGGCATCGTAGAAGAGGTTGGGGGAGACGAGGTCGAGCGCGCTGGGGTTGGGGATTTCGATGCGGCGCGGTTCGCTCCACGCGGCGCCGCTCCTCGCCTCGGCGTAGCGGACGCTCTTGTCGCCGCGCGCGCCCGGCGCCCATACGGCGCGGCGGATGCCGTCGGGACCGGTGACGGCGCGGGCGTCCGGCGCGGGCAGGGATTGCGCGGCGGGCAGCGCGG
>JBBIQR010000568.1:0-2100 GCA_037442245.1 Candidatus Solibacter sp. | reverse complement strand
AAGTTCCTGTTCGACAACTGGCACGTCAACGGCAACGGCGCGATTTACTCCGGCACGCCGTACACGGTTGGCTGCGGGGCGCAGAACGCGCCTCCGGGATACTGGACCGGCACTCCGACCGGCGGTGTACCGTTCCGCTGCCAGATGGGCAGCAACACGTACCTGCCGGCCGGACAGTATCCTTCGGCCACGGAGGATCCGGGTCTGCAGGTGCCGTTCAACGCCACCAACTTCACTCTGCCGGCGGCGAATTCGATGGGCATCGGCAACACGCCTCCGACGCTGAACTACGGGCCGGGCCTGATCAACCTGGACTTCTCGCTGGCCAAGAATTTCAAAGTCACGGAGAAGGTGATGATGGAGTTCCGCGTGGAGACGTTCAACACGCTCAACCACTTCAACCCGAACAATCCGAACACCTCGCTGACCTACAACGTGGCGAATGCGATCAACAACGGCTTCATCGACATGTCGAAGGTGACGCAGGCGCAGCAGAACAACGCCAGCTTCGGCATCATCCAGGGCGCTCAGGTGCAGGCGCGCCACTCGGTGATGTCGCTGCGCATCCGCTTCTAGGCGATGGCCCGGAGCGCCGGGCTCATCGCATCGAACGATACACCGGGAGCCGCTGTTTCGTGGTGGACCGCCACTCCTCGATCGGCGGCGCTCCCGCGGTGTGGAAGAAGCCGGCCAGTTCGGAGCGCAGCGCCGCGAGCTGCTCGCGATACGCGGGGTCCGCGATGAGGTTCTTCTTCTCGCCGGGGTCCGCTTCCAGGTCGTACAGTTCGCTGGGCCATTCGCGGGTACGCTGGATGTACTTGAGATTGCGGGTGCGGATGCCGCGCACGTATTCGTATTCGAAGAAGAGGCGGTTGCTCCAGTCCGGCGCGTCCTCGCGCAGCAGGCGCGTGTAGCTGCGTCCGGGACGGTACCCGGTGCCGGGCGCGGGCACCCCCAGATAGTCGAGGATGGACGGGAAGAAATCGTAGCTCGAAACCAGCCGGTTCTCGACTACGCGGCC
The DNA here is from genome assembly GCA_037442245.1 of Candidatus Solibacter sp. GTDB lineage: Bacteria > Acidobacteriota > Terriglobia > Bryobacterales > Bryobacteraceae > Solibacter. The sequence goes on along the minus strand of JBBIQR010000568.1, from coordinate 1,079 downwards.
GGCGGGCAGGCGTCCCGGATGGTTCCAGATCAGGGGCACGCGCAGCGACTCCTCGTACATATTGAGGGGCCAGGTGCCGTTGCCCTTGCCCCAGACGCCGTGATGCCCGGCGTTCCAGCCCTGGTCCGCGGTGAAGATGACGAGGGTGTTGTCGCGGACGCGCATCGCATCCAGTTTTTGCAGCACGCGCCCCAGGTTGTGGTCCATGCCGCTGACGAGCGCGGAGTAGGCCAGCTTGGGCTCGCGCTTGCCGTGCATCCGGGCCAGTTCCGGATTCTGCCACGGGTTCATGGGCTCGTCCGGGAAGCAGGGGAACGCCGAGTTCTGGTAGAGACGGCGGAACTCCTCGGGCTGGAAATCGTAGGGCGTGTGCGGCGCGTAGAAGGGCAGTTGCAGGAAGAAGGGCTTGTCCCCGACGGTATCGAGGAAGTCGAGCGCGCCGTCCGTGACCAGGTTGGTTTTGAAACCGGTGAGTTTGCGGCGCGCCCCGTTGGTTACGAAGGCGGGGTCGCGATAGGTACCGCCTCCGCCGGGGACGGTGTGCCAGTAGGTGAAGCCGCGCTGCGCGCGATCGTCGTCGCCCATGTGCCACTTGCCGCACATGCCGAGCGTGTAGCCGGCGCGCGCGAGCAGTTCGCTGTACGTGGTGTGCCCGTCGAGGAAACGGATGGTGGTGGGACCGTAGCTATCCTCGGGCAGCAGCCAGTCCTGCACGCCGTGCTGCGAAGGGATTTCGCCGGTGAGGTAGGTCATGCGGCTGGGCGAGCAGACAGGAGTGCAGGCATAGGCGCCGGTGAACCGCACGCCGCCGGCGGCGAGGCTGTCGATGTTCGGGGTGTGGATGCCGCGGCAGCCGTAGCAGCCGTTGGCCCATGCGCCGTGGTCGTCGGTCATGAAGAGGACCACGTTGGGGAGCCGCGCGGCGGCGCGGGACGCGAGGGTGACAAACGGCGCGGCGAGGATATCGCGGCGGGTCGGCATGGAACCATGCTACACACTCGCGGCCGGGCCGGGCGGCGCGAAGGCTAGTGTGATGACCGTGTGGTTTCTTCCGTTTCATCGGCGACCGCTCCCTCACG
>JBBIQR010000567.1:1705-2111 GCA_037442245.1 Candidatus Solibacter sp. | reverse complement strand
GGGAGGCGTCCGGCCGCCGGCTGCGGCGCCGGCGCAGATTGCGATGGCGCGCAACGGGTTGCCGCCGGGCAGCCTGATCGCGATCGGGGCGAGTACGGGAGGGACGGAGGCGATCGCGGCGATTCTGACGAAGGTTCCCAAGGACAGTCCGCCGATGGTGATCGCGCAGCACATACCGCCGGTGTTCTCGCGGGCGTTCGCCACGCGGTTGAACGAACTGTGCGCCATCGAGGTGCGGGAGGCGGCGGATAACGACGTGCTGCATCCGGGGTTGGCGCTGGTGGCGCCGGGCGACTTTCACATGCTGCTGCGGCGCTCTGCCGCAGGCTACGCCGTGGAACTGCAGCGCGGGCCGCAGGTCTGCTACCAGCGGCCTTCCGTGGACGTGATGTTCGCATCGGTGGCA
>JBBIQR010000567.1:0-1695 GCA_037442245.1 Candidatus Solibacter sp. | reverse complement strand
CATGCTGCTGCGGCGCGGGGGGGACCGTTGCTATGTGCAGGTGAAGACGGGGCCGCGGGTGTGTTATCAGCGGCCTTCGGTGGATGTGCTGTTCGCCAGCGTGGCGGAGATGGCGGGACCGAATACGGTGGCGGTACTGCTGACCGGGATGGGGGCGGACGGGGCGCAAGGGCTGCTGAAGTTGCGGAAAGCGGGCGCGCATACGATTGCGCAGGACGAGGCCACGTGCGTGGTTTACGGGATGCCGCGGGAGGCAGTCGAGTTGGGCGCGGCGGCGCAGGTGCTGCCGCTGGGGGCGATACCGGCGGCGATGCTGGCGCCGCGGCGCGGCGCGGCCGCACCGGTGCTGGCGGCGCGGTGAGTTACCTGGAGTACCGGCCGGCGGCGGCTATCGGTGCTGGAGTGTGGCCGCGGTGGTCATCGAAGTGGTCGGGGTGGTGGCGACGGGCCGCGCGGCAACCGGTGCGGGCGCCGGTGCGGGAGCCGGAGCCGATGCGGCGGCCAGTTGACTCTTGCGGTACTTGGGTTCGCTGACGTAGCCCTTGACCTGGTTTCCGGCGATCTCGGTGACGACCAGTTCGACGGGTTGGGGGCGGTCGTCGAGGGTCAGCATCACCGGTTCGAAGAGGTTGACGTGCTTCTTCTCGAGTTGCTGATCGTCGACCACCATGACCAGATCGTAGTAGCGATGCTTGACGTTGGTTTTGCGCAGCGAAAGGTTCAGGGGACCGACGCGGGTGAGGCGTTTCGACTTGTCGAGGGTGAACTCGGTGTAGTTGCGTTCGCCGCGTTTCTGGAGGGCGACGATCTCGTCGTGGCTGCGGGCGATGGAGCCGTTGAGGTCGTCGCGGTCGGAATCGAGCTTGCCCTGGAGGTTGTCGCGGGTGGCGCTGAGTTCGCCCTGCAGGTCGTCGCGTGTGTGCGCGACCTCGTCGCGGGTGCCCTGGATGGCCTTATCCTGACCGGCGAGCCTGGTTTGCATTTCGCGCCAGCGCGGGTCCTCGGGCGGCGGCGTCTGGCGGGCGGTTTCGACGCGGCGGGCGGTGGCGTGGGTGACGGCTGGCCGTGATGCCGCGCGGCTTCTCTCCTCGGCCTCGCGCGCCGTGGCGGCGGACTCGGCGGCCAAGGCATCCAGCCGGTTGGAAACGGTCTGCATTTCGTTCTGCGTCTGACGCAGAGTGGTGGTGAGCGCCTGGTTGGAGGCCTCGAGCTGTTGCGTGCGGCGGTGCTCCTGATTCCAGTTATAGAAACCGTACGCCGACGTACCCAACAGCGCGGCGCCGAGTACTCCGAGAATTGCCTTGGGCAAAACTTCCATCGTTTTGTCTCCTGGCGCGGGTAGGGCAATTCTCTGGCCAGTGCGTACTGAGGGGCCGGCGGGCACCGTTTGACGAAAGATCAGGCCCTGGGCCGGGTCAAAATTACGATGGCGGCACGGAACCGTGTAGTTCTTACGAATGCCACGGCCCGGGGCGGCGCGGGCGGAGCCGCTTTTCCGCTGGCCGGAGGATTGCAGGCGGATTCCGGGGGAACCGAGGATGTTCCGAAGACTGTCCGGTATCGCACTGATTATTCTCGCGGCAGGTTGTAAACGGGTTCCGCCGCCGCCGCACACATCCGCTTCCTCCACCGCGCAGGGACCGGCCAGCCCCCTCTACGCCGACGACTTCACCCGTATGGCCCGCATCTACGCCG
>JBBIQR010000566.1:0-2117 GCA_037442245.1 Candidatus Solibacter sp. | reverse complement strand
CATCCCAAGTCCGAATCAATGAACTGGCCCGTGAGCTGGAGGTCAAGGCTAAAGCGATTATTGACCTTCTGCCGGGCTTTGGCGTAACCGAGAAAAAGACTCATTCGAGCTCAATCCCTGTCGAAGTGGCCGAAAAGGTCCGCCTCCAGTTGCAGGGTGCTGCGGAGGCAGTAGCGATTCCCCAAGTCGTCGCGAAGGAACCGGAGAAGCCCGCGGTCAAACAAGTGTCTGCTCCTGTGGCTGCCGCACCAGCGCCCGCCGCCGCGAAACTGGCTCCTCCCTCCGCGCCACATGCTCCCGCCTTACCGCACGCTCCCGCGGTGCGAGTCACGACTGGAGCAGCACCCGTGCCGCCGCAACCCGTTGTGCCGAGTGTTCCTCCCGCGCCGCCCGCGCCATTGGCGAAGCCGGTAACACCCGCGCCGCCTGCTCCTCCAGCAGCCGCACGCCCTGTCGCACCTGCGGCACCCACGCCCGTCGCACCTGCCCCTGCGCCAAAACCAGCTCCTACAGGTAGCCCGCGTCCCGCGCCAACTTCGGGACATCCCATTCCGGCGCGTCCCCTTCAGGGAGCGCATCCAAGAGTTCGTCCGCCGCAGCCCGGTACGCAACCGGCTGCCGCGCGGCCTGCCGCCGGAGCGACAACTCCGTCTTCTCGGCCTGGTGTTCCCGCGCGTCCACCGATGCCGACAGGGGGCAATCGCGGTCCGATTCCCGGCACGGTTCCGGGCAGTGATCGCCCCAGCGGTCCGCGCCCCGGGCAGCCGATGCGTCCGCAGTCTGGCCAGGGTGGCAGACCATTTACTCCACGTTCCGGGACAGGACCTGGTGGACCCGGCGGATCGGGAGGCCGACCTTGGAGCCAAAGGCCCGGAGCGGTACCGACTGGTTCACGGCCTGGCCCACGTACGCCGGGCCGCCCGGGGATGTTGCCGCCGTTTCCGGAAAAGATGCCTCCAAAAGCGGAGCCCGGCAAACCGCTATACACGCGCAGACCGACGCAACGGCAGCGGCCGATGGTCGACAAGCGCGAGATGGAAGGTGAGCGCAAGCTGCATCCCACGCGCCAGCGTCCCGGAGCTGGTGGCCGAGGCGTGGCCTCGGTGGCCGCGGCGCCACCCGAGCCGCGTCCGCCGCGTGAAGTGACGCTGACCGAAGGAATCACGATTCGCGAGCTGGCCGAAAAGCTGGATATTCGCGCGAAGGATTTGCTCAAGACGCTGCTGGATCGTGGCGTGTTCGCCAGCATTAACCAGGCGCTGGACGTGCAGACGGCGACCGAGTTGGCGCAGTCGTTTAGCGGCGTTGTGAGTGTGGTTTCGTTTGAAGAGGAGATGGTTCTCGAGGTCGCGAAGGAAGAGACCAAGGAGAACCTCAAGCCACGGCCGCCCGTGGTTACCGTGATGGGCCACGTCGACCACGGCAAGACAAGTTTACTGGATGGCATCCGGGCGGCGGATGTGGCCGCGGGGGAGGCTGGCGGCATTACACAGCATATCGGCGCCTACAAGGTGCTGGTGGGCGACCGCAGTGTGGTCTTTGTGGACACGCCGGGCCACGAGGCGTTCACGCGCATGCGCGCGCGCGGCGCCAAAGTGACGGATATCGTGGTGCTCGTTGTGGCCGCGGATGACGGCGTCATGCCACAGACGCGCGAAGCCATCGATCACGCGAAGGCAGCCAGCGTGCCGATCATCGTCGCGGTGAACAAAATCGACAAACCTGAAGCGCAGCCGGAGCGAGTGAAGCGGCAATTGGCGGATCTGGGTCTGATGCCGGCGGAATGGGGCGGCGACACCGAATTCGTGGAAGTCTCCGCGAAGCAAAAGAAAAACCTCGACAAGTTACTGGAAATCATCCTGCTGGTGGCCGACCTGCGCGAGCTGAAGGCCAACCCCGATGCGCCGGCGAGCGGCACGGTGCTGGAATCGCGCGTGGACAAGGGCCGCGGGCCGGTGGCCACGATCCTGGTACAGAACGGCACGCTCAACACCAGCGACTTCTTCATCGTTGGCTCGGTTTTCGGCAAGGTACGCGCTCTGTTTGACGATCGCGGACGGCCGTTGAAAGATGCGCCGCCTTCCACCCCGGTCGAAGTGCTCGGTTTGCAGGGCGTG
>JBBIQR010000565.1:0-2127 GCA_037442245.1 Candidatus Solibacter sp. | reverse complement strand
GAACAGCGCCCCACCGCTCAGCACCACCACCCCCACCGCCCGGAACCCGTAGAAATACCGCGCCGCGTACTGGCTGCGGAACCCGGCCCGCACCAGCCGCCGCTTCAACGCCGGCTGATCCTTCGACGACGCCGGTACCAGGCTGCCGATCCGCGCCACCAGATCGCGCCACACCAGCCACGGGTTCGGCAGCACCGGAGCGCTCGCCGCCACATCCGGACGCAGCCGCCGCACCGCCCGCGACCGCACCGCATCCAGGTACAGCCCCAAGGCCACGCTGCCCGCCGCCACCAGCACGAACACAAACCCGGTCAGAATCTCCACCATGCCGCCGCCTCCCCTCTCACGCCTCGATCGTCACGATCTTGCGAATAATCAGGTACCCCACAAACTGCAGCCCGAATGCCGCGGCCAGCAACTCGTGCCCCGCCGGGTCGTCCACGAAAAACCGCGCGTAACTGGGGTTCACCACGAACATCAGCACCCCCACCGCGATCGGAATCGCCGCCAGAATCCGCCCCGACATCAACCCTTGCGCGCTCACCGCCCGGATGCGCGCCCGCAGCTTGAAACGCTCCCGGATGATCTGCGCCAGCTTGTCCAGCAACTCCGCCAGATTCCCCCCCGTGCGCTTCTGCAGCAGCACCGCCGACACGAAAAACTGCACGTCCATCGAAGGTATCCGCTGCGACAGCTTGCGCAGCACGATATCCAGCGGCTGCCCCAGATTCTGCTCCTCGAACGCCCGCCGGAACTCTCCCGATAACGGCTCGCTGTACTCCTTGTGGGTCATCTCCATCGCCACCGAAAACGCGTGACCCGCCCGCATCGAGCGCGAAACAAATTCCAGGCAGTCCGGAAACAGCGCCTCGAACGCCTGCACCCGCTTGCGCGCCGCTCTCCGGACATACATCAGCGGTAACAGCGACGCCCCCGCCCCCACCCCCAGCGCCACCAGCGGCATGCCGTTCCCGGTGGCCAGCGTCACCGCCCCGAACCCTCCCAGAAACAGCGCCAGGCTGCGCTGCAACAGCCCCGCCGGACCCCACTTCACCGCCGCCGTCTCCAGCAGCCGCGCGGCCGCCTCCTTCATCTGGAACCGCTCCAGCAGCCGCGCGCTGAACCGCCCCCGCGCCTCCCCGGCCGCCTCGATCAGCCGCGGACGCCGCCCGCCGCGCTCTTCCTTTTCCCGCGGACGCGCCGCCAGCCGCCGCACCGCCAATGCCGCGTCCCTCCGCTCCAGCCACGCCCACAGCCAGGAGTGCGTCAGCACCGCCGTCACCGCCGCCAGCAGGAAGTACGCCGGCATCAGGAGCCTCCGATCTCCACCTGCTCATCGAACATATCGAGCGGCAGCCTCACCCCCGCCGCCACCAGCTTCTCGTTGAACTTCGGCAGTATCCCGGTCGCCGCGAACCGCCCCAGCACCTTGCCCCCCGGCGACAATCCCCGCTTCTCGAACACAAATATGTCCTGCAGGGTCACGATGTCCCCCTCCATCCCGGTCAACTCCGTGATGCTCGTCACCCGCCGCGACCCGTCGCTCATCCGCGAGCACTGCACGATAATCTGCACCGCGCTCGCTACCTGCTGCCGGATCGCCGCCAGGTGCATATTCGCGTTGGCCAGCGTCACCATCACCTCCAGCCGCGAGACCGCGTCGCGCGGCGTGTTGGCGTGCACCGTCGTCAGCGACCCGTCATGCCCCGTGTTCATCGCCTGCAGCATGTCCAGCGCCTCCTCGCCCCGCACCTCCCCTACGATGATCCGGTCCGGCCGCATACGCAGGCTGTTGATCAGCAACTGCCGCTGCTTCACCGCCCCCTGCCCCTCCACGTTCGGCGGACGCGTCTCGAGGCGCGCCAGGTGCGGCTGCTTGAGCTGCAGTTCGGCCGCGTCCTCGATCGTCACAATCCGCTCGCGCGGCGAAATGAAACAGGAAAGCGCGTTGAGCAGCGTCGTCTTCCCCGCGCCCGTCCCGCCCGATACGATGATGTTCAGCCGCGCCCGCACCGCCGCTTCGAGCAAGGTCATCATCCCCGCGGTCAGCGCCAGCTTGTCCACCAGGTCCGGCGGCATCAGCTTGTCCGTGCCGAACCGCCGGATCGACAAGAGCGGCCCGTCCAC
>JBBIQR010000564.1:0-2143 GCA_037442245.1 Candidatus Solibacter sp. | reverse complement strand
CATTCTGTATAAAATATGTTTTACAAGCTATTTTTCAAGCGGTCGCGGCACTAGTCCGCCGGAAGTCGCTGGCAAGCCGCGGCAAGCCACCGTTCCACGATTCGTTGCAACCCCGGCGTGAGGGCGGCGCGCTTGTCCGCCCGATCGCTGGAGAAGGAAACGCCGGGGTTCTTGGCATCGGCTCCCGCCGCGGCCCGCATCCGCGCGATCTCTTCCTCCCCCAGGGACAGGCCAAAATGCCGTACCAGGGGCCCGCAGGCGAACCCCGGCAGCCGCTCGTAGGCCACGATCCGGCCGCGGCCGAGTCCGCGCGATTCCCACGCCGCGCCGCACATCCGCGCCAGTGCCCGCGCCAGGTATTCGGGACGCGGCAGGGTATCCCCCGGCCCCAGCCCGAAGACCTCCGGCGGCAGCGCCGCGGGGATGCTCCAAGCCCCGGCCGCCCGCACCTGCGAAACCAGCACTTCCCCCGCGTCCCGGTGCAGGAAGATCCAAGGCGTCTCCGGGAACGCTTCCACGAAAAGCGGCAGCGCCAGCACGTGCCAGCAGTCCAGCTTGACGAAATAGCGGCTCTCGCCCGGAGCCGGCGCGCCCAGAAGCCCCACCACCGTCCGCAGACGGTCGCGGTGGGTTTCGCGCGGCGCCGTGGAATCGAGCAGCGCGGCGCGCAGTACGCCGTTTAGCGCCGTCGGCTCGGAGAGGACGCGGTGCGACCCGACCGCCCCCAGCATCCGCGCCACCAGCGTGCTGCCGCACCGCGACATGTGGAACACGAAGCCGGAGGGCGCAAGGCCGGGGTGGGAGCGGAGCCACTCCGCCGCCTCCTCAAACGCCGTCTGCCGGCGGAAGAGGAGCCGGGCCGGGTCGCGCTGCAATTCGTCGATCGTATCGCCGAAGAAGGGTTCGGTGAAGCGGCGCGTTCCGGTGCGGCACCAGTCGAGCATCGGCCGGCCGCCGGCGAAGTACGTGTAGATGGGGGTCCAGCCCGCGAGGTCCATGGCGATCAGAGGTGCCGCTCCGCCCTTTCGGCGCGCGCCGCCGCCAGCGCCTGCTCGAGTTCCTCCGGCGCGACCGCCATCCCCGCCTGCGCCGCGGCTTCGGTAGCGGCGCGCAGAAACGCCTCACGGTCGAGTCCGCAAAGCCGCTCGAACAGCGCCGGCGAATCGAGCACCAACTGGCGGAAGCCGGACAGTCCCGAAGCCGGGCGCCGCCGGAGGGCGGCCAGCCGCATCTCCTCCAGCCGGACGTAGTGCGGCGTGATCCACCGTTCAGCAAGTTCCCGGATGCGCGGCGTGGCTTCGCGCCGTTTGCCCTCGCTGTCCGGCGCGAACGGGCGGGAGGGCCGCTTGGCGTCGGCGCGCGCCGCTTCCCGCACCTGCACCTCCTGCGCGGCGGTCAACTGGAGCCCGAAGTGCGGCGCGATCCCATCGGCGACCGCCTCCGGAAGCTGCCGGTATTCGATCAGCAGCCCGCCCGGGGTGGAGGCGGCGTGGCCCGCGGCGGTCTCCGCGATCATCCCCAGAACGCGCGCCGCGTACTCGTCCTCTTCCATCGCGGCGATTTGCCCGGCATCGAGTCGGGCGATCTCCGGGCTGAGAATGCCGGGCGTCAGAAACCGCGCGCCCTTGCGCACATTCGAAACCAGCACCTCCACCGGGTCGCGGTAGACGAAGATCCACGGCGTCTCCGGAAACGCGCGCAGCAGCAGCGGCAACTCGACCACGTTCCTCGGATCGAGTTTTAAAAAGAGGCGGCGCTCCCGCCCCGTGCGCACCTGTCCGAGCGCGCTCATCAGCGATTTCAGCCACGCGGCGCGGAGTTCGAGTGGCGCGCCGGGCGCGATTTCGTGCGCGCGCAGCATACGGTCCACCACATCCGGCTCGCTGAGCACCAGGTTTTCGCTCAGCGCGCCCAGCATGCGGGTGATCAGGGTGGACCCGCAGCGCGAGAGGTGCAGGATGAATCCCGCCGGCTTGAGTCCCGGGCTCGCGGCGCGCCATTCCTCGAGCATCCCCAGCGGCGTGCGGAAGCGGAACAGCGTGTTGAACGGCGTCTGCGCCTCGAAGAAGATGGTCTCCTCGAAGAACGGCTCCTCTAGTGGTCTGCCGCCGAGGTAAAGCCATTCGACGCCGGGTTCGCCTCC
>JBBIQR010000563.1:0-2153 GCA_037442245.1 Candidatus Solibacter sp. | reverse complement strand
ACGACGCGGCGGAGCTGGTGCCGAAGAAGGGCGACGCGGCGCTGGCCCGGCGGGTACTCGAGAAGGCGCGCGAGGCGCTGGCGGAGAGCGAGTTCACGCACGACGGGCTGGAGACGACGCTGCGCGCGGCGGCGGAAGGGCTGGGGATCAAGGCGGGGCAGATGTTCGAGCCGGTGCGGGTGGCGGTGTGCGGGCGCAAGACCGCGCCTCCGCTGTTCGGCACGCTGGAGGCGCTGGGGCGGGAGACGGCGCTCGGGCGGATCGAAGAGGCGATCGCGAAGCTGGGGTGAGGAGCGCGCGCCGGTGAAGATTTCCATGCCGGCGGACTCCTTGCCGCTATCGGCGATCCGCAGAGAAATCTGGCCGATGCCGTCCTGCCACGGCGCCTTCCACACGATTTGATGCGTGTTCTCGCAGGCGACCCGGACGAAGGATCCCCGCGTCGCGGTCCAGTCGTCGAAGCCCGGCTACCGCAGAACACCGAGGAGGTCGCTGTACTCGTCGGTCCAGAGACGGGGACGGGCGGTCAGCACGGAAGCGGCGGGTTGGAGTTGCGCGATGGCGGCGGGATTGGCTGCGATCAGGATCCACACGGCGGCGCGAGTGCCGGGTTCGGAGTCGCCGGGACTGGCGATGCGGAGGACGGAGCGTCCGCGATCTTCGGCTGCGGCCCGGACCACCCCTTCAAGATCGACGTAGTGGTTGGTGATGTGGACGGCGAGGATGCCGCCGGGGGCGAGGCGGGCGAAATAGAGGGCGAACGCTTCACGGGTGAGGAGGTGCGTGGGGATGGAGTCGCCCGAGAAGGCATCGACCACCAGGAGGTCCCAGGGCGGACCGGATTCGCGGGCGAGCGCGAGGCGGCCATCGCCGGGGACGACTTCGATGCGGCCGGCGGATTCGCGGAGGTAGCGGAACCGGGTGCGGGCGAGATCGATCACGTCCGGGTTGAGCTCGTAGAAGCGGTAGAGATCGCCGGGGCGGGCGTAGGCGGCGAGGGTGCCGGCGCCGAGTCCGATGAGGGCGGCGCGCACCGGGCGGGCGGCGAGTGCGCGGATGGCGAGGGCGGCTCCCGAGGCGGGGCCGTAGTAGGTGGTGGCGCGGCGCGAGAGTGCGGCGGCGGTGAACTGCGAGCCGTGCAGGACGGCGCCGCTGCCGAGGATGCGGAGCGCGGAATCGCCGGAGCCGGTGTCGCTGACCTGGAGCGCGCCGTAGAAGCTGCGGCGGCGGAGGCGGGTGCCGTCCTGCCAATCGTTGAGTTGGGCGGCGAAGACCACGGCGGCGGTGGAAAGTACGGCGAGGCGGGCCACGCGGCGCGCGCGGAGTCCGTACAGCAGGGCCATGGCGAGGACGGCGCAGGCGGCGACCGCGATGGGGAATTCGAGGAATTGATCGAAGAGGCGGGGGGCGAGGAGGGCGGCGAAGAGACCACCGAGCGCGCCGCCGAGGGCGATGTCCACGTAGAAGGAAGTGAGGCCTTCGGTAGCGGGCTTACGGCGCGCGAGTTCGCCGTGGCAGAAGAGGCAGCAGACCCCGAGGGCGGCGAGCGAGAGGGCGATGTGCCACCGGATGCCGATGCCGGGCGAGCGGCGGACGAGCCCGTAGGCCAGGACAAGCCACGCCGCGGGGAGGGCGGCGCGGAGCAGAGCGGGACGGTACCAGCGCGGGGAGTCGAAGGCGAGGGCGAGGGTGAGCAGGTAGACGGCGAGCGGGAGCACCCACAGCAGCGGCACCGGGGCGACGTTCTGGCTGAGGGTGTTGGCCAGGGCGAGCCAGAGGGCGGAGGGGCAGGCGGCGAGCGCGATGCAAAGCAGCCGTTGGGTGAAGGGGACCGGCGGCGCGCTTTCCGGCGCGCGTGGGGCGGCGGCGGCGCTGGAGGCGAGACAGGCGGCGGCGGAGAGGGCGGCGAAGCAGGCGTAGCCGATCGACCAGAGAAGGAGTTGGCGGCGGACGTCGAGGTGCGGCTCGACGATCACCGGGTAGAGGGCGAGCGCCGCGAGAGACGCGAGGTTGGAGACGGCGAAGAGGCGATACACGCGCGTGCCGGACTCCTGGCGGGCGCGCCAGGATTGGACCAGGGGACTGGTGGAGGAGAGCAGGAAAAAGGGGAGTCCGATGGTGGCGGCGAGGAGGGTGACAATGCGGAGCTCGGG
>JBBIQR010000562.1:0-2173 GCA_037442245.1 Candidatus Solibacter sp. | reverse complement strand
CTGGGGGTGAGGGTGGGATGGGGCGCGGCTGGGAGGACGCAGAGGGCGCGGAGGAGGCTCCGGCGGCTCAGCGGCTGATTGTCGGGCCGGAGCGAAGAAGTTCCATGTTTTTTTTCGGTATCGGAAGAGTCAGCCCGCAAGAGTTTTCGGTCCTGAATGAGTTAAACAATTATAATTGAGAGAAGCACCCGGAGGACCCGCGCGATGAAGCTCGAGAGGGGGAAATCGGCCCCGATGACGGCAACCGATCACACGGCGCACACGATACTCGCGGTGGACGACGACTCGATGGTATTGCGGCTGATCGAGGAAGTGCTGCGCAAGGCGGGATACCGCGTGTTGAGCGCGGACGGCGGGCGCAACGCGATCCGGGTGTACGAGGATTTCGGAGCGCCGGTGCATCTGCTGCTGACCGATGTCATCATGCCGGACCTGACGGGACCGGTGCTGGCGGAGAGGCTGCGGACACACCAACCGGATTTGCAGGTGCTGTTCATTTCCGGGTTTCACGACGCGGATATGATTCAACGCTTCGCCGGCGACCGGGGCATATCCCTATTGCCGAAGCCGTTCACCGCCGATGTATTGTTGCGGGAAGTGGACCTCTCCTTGCAGCGGGCGGCGTAGCGCGCTTGCTTTCCCGGCGAAGACTTAACTATAGTTAAGTGCATGTACGGTGAACCGGCGGAAGCCCGATCCCTGGCGGACGTTCACGCCACGGTAGGGACGGCCGAGGTATCGTTCTGGCGGCGCATGTTCGCCTTTGCGGGACCGGCGTACCTGGTGAGCGTCGGATACATGGATCCGGGCAACTGGGCGACGGACCTGGAGGGCGGGGCGCGGTTCGGGTACCGGCTGATGTGGGTGTTGGTGATGTCCAACGCCATGGCGGTGCTGCTGCAGACGCTGAGCGCGCGGCTGGGGATCGTACGGGGGCGGGACCTGGCGCAGGCATGCCGGGAGACGTATCCGCGTGCGGTGAACCTGGCGCTGTGGGGGTTGTGCGAGATCGCGGTGGCGGCGTGCGACCTGGCGGAGGTGCTGGGGGCGGCGATCGGGCTGAACCTGCTGTTCCATATCCCGCTGCTGGCGGGGGTGCTGCTGACGGCGGCGGACACGCTGCTGCTGTTGTGGTTCCAGAGCTTCGGAATACGAACGATCGAGGCGGTGGTGCTGGCGCTGATTTCGGTGATCGCGGGGTGCTTCTGCGTCGAGGTGTTGTGGGCGCGTCCGGCGGTGGCGGAGTTGTTCACGGGGCTGGCGCCGCGGCTGAACGGGGAGAGCCTGTACGTGGCGATCGGGATCCTGGGGGCGACGGTGATGCCGCACAACCTGTACCTGCACTCGGCGCTGGTGCAGACGCGGAACATCGGGCAGAGCCGGGAGGCGAAGCGCAGCGCGTGCCGGTACAACCTGATCGATTCGGTGGTGGCGCTGAACGGGGCGCTGCTGGTGAACGCGGCGATTCTGGTGCTGGCGGCGGCGGTGTTCTTCAAGCACGGGATCGTGGTGACGGAGATTCAGCAGGCGTATCAACTGCTGACGCCGCTCTTGGGGACGGGGCTGGCGAGCGTGTGCTTCGCGGTGGCGCTGATCTGCTCTGGGCAATCGTCGACGTTGACGGGAACGCTTGCGGGTCAGATTGTTATGGAGGGTTTCCTCAACATTCGGATGAGGCCCTGGCTGCGGCGATTGCTGACGCGGTCGCTGGCGGTGATTCCGGCGGCGCTGACGATCTGGTGGTCGGGGGAGAAGTCGGTGTATCAGCTCCTGATCCTGAGCCAGGTAGTACTCAGCCTGCAGTTGCCGTTTGCGGTGATTCCGTTGATCCATTTTACGAGCGACCGGGAGCGGATGGGGGAGTTCGCGAACCGGCGGTGGGTGAACGTGCTTTCGTGGCTGACGGCGGCGGCGATTGTGGGGCTGAATCTGCGGCTGGCGGGAATGAGTGTGGCGGACTGGATGGGTTCGGCGGGAGAATGGCGGATAGTGATCTGGCTGGTGGTGATTCCGGTAGCGGCGGCGCTGGTGCTGCTGCTGGTGTGGGTGACGATTCAACCGTGGGTGCGGCGGCGGGCGCGGCTGGCGCGGGCGGTGGAGTTCCCGGAACTGGTGGCGGGGGAAGTGGCGGGATACCGGCGCATCCTGGTCCCACTGGACCATTCGGAGCTGG
>JBBIQR010000561.1:0-2196 GCA_037442245.1 Candidatus Solibacter sp. | reverse complement strand
CCTTCGGCAACTGGTTCACCGTCCACGAGTACCGCTTCCCCCTCGTGCTCATGGCGGACCGCTTATCGCTCCCCTTTCTCGCCATGACCGCCATGCTGGCCGGCTTGATCGGACAGTTTTCCGCCACCTATCTCCACCGCGAGCAGGGCTTCTTCCGCTTCTTCCTCCTGCTCCACCTCTTCGCGTTCGGTTCGCTGCTGGCCTTTGCCGCCGGATCGTTCGATCTGCTCGCGGCCGGTTGGGAGATCGTCGGCATCACCTCCGTGCTGCTCATCGCGTTCTTCCAGCTTCGCCCCGCCCCGGTCGAAAACGGGCTGCGCGTGTTCGCCGTCTACCGCGCCTGCGACATCGGACTCCTCGTCGGCATCTTCGCCATGCATCACTGGGCCGGAACCGCGGCCTTCGTCGGAGCCTTCCCCGTGTTGAGCGCGCCGCAGGCGGTGACGGTCTCCCTCCTGCTCCTCTTTGCCGCTTCCGGGAAAGCCGCGCAGGTCCCCTTCTCCGGCTGGCTGCCGCGCGCCATGGAAGGTCCCACCCCTTCGAGCGCCATCTTCTACGGCGCGATCTCGATCCACGCCGGCGCCTATCTGCTGTTGCGCGCCCAGCCGATCCTCGCGCAATCCAAATCCGCATCCGCCCTCGTCATCCTGATCGGAGTCGCCACCGCGCTCCACGGCACCATCGCCGGGCGCGCCAGCGCCGACGCCAAAACCTCCCTCGCGTACGCGTCGCTGACCCAGGTGGGGGTCGTCTTCGTCGAGATCGGGCTGGGTTGGACCACCATCGCGGTCGCCCACATCCTGGGCCACGCCATGGTAAGGACCATGCAGTTCCTACGCGCGCCCTCCATGCTCCACGACTATCACCAGATGCACTCCGCCCTCGGCGCCGACGAGACCCGCTCCGGCGGCGGCTTCGAGGATCTGCTCCCGGAGGGCGCGCGCCTGTGGGTCTACCGCTGGGCCTTCGACCGCGGCCACCTCGACACCATTCTCGACCGTTGGGCCATCGGTCCCCTGCTGGAGTTCTCGAAGGCGCTGGCGCGGTTGGACTCCGCCGGCTTGCCGCGGAAACGCGCGGCCCGGGAGGCGGAGTGATCCCCTCGCTACGGATGCCCGATGCGTGGATGCTGCGCGACGCGGCCATCGCGTCGGCGTGGCTGGCGGCGCTCGTGGTGGCGGCCTACCGCCGCCATACTCGCGTGATCGGCTTCACCGGCGCGCTCGCGGCCGTGGCGGCATGCGCGCTCCTGCTGGCGCGGGCGCCCCGCGGAGACTCGCTCTACGAGGCGCTCATGCTCCTCTACTCCTGCCTGACCCTCGGGGCGACCCTGATCATGCCGCGCCGGGACTGCGGTCCGGCGACCATCGGCGGCGTCCTCTTCCTGCTCGGCGGCACCCTCCTCGCGTACTCCGCGGAGAACCTGCTCGTACTGCTCGCCGGCTGGGTTCTGGCCCTGGTTCCGTTCTTTGTCCCGGGATGGTTTCAGGCCGGGTCGTGGCGTCCGCGGGCGGCGCTGCTCGGCTCGGCGGTGGCGCTCGCCCTGGCCATCGCCCGCATCGCCGCCAACGCGAGCAGCCTCTCGATCGACGCGCTGAATGGGACCAGCCCCGGCGGCGGCGTGGTGTTTGCCTTGCTGGTCGCCGCCGTCATCCTGCGCAAAGGAATCGTGCCCGCCCACGCCTGGGTCGCGGACGCCGCCGAGCGCGGTCCCGCGATTCCCACGGCCCTCCTCCTCAACAGCCATTTCGGAGCCCTCCTGGCGGCGAAGGCGATCGTGCCCCTGTTCCCGCCCGCCGGAGGCCGCATCTTCTCCGTCCTTTCCTACCTCGCGATCGCCACCGCCGTGTACATCGCCATCCGCGCGCTCACCGAAAATTCGCCCCGGCGCCTGCTGGCGTTCCTCGCCCTGAGCCAATCGGCGGCCATCCTCGCCGGCCTCGAGAGCCGCACCGCCGAAGGCGTCACCGGCGCCCTCGTCCACTGGTTCGTAGTCACGGTTTCCACCGTGGGTCTCTTCGGAATCCTGCGCCTGCTCGAGGTGCGTTTCGGCGAGAACCTCTCCGCCAGCCGCCACCTCGGCTTGGCCCAGCACGCGCCGCGCCTCGCCGTCGCGTTCGCCGTCTTCGCTCTCGCCCTCGTCGGCTTGCCCGGTACCCTCAGCTTTTGCTCGCTCGACCTGCTGGTGCACGGCAC
>JBBIQR010000560.1:0-2204 GCA_037442245.1 Candidatus Solibacter sp. | reverse complement strand
AGCGGTCCGATAATCCCGCCCTCGCTGTGTCCCACCAGCCCGATGTGCGCCGGAGCGATGTCCTTCCGCGCTTTCAAGAACGCGACCCACGCCAGCGCGTCGCCCGCGAGATCCTCTTCGGTGCTTTGCATTTTGTTGCCCGTCGACTTTCCGGCGCCACGATCGTCGAAGCGCAGCACCGCGATCCCCTGCCGCGTAAGGAAATCGGCGATCACCAGGAACGGCTTGTGGCCGAAGATCGTCTCGTTCCGATCGTGCGTGCCGGAGCCGCTCACCAGGATCACCGCGGGAAAAGGTCCCACTCCGTTCGGCAGCGTAAGCGTTCCGGAAAGCTTCACCCCGCCCTTCGTGTTGTCGGCCGTCACTTCCTCTTCGCGGTACGGGTATGGCGGCTTTGGTTCCTGTGGCCGCCGCGCGGCTTCCACGCCTCCGGCGCCGCGCGTGAGACGAAGAGGAAACGTCATGCCGCCCTGAGTGAACTTGCCGTCCATCCCGTTGCCGTCCACGCTCTGCGTTCCTTCGAAAGAGGCGCCAATGGCCGCCATCGTGAACGCCACTTTGTCGCCGTTCTGCGTGATGGAATCCACCGGAAGCCCGAGCGCGCCCTGGTCGTAACTGTCCATCGTGGCGGTGAGTGCGCCTGACGCGTCGCGCTTTACGTTCAGACCGAGCCGGAGTTTCATCATTCCGGGTTGGAGCGTCCCGCGCCACGTCCCGGCAACATCGGCTGCGATCAGGGTCGCGGTTGTCGAGAGCACAGCAAGTATTGCGGAGAGAGTTCTACCATTCATGCTGCCGCCAGTTTATGACAGCCGAATATCGCGGGCGGGAAATAAAGGGCGAAAAAAAATCCTCGCGCGGAACAATCACCGCGCTTACCATCGACTACTATATGGAAATGGTTGTTAAGTGGGCCGACTGCACGGGAAACACTGCCGCGACTTGGCCACTGGAAGCTTTCTTGGGGCTGCGCGGCGAAATCTTTGAAACTCGCGATGCGGCCGAATCGCGAAAAGCACTTATCGAGATCATTCCGTCCGGTTCGGAGCGGTCCGCGGAGACCCGTAGAAGCTGGACGCTCGCCAATCAGTTGCTCCATCCAGGTCTGCTCCGGCTGCGCGAGACCGGTGAGACTGAAGTGGACGGTGTGCCCGTCAACTATGCCGTCCTCACGCTGCCCGACGACGATGTCGGCGAGATTCTGGCAACGCGGAAACTCAGTGAGGAGGAGACGCGGGCGATGCTGGCTCGCGCCGCCGCGGCACTCACGTATTTGCACGGGTGCGGGCTGCGCCACGGCTCAGTGACGCCGCTGAACGTATTCGTCGTCGGCTCCGATGTAAGGCTTGGAGTCGATACCATCGCTCCCGCAGGCGACTCTGGCCGCGCGGAAGATATCCGGCAGCTGGGCGGAACCCTGATCGAAGCGCTTACGGGAAAAAGAGACCCCGCCGCTGCCGGTGACCGTCTCACCTTGCCACGCGGCCTTGAAGGCGGTGATGGTGCACGGCGCGTAGTGGCCGAAGTCGTCCCCAAGGGCGTTGGTGAGGAAGAGAACGCTGCCGCCGTCGGTGGGGCTGAGGTCCAGCGAGATCTCAGGAAAAGCCTTGTTGGTCACCTGGATGACCGGAATGCCCAGCCTGGGGCCGATGTGAGCGATGTCGGCGGCGAGCTCGTTGGCCATGGCATCAGCCAGGGAGATCGGTGCGCCCGGGGCCGCCTGAACGGGGATCGGCAGGGACTTGCGGGCGGACAGCAGCTGGAACTGCGGATGCACGGCAACGCCGGAGGGGGAGGCCACGGCGGTCGCGGAGGGAGCCGCGGTCGGGGTGTCGGTGGCAGTCGGGGCAGTCGTCGCGGTGGACGGCGGCGCGGGGGTCGCGGTGGACGGCGGCGCGGGGATTGCAGTCGGGGCAGTCGTTGGCAGGTTCAGGGGGACGAGCTGGTCGTCCGGCCCGGCCGTCAGGTAGCGGTTGATCACGGCCTTCTGGTCGGCCGTCAAGCTACTCCAGCTGGCCCGGACCCAGCGCATCGCGCCGCTGCCAGAGGTTGGGGCGTCGCCACCATCTCGGCCCTGCGGGACGGTCACGCCCGGGATGGGCGCCTTGAAGAGGTAGGCGAACGCTTCGAGGGCGGTCTGCTTCGGGACGGTGCCGTCCGATATGCCCGAGGTGATCGACTGCCACACGGTTTCAGTCTGGCTG
>JBBIQR010000559.1:0-2209 GCA_037442245.1 Candidatus Solibacter sp. | reverse complement strand
GCCTGCTGGAGCAAGCTTGCCGCGAAGCCGCACAGGGCGAGCGGTTCCTCGAATTCCGTCTCGATTATCTGCCATCTCCCGAGCAGGGCGTGGCCGTAATTCACGAGTTCCTGCGGCTCTATCCCGACGCCACTGTCCTGGCCACGTGCCGCCGGCATCAGAACCACGGACGCTTCAACGGAAGCATTGAGGAGGAGTTCCGCATCCTCTCGGCCGCCATTGCGGCGGGCGCCCGCGCCGTGGACGTTGAGATCGAAAGCGCCGAGAACGCGCTGGCGCGCATGGATCTTCTCGTCGGGGCTCAGGTGGTCGTGTCCTACCACAACTTTGAAGGTACGCCGGCGCTGGACCCCGTGATGCGCCGCATGCTCAAGGTGCCCGCCGCTGCGTACAAGGTGGTGACCACCGCGCGCAAACCCTCTGACAACCTGAAGATCCTTTCGCTGCTGAAGGACCACAACAAGACCCCGCTGGTCGTCCTGGCTATGTCGGAGACCGGCTTCTCCACGCGCGTTCTCTGTACTGTGCTTGGTGGTGCATTCACCTACGCCGCACCCACGACAACGGAGGGAACAGCGGCTGGGCAAGTCTCGTCGCGGATTCTGCACAACCTTTACCATATTGAACGGCCGTGGAAGACCTGCAAGCTGTTCGGCGTTATCGCCGACCCCGTGCGTCATTCCATTTCTCCCGCGGTGCACAACCGCGCGCTCCAGGCTCGCCGGATCGATGCCATCTACCTGCCGTTCCTGGTGGGCGCGCTCCAGTTGAAGGACTTCTTCGCACTGGCGGAGAATCTTCCGCTGCAGGGCTTCAGCGTCACCATCCCGCACAAGCAGCGGATTATCCGCTACCTGGACACGCTCGATCCGCTGAGCCGGCGCGTTGGCGCCGTGAATACGGTCTGGCGGAAGGCCCGCAAATGGCGCGGCACAAACACCGACATCGATGGCGTGCGCGTCCCGCTGGAGAAGCGGATTCGCCTCTCCAAGGCGACGGTTCTCGTCGCCGGCAATGGAGGAGCCGCTCGCGCCGCGGCCTTCGCCCTGGGCGACGCAGGCGCGAAGGTCAGCATCACGGGACGCAATCCAGACCGCGTCAGGGCGCTCGCCAAAGCTTGCGGAGGTGAGGCCGTGATGCCCGATCAACTCGGCGGCGCGCATTACGACGTACTCGTGCACGCAACGCCCCTCGGGATGTGGCCTCACATTGGCGAATGCTTCTTTGAGGGGGCGATCCCGGCGCAGATTGTCTTCGACCTGGTCTACACCCCCGAGGAGACGGTATTGTTGAAACGCGCCGCGGCGCAGGGTTGTGAGGTGATTCCGGGCGTCGAAATGTTCATCGAACAGGCGGCGCAGCAATTCGAGATATTCACTGGCGAGGGCGCGCCGCGTCAGGTGATGGAGCGTGCGGCCCGGGAAGCCCTGCTGGAGCAGAACCATCGCGGTTGAGGGCCAGGATCCGGTCTCAGTGGCGTTGTGGACGATGTTGGGTATATCGTTGGGTACATGCAATTTTCCCGCAGGCGTGAGCGCGCGGAGGATGCGTTGCGGCGGTGAAGGTTCACGGCAGCCTCGCCACGCGGGCCGCCCGGTGCTGGCACGATGGGACTGGTACTGGCCCAAGGGAAGTCCCGCTGGCGGCCGGATCCAGGTCCGTCGGGGTTGAATTTGATTCGTTAAGGCTCTCGCCTTCCTCCGGCAGGGTCGTATAGGTTATGCAATGGATGCCTTGACGGGTTTGATGAGCGGGCCTCTAATGGAGCGCGCGATCCAGCGGCGGATTCTGACGCGCTCAGGTGAGACTCCGGTTTTTGCGGTGGTCGTCCTGGGGATTGACCGGTTCCGCAACGTGAACGAACTCCTCGGCTACCGCGCCGGAGATGACGCCCTCGTGGTGGTTGCAAGGCGGCTCGAATCCGCGCCCTGCAGTTGCGAGGCCGGCCGCATGGGCGGCGATGAGTTCTGCGTAATCCTCGATCCTGTCGACGACCTTCGAAGCGCGCTGCAATCGGCGGAAGCCTTGGTCAGGATCTTCGCGGAGCCGCTCAGCATCAGCGGCAGAGAAGTTTTCCTCACCGCCAGCGCGGGGTTCAGCCTGTTCCCCATGGACGGCCGCGAGCCGGTCGCTCTTCTGCGCCAGGCCTCCCGGGCCATGGCCAAAACCAAGCGCCGCGGCGGTAATGCGGTGGAGAGCGCCTCGGAGC
>JBBIQR010000558.1:1029-2234 GCA_037442245.1 Candidatus Solibacter sp. | reverse complement strand
CGCGGGCCAGGCGATGGTGACCACCGGCTACGCGCCCGTGAGCACGGTGGCCGCCGCAAGCGCCGTAGCGCCGATACCCCGGTTTGCGCCAGTCGGCATGATGCGCAACTTCTTCGCCATTTGGCCCGTCCCCGCCGGCCGCGCCGCAGAACCGCTGACTGTGCACGAACCAGTGGGCGAAGTCCGGGCCAGCCTGCCCATCGGCCGTAAACCCTCGTTCTATGTCGTGCACCCGCAGGTTCCCGCGGCATCCACCTTCCCGGTACACTCGATTATGATCAGCTCGCGCGTCAATTTATGCCCCCGGGGACTCAGTTGAACAGCCAGGTTCCGAACCCGTTTTACGGCGTCATCACACGGGTGTTCTAAGTCGAGGAGGCAATTATTATGGCGACCGGGCGAAGAGGGTTTCTGAAAGCGGTGGCGCTAGCGGCCAACGCGGCGGGCGCGGCTTCAGCACAGGATTCTGCGGCTGTCAGACCTCCTGGAGCAGAGCCGGGTCCGGGAGGGTGGAAAGCATTCGAATATCCGCGCAAGTTCGCGGGGCGGGAACTTCCGATGATTGCCTTCCCTTTGGGCGGCGTCGCCGCCGGCGGAATCAGCCTGGGCGGGCGCGGACAACTGACGGACTGGCAGATCTTCAATCGACCCGACAAGGGGCGCATGCCCGGGTATGCATTCCCCGCAATATGGGCGCAGAGGGGCAGTGCCAGGCCGGTGGTCCGCGTTCTCGAATCACAGTTATCGCCTCCGTATGAAGCCCCCTCAGGGCTGAGTCCGGCAGCAGTGTCCGGGCTGGCACGACTGAAGGAATGCGTGTTCACCGGCGAGTATCCGCTGGCTACACTTCAATTCCGGGATAGCGAGTTGCCCGTGCAGGTGGTGCTCGAAGCTTTCACGCCTTTTGTGCCCCTCGATGCCGAGGATTCAGGGTTGCCGGTGGCCGTGCTCCGATATCGGGTGACGAACCCGGCGAAAGAACCGGCGAAGGTATCGATCGCATACTCGCTCGACAACCCGGTGGGCATCGATTTGCGTTCGCCCATAGGCAACAGTTCCCGTCCGCTCGCCGCACAACGGTCCAACGAGTTACGGCGCGGCGCGGGCATCGAAGGGATCTTCATGACCAATCCTTCGGTGGCGAAGAACGCGCCTCTAGCGGGGTCGATGGCGCTGTGCATCGTCGATTGGGGCGATGGACGAGT
>JBBIQR010000558.1:0-1019 GCA_037442245.1 Candidatus Solibacter sp. | reverse complement strand
GATTTCTCCGAGGACGGCCAGATCGGTCCAGAAGCCGCCGATCGGAATTCGATCGGCTCGTTGTGCCTTCAACGCGACATTGCTCCCGGCGCCTCGGCAGTATACACGTTCCTGCTTTCCTGGCATTTCCCCAATCGCACGCCTGCCTGGTGCGGCTGGGCAGCTCCGCAGGGCGGCGAGAACACGATCGTTGGCAATTACTATACCGAGCGATTCGGTGATGCGTGGGAGGCCGCGGAGTATACGGTAGCGAAACTGCCTGCGCTCGAAAGGCAGATGCGGGATTTCCTCCGCGCCGTCGGTGAGACTACCGTGCCGGCGCCGGTCAAAGAAGCGGCCATGGCGAATCTTTCGACCTTGGCGACGCCGACCTGCTTTCGTACCGCGGACGGGAGATTCCGCGGCTTCGAAGGCATTCTCGACGACCGCGGCTGCTGCCACGGAACGTGCACTCATGTGTGGAACTACGAGAGTGCCACCCAGTATCTGTTCCCCAAGCTGGCACGTTCGATGCGTGAGGCGGCATTCGAACTGTCGGACCGCAACGACGGCGTGATGCCCATTCGAATCTCGCTGCCGGAAGGAAAACAGACCGGCGGGATCACGGCGCTGGACGGCACGATGGGCCAGGTGATGAAAGCCTACTTGGACTGGCAACTCTCAGGCGATGATGTCTGGCTCGGCCAGATCTGGCCCCGAATTAAGAAAGCCATCCAGTTTGCCTGGGTGGAGGGCGGCTGGGATTCGGACCGTGATGGTGTCGCAGAGGGCGTGCAGCACAACACCTACGATGTCGAGTTCTATGGCCCCAACCCGATGTGCGGCGTTTATTACCTGGGCGGTCTGCGGGCGGCCGAGGAGATGGCGCGGCGCGCGGGCGATAATGGCTTTGCCGCCGAGTGCCGCCGCCTGTTTGATAACGGGAGCCGCTGGATCGACGCGAACCTTTTCAACGGACAGTACTATATTCAGAAGACACGTGGCATCCCGCTCGACAAAATCGCCAAACCGCTGCAGTC
>JBBIQR010000557.1:0-2238 GCA_037442245.1 Candidatus Solibacter sp. | reverse complement strand
TCTCGACCGACCTGCTGGTGCACCAGACCGACATCGTCAATTTCATGCTCAACAAGACCGTGCCGGCGAGTTGCATCGCCAGCGGCGGCGTCTACCGCTGGACCGTGAACGACGACCGCGACGTGCCCGATACCCTGAGCGCCATCTACGACTACTCCGACAAGCTGCAGCTCAACTACAGTTGCTACCTGGGCAACGAGTACTTCGGGTACGGCGAAGAGATCTGCGGCAACGAGGGCACCCTGCGGGTGATGAACCGCTCCGACCTGTACTTCGAGCCGGAGACCTTTAACTCGCGCCGTCCGGGCGCGCAGAACCGCGCGCCGGAGCCGATCCGCTCGCGCAAGGCGCTGCACATCAACGGCCCCGAGGAATATCACGAGTTCGACGGCGCCATCAACCATTTCCGCAACTTCATTCAGGCCATTCTCGGCAAGGAGCAGGTGATCGCTCCGCCGCCGGTGGGCCAGCAGGCGGCCATCGGCGGCCACATGGCCACCCTGGCGTACAAGAATCAGAAGAAGGTCCTGTGGGACGACGCCAACCGTAAGGTCCGTTTCATCTGACGCGTCTCCCATGGCTGCTACCGCCACAGCGCCCGCGCCCTCCGGTGCGGGCTTTTCCTCGCGATGGATCATCGGCCGCGGTGTGGACCTCTCGCTGGTCACCGGTAGCGCGCTTGCGGGTTATCTCTACCTGCTGCTCTTCACCGCGCTGCATGTGAAGGCGTCCTACCTGTGGTGGTTCTGGAGCATCGCCTTCGACGGCACCCATATCTTCGCCATGACCACCCGCACCTACTTCGACCGCGAAGCGCGTGCGCGGAACGCCGGCCTGTTCTGGGGCAGCGCGGCGGTGTTCTTCTCCGCGGGACCGTTGCTCGTCCTGGCCGGGCAGAAGGGGCTGCTGGCGCTGCTGGTCGGAGTCTGGGCCTACTATCACGTGATCCGCCAGCACTACGGGTTCATGGTGCTTTACAAGGTGAAGAACCGCGACCTCAGCCCGCTGGACAACGCGCTGGACCGTCTGCTGCTCGGCGTGACCACGGTGGCGGCGCCGTTCCACCGCTTCTTCATCCACCATCCCGAGGAGCTCGGGTTGAAGCTGGCGTTCCCGCGCTTCGAGCCGGCCATGTGGACAATCGTCGCGGCGGTGGGCGCGGCGTGGCTGGCGCGGCAGTGGGTCCGCCATCGCGCCGGTGAAGCGGCGGACATTCCCAAGTACCTGCTGCTGCTGGCGGTGATCCCGCTGCACTTCCTCACGTTCGCGTTCCTGAGCTGGCAGGCGGCGGTGCCGACCGTGACCATCGTGCACAACCTGCAATATCATGCGCTGGTGTGGTTCCACAACCGCAACCGGTACGGCGGCGACGCGCGCTTCGGACGCGTGCCCGCGGCGGTGAGCCGCAGTCTCGCCGCATACGCCGCGATCGGGCTCGCGTTCAGCCTGCTCTACCGCGTCCCGGGGTTCGAGCTCGGGCGGATGAGCGATCTGGCGTTCGGCTTCTTCTGCGGCTTCGGCCTGACGCACTACTACCTGGATAGCCGCATCTGGCGGGTCCGTCACGATCCCGGCCTGCGGGCCGCGCTAGGGTTGGCTTAGCGCCGCGCCCAGACGCTCACGAACGAGTTGCGGCGTCAGGTTCACGGCCCCATCGACGGACGGCGGCCCAGGCTCACCATCTCACCGGCCTGCACGGAGACCAACTGCGCGGCGGATACTGGAGGTATGCCGCTCGGGCGCATGCTCATTCTCGCCGGGCTGGTGCTGGTAGTTGCCGGCGTCGCGGTGACTCTGCTGGCCCGGCTGCCGTTGCCGCTCGGCCGCCTGCCCGGCGATATCCGCATCGAGGGCAAGCACGGCTCGTTCTACTTCCCGTTGACCACGTGCCTCCTGCTGAGCGCCGTGGCTTCTCTGGTGATGTGGGTGGTGCGCCGCTAGACTGCGCCGGAATCAGTGGATGCGGCCGAGCTTATCGAGCGGCCAGTAGACGAATACCGCCTTCCCGTAGATCGCCTCGCGCCGGACAAATCCCCAGGTGCGCGAATCGCTCGAGGAACTGCGGTGATCTCCCAGCACGAAGTACTGTCCCTGCGGGACCACGTGCTCCTCATAGCTCACCCGGTCGCGGTACTCGTCCGGCACGTACGGCTCGGTGAGCACCTGATGGTTGACCCACACCTGCCCCGCGTCGATCGAGATGACATCGCAGCCGTGGCGCTCGGCCGACAGGGCATG
>JBBIQR010000556.1:1128-2244 GCA_037442245.1 Candidatus Solibacter sp. | reverse complement strand
TTAATGAAGGGAGCGCTCGCCGCGGCATCTCGGCCGGCGTAGGCGTAAAGCGTGGTGCCTTTGTCGAGTTGTGAGGTGTGCGGCCCGCGCCAGGCGCCTTCGAGCGTCACGCCTTCCGGAATCGCGAGCACGCCTTTCAGCGCGTAAACGCCTTCCGGCAGTCTTACCAATTCGCCTTTGGGCGCCGCGGCGTCCAGCGCGCCCAGGTCCACTTCGTAGAGGAACGCGGCCTCGTCGCTGGCCAGCGACCCGAACTCCGCGGCCAGCGAGACTTCCAGCGTGCGCGCCACCGCGCACTTTACCGCGCCCTCGATTTCGCCCGCGTCGGACGCGCTCAATCCGGCGCCCTGCAACTCGGCGTCCTCCGCCTTGGCATCGGCGGCGATCGCGCGGATCACCGCCGGGAACAGGTCGAACGTCGCGGTCCCGGCCGTGATGCCGGCGCTTGCCTGCGCGGTCACGCTGAAGTCGGAGGAGTGCCTGCGATACCAGCCCAGGCGCACGCGCGCCGCGTCGAGTTTCTGCACGCGCAACTGGTATTCGCAGGCGATCTTCCAGGAGGCTCCGGCGGTGACCGACGCGCCCTGCGTCACGGCGAGCGAAGGCACCGGGGAGGGCAGCGCGAGCGTGGCCAGCGGATTGGTCACGGCCAGCAGGTTCGCGGTGGCCGAGAACGTCAGGCTCCCCCTGCCGCCGAGCGTGACCACCGCGCCCGGGGGCATCGCGCCCAGGTCGTCCGGATGAAACGGAATCACCATCTCGCCCAGCGATCGGGTGAGGGCGTCGAACACACTCGGCGCGGTGCTTCCCGCGGGGAAGCAGCGGTAGCAGGCGATCCCGATCCCGGCGGAAGCGTCCAACCCGAATTTCACGGACCCGGCAGGCAGCGACGCGCTCGCGCCCGCGTTCGAGGTGAGCCCGATCCGCACCGCGCACTCCCCGTCCGGAATCGCGAGATTGTCGCCGTAATAATCCGGCGAGAACATCGTGCCGGTGAGGACTGCGAAGTGGAGCGCGCCATCGGCGCACAAACTCAGCGGCGCAGCGGCCCCGGTGAGCGCCACCGGACGCTCCACGCTCAATCCGACATCGAGCGCGCGGACCGCCGGGTCGGCC
>JBBIQR010000556.1:0-1118 GCA_037442245.1 Candidatus Solibacter sp. | reverse complement strand
CGCGCCCGCCCGGTTCTTCACCAGGTCGTCCACGACCGCCGGGTCGGCCAGGGTCAACGCCCGCCACTGCGCCAGCGGCACCGCGGCGGTGATTAGGGACGGCAGGTCCTGTGCGTACTTGCCGAGCGCGGACCAGGGCGCGAGCTGGGCGTCGGCGGTGACACTGACACCGTCTTTGATGGGAATAGCGGGCATGGCGTCCTCCTTACGGTTCGTACGATCATAGACAGGCCCGCGGTGCGCGGCAACCCGGGTGGATTCCGGTGTGTGAGAGACGGGACATTTGCCGCCCGCACGCTAAGATGAAGTTGTGAAGAAGCTGGTGTGGGCGTTGCTGCTGGCCGCAATCGCAGGCGTCATCCTCTGGGGAGTGCTGCGCAAGAACGAGCCGCCGCGCGTGAATTTCGCGCGGGCGAAGCGGCAGACGCTGGTGAGCACGCTGCCGACCAACGGCAGGGCCGAGCCCGCGCAGTGGCAGGCCATCCGCGCGGAAGCCTCGGGCGTGGTGTCCGCCGTCGCCGTTCAGGACGGGCAGGACGTTGCCAGGGGAGGGGTGATCGCCGTGATCTCCGATCCCTCGCTGCGGGCCGATATCGATTCCGCGGAGGCCAAGGCCGCCGAAGCGCGCGCCGGCGTCGCGTCCGCCGAAGCCGGCGCCAAACCAGCCGACCGCACCGAAATCGACAACGGCATCTCGCGAGCGCGCCTGGATCTGGACCAGGCGCAGAGGGTCCTGGCGTCGCTCGAGCGCCTCAAGCAGAAGCAGGCCGCGACCCAGCAGGAAGTGGACGCCGCGCACGACCGGGTACAGCAATTGCAGCTTGACATCGCCGGGCTGGAGAAGCGGCGCGGCTCGCTGGTGGCGGCTCCGGATATCGCGGCCGCCAAAGCGCGCCTGGCCGACGCCGAATCCGCGCTCGCGCTGGCACGCAGCCGCGCCGCCCTGGCTACCGTGCGCGTGCCCATCGCGGGCGTGATCTACGGCAGCGCGGTGCGGCCGGGATCCTACGTCAATGCGGGCGACCTCATCGCCAACGTGGGCCGCATGGACGAGTTGCGGGTCAGCGTGTACGTGGACGAGCCCGAACTCGGCCGCGTCGAAATCGGCCAGCCGGTCA
>JBBIQR010000555.1:0-2250 GCA_037442245.1 Candidatus Solibacter sp. | reverse complement strand
TCGGCGTCAGCGGCCTGCTCTTCGACTCCAACCTCCTGATGTACGACCGCCGCGCTGGCGGCGCGCCCGAGAGCCTGTGGAGCCAGCTTCAGTTCCGCGCCGTGGCCGGTCCGGCCGCCGCCGCGCGGAACGCGCTCGAGGTGGTGCCGATCTCGGTCGAGACGTGGGCCGACTGGCGCCGCGAGCACCCAGACACCACCGTGCCCGCGCCCGACCCGGCCATGGCGGAGAGCTACGCCAGCAACCCCTACGCGAGCTATTCCGGCAACGACCTGCTGCGGTTCCCGGTCGCGCCGCTCCCCGCGACTTTCCCCTACCCGCCCAAAACGCCGGTGGTGGCGCTCGGCGCCCCCGGCGGCTGGACGGCGTTCCCGTTCCCGACTCTCCCCGCTGCGGACGTCTCGCCGCAGACGCCGGCCTCCCCGCCGGGCGCCTCCGCGGCATTGGCCTCGTTGCTCTCCTATCGCGCGACGGGGCCCACCGTCGGGGTCAACGCCGACGCACTCCCGCCCGGCACCGCGGTCGTCTACGCTTCATACTTCGCCTGGTACGCGACGCACTCGACCGACACGACCTGGGCCATCGGCCCGCACTGAAATCCAGCTGTTCGGGAGATCGACTGCCCTTCAGCGCCGGGCGACGGCCCGAGCTTTCCACGCTTCCCAGCGCCGGGCGATCTCGCCTCGCCCGAGAAGGTGCTCCAACTCCCTGATCCTCGGTTCGAGGTAGCCGAGGTCGAGGAGGTTGATGCGGCGAACGGTGACCTCTTCGGCGTCGGCGAGATCCCGCTCCCGGGTCGAGATGATCTTCATGAGGATGAGGTCCTCGGCCGTGCAGAACCGGACCGGCGTGCCCGCCACCACGATCGGAACCGCCCGCTCGATCGCGTCCCGTTCGAACGGAAGGAGTCCGAACACGACGTCGATTCGCACGCCTTCCTCTGACTCCAAAGGGAGCACCCTGGTTTCCTGGAGGAAGCGGAGAGGATCCTCTGCCAACGGGCGGAACACTGCGGTGAGGTCAGTCACGGCACCGGCGAGGTTGCCGTCGTCCACCCACACCGTGACATCGACGTCGAGCGTGGCGCGCGGCTCGCCCCAAACGACGTTCGCGAGTCCACCGATGACCATGTAGGGGATCTGCTGCTTCTCCAGGGCAGCCGCCAGTTTCAGCAGGGCGCTTTCCTGGTCGCTCATCGGCTCGCCGCCGCGGCGCGCGCCATGAGCGCGTGAAATGTCATGACGCCCGAGGGGTCGGGATCGCGGCGGCGGCACTCCGCTGGCAACATCTCGTAAAGCGCTGCAACCGCCGCAATCGCCGCGGCGGGGGGCAACATCGCCGGGTGCTCGACTTCCCACTCAGCGAAGCGCTCGAGAGCCGCCTCGCGCGCGATGATCGCCGCCGCCGTCAGTTCCGGATACAGCCTCCCGGTCACGTCCTTCCCCCTTACTCGCATTCATTTTACCCGCAAAGCACCTTCCTCGCGTCGCCGAGAGACAACACACCCAGAGGGAAGAGCCGCGGTCAGTGGTCAGTGGCCCGACCCGGCTGCGCCGGCCGCAGGCCGCGCGATGTCCACTGGTCGTCGTTCCCGCGCACGCGGGAACCCAGACACCGCCTCAAAGAGGCCGTACCCTGGATCCCCGCGTCCGCGGGGATGACACCTGAGGAATCGAGCGCTCCTCCGATAGGCAGGATCTCGCAGCTTGGGGCGTGTAGCCGCGCCGGCCGACAGCCGCTGTGGCGATCGGTGCGGCTCATCCAGGGGAGGTTCGCCCGCCGCCACAACCGCCGACACCGGACGTTCGGGCCGTTCTGGCAGGGACGTTACATGGCCATTGCCGTGGCCGACGAGCGCTACCTGCAAGAGCTGGTGGCCTGCATTCACCTCAACCCACTTGCACCAAGAACGGTGACCGACCCAGCGCGCTACCGGTGGAGCGGCCACAGCGAGCTGCTGGGGCGGGTGGTTGAACCGTTGGCGGATATCAACGAGGCGCTGGTGCTGTTCGGAGGGCGGCGGGAGGCGGCGCGCCGGACGTACGCACGAATCCTGCGTGGTGATCGGCAGGTGGAGTGGATCGGAGAGCAAACAGGCCGGCTTCCCTGGTGCGGGGCGGAGGCGACGGCGGCCGAGCTCGCCCTACCAGCGGGTCGGGCGCTGGCACGCGCCGCTGTCCGGGAGAGGGAGGACGGCGCCTTCCACCAGCGCCGGCTTGCGCTCGAGTAGCACCTCGGGGAGGTCGAGGC
>JBBIQR010000554.1:0-2270 GCA_037442245.1 Candidatus Solibacter sp. | reverse complement strand
GGACACCGTGCGCGGCGGGGCTGCAGTTCGGATCCCGCTATCCGGGCGATCCGCGGCGGATGACGCTGCATGATTTCCTGCCGGATGAAAAATTGCAGGCGGTGGAGAACCTGTTCGAGTTTGCAGGGATGCTGGTGTTCGACAAGTGGACCTGCAACACGAATGGCCGGCAGACGATTTTTTTTGCGGAGGCGGTGCGGAAGGGCGGGCGGGCCGAATTTGCGGCAGGGAATCCGTCGGCGGGCGAAACGGAGGATGGCGCGCGCGGACCCGTTTACAAGACCGAGATGATTGACCAAGGATTCTGCTTTAACGCGGGAGAGTGGAACTTTCCGGATGCGCCATTGCGGGGACTCTATGCGCGGAGCCGCGTGTATGAAGGCGTGACCGGGATGCATTCGTTTGCGCCCTGGCTGGAACGCCTGGAAAAGAACATCACGGAGAACGTGCTGGCGGAGCTGGCGGAAGAGATTCCACCGGCGTGGTATGACGACGAATACGACGCGGTGCTGCGGCTACTGGAGAAGTTGTACCGGAGGAAAAGGCGAGTGGAAGAGTTGATTCGATCGGCGAAGGACAGCGACCGGCAGCCGTTTGCAAATTGGCGTTAAAGGAAGTTGTGGAAGGAAAAGAAGTAGAGGAAAAACAGACCAGGCGGGTCAACACGGGGCCGCCAGGTTTGGTGGCGATAAGATTCCTTGCGCAACCCCCGGCTCTTTCGAATGGCGGATTACCGCGTACCGGCTGCTTTTGAACTGCGTGAAAGGAGGTCCAACGATGGCCACAGACACACGGGAGGGAAATGCGACGAAACCCATGCTGGCGTACCGCGTGTTGCGGTACACCCCCAACCTGGTGCGCGACGAGTGGGTGAATATCGGCGTGCTGGTGTTCGACCCGACGAGCGGCGAGCGGCGGCTGCGCATGATCGAGGAGCCCGAGGAGTACGCGCGCGTGCGGCGGCTGCACCCGCGGGCGGACGAGGAGTTGCTGCGGGCGCTGCGTGACGACCTGGAAAACCGGTTTGCGACGGCGACGCAGCTGTTTGGCGGCAACGGCGCAACCGGAAGCAACGGGAGAAGCGACGCGCAGGCGGGCGTTGAGTGGCTACGGCTTCTCGCGAAATGGGACGAGACACTTTCCAATGCGCTGCAACTGGCGCCGCAAAAGGGCGTTCAGGCCAGCGATCTGGATGCGGAAATCGAGCGGCTGTACGCCGACCATGTGGCCCCGCCGAGCGGGGCGGGGGCCGCGCGCATCGGGGCGCCGGGGAGCCGCGGCTCGATGCGATCGTACTGCGCGCAGGTGTTTAAGCAGGCGCGGCTGTGGGACCGGCTGGAAAAGGGAGTGCGCGCGGAGAAGTTTACCTTTGCGGGCGACCCGGCGCGCATTGACTATGCCTACCGGCGGAACGGCACGCGGGGCTTCGTGCAGACCCTGAGCGTTTCGCGGACGCCGGGGGACGTCAAGTCACTGGCGTACACGGTGGAGCGCATCCGGGGCAAGGTGGCGGCAAGCGAGTTTACCGCCGTGACCGACGTGCACCTGATCGCGGAGAACGAAAGACACCGGTTCGTGCAGGAGACGCTGCGCGAAGCGGGCGTGGAGGCCGTGCCGCTCGGGAGTCTGGCGGTATGGACGGCGAAGATGCGGACGTTGATACAATGAGAGATGTCAGCGGTCAAATATCAGTCATCAGGGGACAAAAGTGCTCGAGCTACACGGTTGACGAATGCCAAAGCGATCGTAACTAATGGCACTGGTCATTTTGCGGGCGAGAGCTGGCGATATAGGGTCACAATCAGCTGCATGGCATTTCCGAGTCTTGTTAATGGACTGGTCTGGGCGGCCAGTTCGTTGAGGGAATCCGAGCCGGCATAAACTCCGTGACTCGTCACAGCGTAGAAGAAGACCTCCTCTGGACCTGGCAGCGGAAAATCTGAAGCCTGCCGCAGGAGATTGCGCAATTCGCCTGCAGCGCCAAGAGCCTGGAATGCCGCCTGCCGGATTTCCTTGTGAGTATGGCCGCCACCAATGAATCCGCCACCCGTGCTTATGTAGATGCTGGCTGAGCCGTCCGCGACCGCAACGACCGTGGCCGTCCCATCCCCTACATTCCAATCCATCAGAACCGCGACAGGCTCATCGGCGGCACCCAAGGGCGCGATTTTCCCGACCAATCCATGCAAGGCCTGTTCACGCAGTTTGGGATAAGGGTTTTCGGCCACAATTTCAGACGAGGGGTTCGGACCAGTTCTCGAGGGTTTCCT
>JBBIQR010000553.1:0-2288 GCA_037442245.1 Candidatus Solibacter sp. | reverse complement strand
GGAAAGACCATACGATCCCGACCCACAGCTTGGCGACGATAGTGACCCCGAGTACCGGCTGGAACTGTTCCGACAGATGCAGGCCGGTGGGGTGAAGCCGGAAGAGATCCGGACGGACCCCGAGATGCGCGAGGAGTACCGGAAGTTTCTGGCCTGCAATTGATTGCCGCCTCGCGGAGGACCTGGCGGCGGTTCTCGCCGCCTTCCGCGCGTGCCGCGCGTGCCGCGCGAGCGTGACCCGGTGGGCGCGGGGCGGTCCGGTTACTGGACTCTGCGCCAGAGCTTGCCGACTTGAATCAGGAGTTCGGCGGGCGGGTTGGCAAGCCAGATACCGGTGTGCTTCCGGCCGTTGATCTCGACCGCCTGCGCCTTGATTTTGCGGGCCGCGTCGCTGACACTGGCGGCCAGACCGATGCGCGCGAGCAGTTTGTCGACGCGGATGCCGCCCTCGCCGTGCACGTCTCCGGGCAGGCTCACCGCCGGGATATCGGCGGGGATCTCGCCGCGGCGCACCACGGAGTTGAAGGTTTCGGCGGCGCCATCCGCTGCGGCGGCCGAGTGGAAATCGGCGACCACGCTTTTGCCGAGCGCGATCTTCGCCTCCATCGGGTGCATCGAGGCGCGCATGCGGGCGATTTCTTCCAGGCTGCGGTCGGTGAGCAGTTCCCAGTAGCGCCACATCAGATCGTCGGAAACCTGCATGACCTTGCGGAACATGACCTCGGGCGGTTCGGCGATTCCAATATAGTTGCCCAGCGATTTGGACATCTTGTTGACGCCGTCCAGGCCTTCGAGAATGGGCACGGTGGCGACGATCTGCGGCTGCTGCCCGTAATCGCGCTGCAGTTCGCGGCCGACCAGGAGGTTGAACTTCTGGTCGGTGCCGCCCATTTCGACGTCGGCTTCGAGCGCGACCGAATCGTACCCCTGGGCCAGCGGGTACATGAGTTCGTGCATCGAGATCGCCACCCCTTCCTTGAGGCGCTTGGCGAAATCGTCGCGCTCCAGGATGCGGGCCACGGTGTACTTGCTGGTGAGCCGGATGACCTCCTCCCATTTCAGCGGAGCCAGCCAGTGGCTGTTGAAGCGGATCTCGGTTTTGGCGGGATCGAGGATTTTGAAGACCTGCTGCTTGTAGGTTTCGGCGTTGCGGTCGATGGCCGCCTGGTCGAGCGGCGGACGGGTGATGTTGCGGCCGGTGGGGTCGCCGATGCGGCCCGTCATGTCGCCGATCAAGAAGATGACGGTGTGGCCGAGGTCCTGGAAGTGCTTCATCTTGCGCAGCAGCACGGTGTGGCCGAGGTGGAGGTCCGGCGCGGTGGGGTCGAAGCCGGCTTTGACGCGCAGCGGGCGGCCGGTCTTCGCCGCCTGGACGAGGCGCTCCCGCAGGTCCTCTTCGCGGATGATCTCCGCCATCCCCTTGCGCAGGTAAGCGAGTTGCTGGTCGATGGTCATGTGGTGAGCGCGGCTTTCAAATCTTCGGTGAACTTGCGGATCTCTTCGAGCTGTTCCGGAGCGGCCGGCGTTTCCCCGGCTTTCGAAACCAGCAGGGCGGCGCCCTCGCGCCACACCAGGTAGGCCAGGCCCTGCGCGGTCATCAGGCCGGTACTGCCCTGGGTCGCGCCCACGGCGGCGACGCAGTTGCCGCGGACGTACAGGGAGACGGCGGGCCCTTCGACCATTTTCCGGATGCCCAAATCTTCGAGGCGGCTCACATTTTGTAGCGGCCCAGGTCCTCGTCGTTGAGGCCCTCCAGCCAGCGGCGCAGTTCCTCGTTATTGACTTTATCGGAGATGTTCGCCGCCTGCCGGGAGCTTTTGAGCACGTTCTCCTCGACATAGATCGGGCAATCCAGCCGCAGGGCGAGGGCGAGCGCGTCGCTGGGGCGGGAGTCCACGCTGATGAGTTCGCCGGCGCGATCGAGCCAGATCACGGCGTAGAACGTATCTTCCTTGAGTTCGCTGACCACGACTTTGCGCAACGAGGTATTCAGGCCGATCAGCAGGTTGCGGATGAGGTCGTGGGTCATCGGGCGGGGAGTCGAAACCTTTTCGATTTCGAGTGCGATGGCGTTGGCTTCGTAGACGCCGACCCAGATGGGAAGCACGGTGGTGCCGTTCACATCCTTGAGGATGACGATCGGCATGTTGTTGACGGGATCCATCATGAGCCCGCGGATTTTCATTTCGACTTCCATGGCTGCGGCCTCCCCCCTCGATTACACCACAGATGCGCTCTCGCCCACCAATGAGTTGGGGCCGGAGCGGATTACTCGCACGGGGAGGTAG
>JBBIQR010000552.1:0-2290 GCA_037442245.1 Candidatus Solibacter sp. | reverse complement strand
ACCCGATCAACCTGCCGCAGTCTGGCGCACAGACGGCGGTGGACCTGAACATCCCGATGAAGTTCTTCGGGCTGACAGAGAACGCCTCGTGGCTTGCCAAGTTCGCCGGGCAGGGCTTCGAGGACGTCGCCGCACTCGTGAACCTGATCCTGCTCCAGGAAGCCCTGATGGCCGAGGAGTACATGCTCATCGGCGGCATCAGCAAGTCCGGCGGCGTCGGCGCTCCGACCGTCATCTCGGCGACCGGGCGCACGTCGCTCGCCTCGGGTGAGACGGCGATCACCACCACCACCGGCAACCTGTACTTCGCGGTCACCGCGACCAACTACTTCGGCGAGACGACCGAGACGGCGTTCAGCGCCGTGGCGGCCGCCGCGTCGCAGGTGGTCGATCTCATCTGGGGCAGCGTCCCCGGCGCGCTGCAGTACAACGTGTACGGCGGCACCGGCACCGCGACCCCCGGCCGCGCGGGCATGTACCGCATCGCCACCGTGGGCGGCACCAAGTACACCGTGCAGGGCGTCATCCCGACGTCCGGCTCGGTCGCCCCGTCCGCGGACACCGGCACCACGTCCCTCAACCGCTACGACGGCATCCAGTCGGTGCTGCAGGGCCTCCCGGCCACCAGCGCCTACCCGTCCGGCTACATGGGCGGCTACGTCCGCAACAGCATCGGGACGACCTTCTCGTACCCGGTGATTGAGGACGCGCTGGCGGGCCTGTGGGACAACTCCGGGCTCTACAACAGCTCCACCGCCACCAGCGGCAGCGGCAACGGCTTCCGCGCATCGCCGACCGAGATCGTGGCGTCGGGCTTCGACGTCAAGAACCTCAGCGACGACATCCTGAAGAACCAGAACAACGGCGCGGCCTTCCGGCTCTTCGTGGAGCAGGACGAGCTGGCCGGGATCACGTACGGCGGCGCGGTGAGCACGGTGCTCAACCCGATCACCCGCTCGTCGATCAACCTCTCGGTCCATCCGCTGCTCCCGCAGGGCAACGCGATGCTGATGAGCTACACGCTGCCCATGACGTTCAGCAACGTCAACGTGGCGTGGCAGGTCAGCAACGTGCAGGACTACCTGTCGATCAGTTGGCCGGTGGTTGACATCACCTTCCGCTACTCTCTCTTCCTCTACGGCTCGCTGGTCGCAGCGGCGCCGCAGTACTCGGCGTTTCTTTCGGGCATGACCCGTACCTCCACCACACCCTGGAGCTAAACCGCTCCCGCGGGGCCACCCGGCGTTACAGGGTGGCAACTACATGAGCGGCGGTGCACCGTTCCGCTTCCGCGCGCCCGCACGCGCGCGATGACAAAGTCCGTGCGGAACTCCGGCCGGAGTGGAGCCCCACCGCGAGCGCGTCGTCTTGTACGAGGGCTGATGACGGCGCGACTCCGGCCTACCACATGAGCCCTTCGGGGCGAAACCGAACCCCGGCCGGCGGGCTGGCTTTCCCTCTCTTTCCCCGCCCGCCGTAGCCGGACCATCGGAGGACGCATGACCCGCTACCGCGTGGCGCCCAACTGCCGCGGGCTCGATATGGCGGACGGCACGCACTACAACGCGCGTGACGGGTACGTGACCATCGACCGGCCCGAGCACCAGCGCGCGCTGGCGAAGTCGCAGATCAACCGCGAGTACGACCAGGTGTCCTCGGCGGTGATCATCTCCGGCCGCATCGGCGGCTACTGCGATGCCTGCTCTCACTCCCTCTGGCCCTGGCAGGCCACCTGCCCGCGCTGCGGGCACCCACAGGAGACGCGATGACCGTGCTCTACGGGCGTACCGACATCAACCAGTACGTGTGCATGCCGACCGGCTGTCACCACATGCGCGTCAAGGCCGACCTCACCGGTCCACCGAAGCCGTGGGCACTCGACTGTGCCAAGTGCGCACCGTACCGGCTGCGCGAGGGCTGGTCCACCGACCCGGTCGAGTACCCGCGCACGCCGGCTGAGCTGGAGACCGAGCGCCGGGAGGCCAGCCGCATCACCCCCGCCATCGCGGAGCTGGCGAAGGCAATGGCGGAGCAGGCCGCCCGGGACACCGCACCGAAGACACGCCGAGCGCGCTAGTATTGGGACGCCCGAAGCGCCTCTGTCCCCTCTGCCCGCGGCCCAACGGCTACTCGCTTGAGATCTGCAGCTCCTGTCACCAGGAGTTCTGCCTCCGCCATATCACCTGGACCGACGCTGGCTGGCAATGCAAGCGTTGCGCCAAGAAGAACGCCGCGAAGGAGCAGACGGCGTGAACGGCAACATGGGCATGCGCGGCCGGCTTGGCGTGCG
>JBBIQR010000551.1:0-2304 GCA_037442245.1 Candidatus Solibacter sp. | reverse complement strand
TGTAACCGAAGCGGCGCGGATCGGTTTCCTGCTCCGGCACGTCGCACTCGAAATAGGTGCTGGTCAGGTCATAGAGCAGCACGTCGAACTTCGCGGCGAACAGATCGCTCCAGCGCCGGCGCAGATGGGCGAAGAGGGCGTCCTTGTGGGCGAGCAAGCCATCCAGACCGCGATAGAGCGTGTCGTCCTGCGCGAGGCGTTCGTCCGCCCCGAGCAGATCGGCGCAAGCGGTGGTGGCGAACCAGTGCCGGTGCAGACGCCATTCACTGCCGGGCGAGACCAGCCGGTAAAGCGTGAGCAGGCGCAGGACTTTCTCCCAATCGGTGCCTTCGCGGCTCCGGCCCAGCCGCGCGGCGAAGAAGGTGTCGAGGTGGAGTTCGCGCCAGAGTTGATCGCCCAGCCAGCACGCGCCCCAGGAACGGGGCCGGCAGAGCTGGAGTTGGGACAAGTGCACCTGCACGGCGGGCGTGTCCGTAACGGGCGGAGTTCGGTCATGGGGAAAGAGCGCGCATTGACGGGTCTGGCCATCCTGCACGTCAAAGACGTCAATGGCCTTCTGCCAGGCGGCGCGCTGGGAGTCGTTGATCTCGCCCAAGTAGAGAACGTGGCGCTGCACGACGCTGCGCCCGAGGCGGCGGCTCTCGACGACGGACCAGGTGCGATGTTCCTTGCCGTCCTTTTGGCGCTTGCTGCACTTGAGAAACATGGCGTCAGTGTAACGCCCGCAAGCACGGTGGGAAGAGGGCAGGTCGCCACTACACGACGTTTGGCGATCGAAAACGCAGGAATCGTTGGGAAATCCACAGGCCAACCCACCGAAAAAAGTCAGATCACTACTTGAGTAGCGGAAGTCGGGCTAGTGGCGGAAATGCCGCGTGCCGGTGAACGCCATCGCCATGTTCCGCTCGTCCGCCGCCGCAATCACCTCCGGATCTCGGATCGAGCCGCCCGGCTGAATCGCCGCCGTCGCGCCCGCCTCCGCCGCCGCAATCAGACCGTCCGGGAACGGAAAATAGGCGTCGCTGCACACCGCGCTGCCCTGCAGCGGAAGCTTGGCCTCCCCGGCCTTCCAAACTGCGATCCGGCTGGAATCGACCCGGCTCATCTGCCCCGCGCCGATGCCCAGCGTCGCGTCCGCGCTCGCGAATACAATCGCGTTGGATTTCACATGCTTCACCACGCGCCACCCGAACCGCATCGCCTCCCGCTCCGCTTCCGTCGGCTGGCGCCTCGTCACAATCTTCCACTGCTCCGCCCCGGTCGCCACGGATTCCCGCTCCTGCACCAGGTACGAATCCGCCCCCACGCTCCGAATGTCCCACGATCCGCCGGCCGCCGCGGGACTCAGCGCCTTGAGCAGTCGAAGGTTCTTCTTCTTCCGCAAAATATCCAGCGACTCCGGTGAAAACTCCGGCGCCACGATCACCTCGCTGAAAATCTCCGCAATCGCCTCCGCGCAGGCGCCGTCCAGGGTCCGGTTCACCGCGATGATTCCGCCGAAGGGCGCCTGGCGGTCTGTCGCAAACGCCTTTTCCCAAGCCGCGCGCAGCGTCGCCGCCTGCCCGACGCCGCACGGATTCGTGTGCTTCAGGATTGCCGCCGTCGGACGGTCGTCGGCGAATTCCTTCGCCAGCGCCGCCGCCGCCGTCAGGTCAAGAATGTTGTTGTACGACAGTTCCTTTCCGTGCAGCTGCTCGAAATACTCATGAAACCGGCCGTAAAGCGCCGCCTTTTGGTGCGGATTTTCCCCGTACCGCAGCGGCTGCGCCAGCGGCGCCTGGAGAACCAGCGCCGGCGGAAGCCCGTGCCGGGTTCCTCCGAACGCCTTGTCCAGGTAGGCCGCGATCGCCGCGTCGTACGCCCCGGTGCGGGCAAACACCTTCGCCGCCAGCCGCCGCCGCAGCTCCGGGGTCGTGGTTCCGCCAGCCCGGATCTGCTCCGCCACCGCCGCGTAGTCCGCGGGATCCACGACCACGGTCACGCTCTCGTGGTTCTTTGCCGCGCTGCGCAGCATCGAGGGGCCGCCGATGTCGATGTTCTCGATCGCGTCGTGGAGGCTGGCGTCGGGCTTCGCCACCTCGCCCCTCGAGGTTTCCTCGGTCTGGGATAGATCTTCCATAACGTCCGGCATCTTAATTATGACCTTCCTTACTACTGATTGCGCACGCCACGTGCCAGATGCGCTTTTCGTACAAAGCGAACGCCTCCCGGAACTTGCAACCGGCCGGGCTGGCGCCCCGCATCCCGTTCTGCCCAAATCCCGGCACCCGGTTTAGTGCCCCGCCGTCATGGGCCCGCGCACTG
>JBBIQR010000550.1:0-2324 GCA_037442245.1 Candidatus Solibacter sp. | reverse complement strand
GGCGGCGGGATGGCTCAACTCCCGCGGGCCACGTAGAACACCCGCCCCTCGCCGATCTGCCCCGCCATGCCCAGATCCCGCGCGTCGTAGCATTCCGCCGGCTGCAAGTCCGCGTCGCGCAGCATCCCGTCGATCTCGGCGGCGGTGTAGCAGCGCTCGGTCACTTCGGTATCGGCGCGGCGCCACCCGTGTAGGCGCTTGCGGAAGGTTGTGATCCGGCAATGCGCGAGCCGGGTGCGGAAGTCGAAGCCGCTGCCGGAAATTACGAGCACGTGGTCGTCGCGTACGATGGTGAAATTCTCCGCCCAATCGGTGCGGTAGGCGGCCTCGAGCAGAATGTCGAAGGCGAAGGGCGCGCCGGGTTTGAGCGCGGCGGCCACGCGGCGGAAGGTCTCGGCCAGGTGGGCGGGATCGAGGATGTGGTTGAGGCTGTCGAAGGTGCTGACCGCGGCGTCGAACTTCGCGCGCGTACGGAAGGCGGCGGCCTGGCACACCTCGAAGCGCGCCCGCGGCGCACGCACGCGCGCCAGCCTTACCATCGCCGGGGACGCATCGAAGCCGGTGACGCGGTAGCGGCGCTCCGTCAGCAGCCGGGCCAGGTAGCCGGTTCCGCAGCAGACGTCGAGCAGGTGCGCGCGCGGGCCGAGCCGCGGCAGCAGGATCCGCTCGAGAATCGGGAATGCCGCGGCGTGGAACTCCTCGTTCCAGTAGCGGTCGTAGAACCAGGCGAAATCGTCGTAAGCCGCCATGCGCTCCAGCCGCCTCCAGGATGGCACATCCGGGGCGGCGGGCCGGAGCGAAGGGCGGCGGTTGCGGGACAACAGGCGCCCCTTGTTATCATGAAATTTCCCATGCAAATCGAGAAAGTGTACGAGCCCGGGCGCTTCGAGCCGCGTTGGGCGCAGTGGTGGATTGACTCCGGTATCTTCACGGCCGATAGCCAGGATCCGCGGCGGGTGTTCTCGCTCGTCATTCCGCCGCCCAACGTGACCGGCGTGCTCCACATCGGGCACATGCTGGAGCACACGGAAATCGACGTGACGGTCCGCTGGCACCGCATGTGCGGCGAGAATACCCTGTGGCTGCCGGGCACCGATCACGCCGGCATCGCCACCCAGATGGTAGTGGCGCGGCAGCTTGCCGAAGAGGGAATCAACTACCGCGACCTGGGCCGCGAGAAATTCGAGGAGCGCGTCTGGGCCTGGAAGGAGCACTCCGGCGACACCATCAAGAAGCAGATGGTGCGGCTCGGCGCTTCCTGCGATTGGACGCGCGAACGCTTCACCCTGGATGCCGGGCTCTCCCGCGCGGTGCGCGAGGTTTTCGTGCGGCTCTACGAAAAGGGCCTCATTTACCGCGGCGAGTACATGGTCAACTGGTGCCCGAGCTGCCACACCGCCATCAGCGACCTCGAAACCGCCCATACCGATACGCAGGGCAGCCTGTGGCACATCCGCTACGCGGTCAACGGAATGCCCGGACGCTTCGTGACGGTGGCGACCACCCGGCCCGAGACCATGCTGGGAGACACCGCCGTCGCCATCAACGCCAAAGACGAGCGCTACTTCGACCTGCACGGCAAGAGCGTGCAACTTCCGTTGATGGAGCGGGAGATTCCCATCATCGTCGACGACCTGGCGGACCCCAAGTTCGGCACCGGCGTGGTCAAGGTCACCCCGGCTCACGACCTCAACGATTTTGAAGCGGGCAAGCGGCACAACCTGCCGAAGGTCCAGGTGATCGACGACCGCGCCGTGATGACGGAAGCGGCCGGACCCTATGCCGGGCTGGACCGCTTCGAGGCGCGCCACCGCGTGCTCGCGGACCTCGAAAAGGCGGGGGCTCTGGCCAAGGTCGAGCCGTACCCGCTGAGCCTCGGCACCTGCCAGCGCTGCAAGACGCCGGTCGAGCCGTTGATCTCCACGCAGTGGTTCGTGAAGACCAGGCCGCTCGCCGAAAAAGCGATCGAGGTGGTGGAGAACGGCAGCATTCAGTTCGTTCCCGCCAACTGGGTCAAGACCTACAACGAGTGGATGTACAACATCCGCGACTGGTGCATCTCGCGCCAGCTCTGGTGGGGGCATCGCATTCCGGCGTGGCACTGCGGCAACTGCAAGGAGGTCGCGGTCGCGCGCGAGGCGCCCGCAACGTGCCCGCGCTGCGGCTCCGCCGCCCTCACGCAGGATCCCGACGTGCTCGATACCTGGTTTTCGAGCGGACTCTGGCCCTTCTCCACGCTGGGCTGGCCGGACCAGACCGAGGACCTCAAGCGCTACTACCCGACCTCGCTGCTGATCACCGGCTTCGACATCCTCTTCTTCTGG
>JBBIQR010000549.1:0-2372 GCA_037442245.1 Candidatus Solibacter sp. | reverse complement strand
GCGCTACTACCCGACCTCGCTGCTGATCACCGGCTTCGACATCCTCTTCTTCTGGGTGGCCCGCATGGTGATGCTGGGCTGCGAATTCATGGGCGACGTGCCGTTCCGCCAGGTTTACATTCACGGTCTGGTGCGCGATGCCGAGCGCCAGAAGATGTCGAAGACGCGGGGCAACGTCATCGATCCGCTGGTGGTGACCGAGAAGCACGGCACGGACGCGGTGCGGATGGCGCTGCTGCAGGGCGCGGCGCCGGGCACCGACATCGTGCTCACCGAAGAGCGCATGGAAAGCAGCCGCGCCTTCGCCAACAAGATCTGGAACGCGGCGCGATTTCTGTTTCTGAACGCGCCCACGGCGGCGGTTAGCGAAGGGTCCGGCGAAATGCCGATCGAGGACCGCTGGATCTTCTCGCGGCTACACGCCGCCGCCGATGCGGCCAACCGCGCCATCGAGCAGTACCGCTATCACGAGTACGCGCAACTGGTCTGGCAGTTCTTCTGGCACGAGTTCTG
Organism: Candidatus Solibacter sp.; assembly: GCA_037442245.1. Taxonomy (GTDB): domain Bacteria; phylum Acidobacteriota; class Terriglobia; order Bryobacterales; family Bryobacteraceae; genus Solibacter. Next base: position 1,859 of record JBBIQR010000549.1, on the reverse strand, counting down.
CGACTGGTACCTGGAACTCAAGAAGGTGAGCGGCACGGGATGGGAAAATGCGGTGCGGGCCTTCGAGACGGCGCTGCGCCTGCTGCATCCGGCGATGCCGTTCCTCACGGAAGAACTCTGGCAGCGGCTGGAAATCCAGGGCGAGCGAGCGCGATCGATCGCGCTCGCGGCCTTCCCGAAAGCGCGTCCCGAGTGGAGCGACTCCGCCGCCGAAGCCGAGGTCGAGATTCTCCAGCAGGTGGTCACCCTCACGCGCACGCTGCGCACCGAGTCCAAACTCGATCCCAAGCAGCAGCTCGAAGGCGCACTGTACTGCCGGACGCAATCGCTCGCGGTGGCCGAACGCCACGCCGCGGCCATTCAGAAGATGGCCAACGTGAAACTGGAATTCCGCGACGAGGACGCGCCGAAAACCGGCGTGAAGCGATCCACCGCCGAGTTCGACGTGGTGCTGCACGTGCCCGCGGCGATGGAAGAGGCGCAGCAGAAGCGCGCCGCCAGGGAGCGGGAGCAACTCGAAAAGAACATCGCCAACAGCGAGCGGCAGTTGAACGACCCGGTCTTCATGAGCAAGGCGCCGGCCAAGGTGATCGATTCCATCCGCGCGAAGCTCGCCGGCTACAAGGCGCAGGTCGAAAAACTGTCATGAAACCGATCGTGCGGCTGGCTCTCGAAGAGGATATCGGGGCGGGCGATATCACCAGCGCCGCCTGCGTTCCGGCGGACCGGCAGGGGCGGGGGCGCTTTCTGGCGCGCGAGCCTCTGGTGGCCGCCGGCCTCGAGGTTCTCGCGGAAATCTACGCGGCGCGCGGCGGGGTGGACGAGTTGCAGGTCCGCAAGCGCGACGGCGACCGCTGCGAAGACGGCGAGATCCTCGCCACTGTGCGCGGACGCGCGCGCACGCTGCTCGAGTGCGAGCGCGTGGCGCTGAACTTCCTCCAGCGGCTGAGCGGGGTGGCGACGGCCGCGCGCGCGTTTTCGGACGCGGTCGCCGGAACCGGCTGCCGCGTGCTCGATACCCGCAAGACCACTCCCGGGATGCGCGTGCTGGAGAAGCAGGCCGCGGCCGCGGGCGGCGTGACCAACCACCGGATGGGGTTGTGGGACGCGGTCCTGATTAAGAACAACCACATCGCCGCGGCGGGCGGCGTACGGCAGGCCATCGCCGCGGCGCGCGCGGCTTCGCCGGCGCCCATCGAGATCGAAGTCCGCACGCGGCCTGAGTTGCGCGAAGCGCTCGAGAGCGGCGCGCGCCACCTGCTGCTCGATAACCTTACTCCCGAAGAGGCGCGCGAATGGATCGCCGAAATCGCCGGGCGCGCCCAAGTGGAACTCTCCGGCGGGATCACGCTGGCCAACGTCCGGGCCTATGCGGAAGCGGGTGCGGACTTCGTCTCGTCGGGCACCATCACGCACTCGGCGCGCGCCATGGACATCAGCTTCCGGCTCGAACTGGCATGATCGATCTCGAACGCCTGCGTAGGCATTTTCCGGACCGCCGCATCGACTTCTACCCCGAGGTCGATACCACGATGCGCGCCGCCGCCGGGCTGCCTACCGGCAGCATCGTGCTTGCGGGACGGCAGACGGCGGGGCTGGGCCGCCACGGCCACAAGTGGCACTCGGAGCCCTCGAACGGGATCTACTGCTCGATCGCGCTCGAGCCCGCGCCGGTGCTCACCCTCGCGCTCGGGGTCGCCGCGGTGGACGCCATCGCCCAGGCAACCGGCATCGTCTGCGACTTGCGCTGGCCCAACGACCTGATGCTCGACGGCAAGAAGACCGCCGGCATCCTGGTGCAACTCGCCGGGACGCAGGCCATCGCCGGTATCGGCATCAACGTCAACCACACGCTGTTC
>JBBIQR010000548.1:1855-2373 GCA_037442245.1 Candidatus Solibacter sp. | reverse complement strand
GCTCGGTGGTGGGCGCGACATTTCTGGTGGAGGGGCACGCGTTCACGGTGATCGGGATCGCGCCGCCGGGGTTTTTCGGGGAGACGCTGCGGGGAGATCCGCCGGCGATCTGGATTCCGGTGCAGCAGGAGCCGCTGCTGACGGGCGACGCGTCGCTGCTGCGGCAGAGCGTGGGGGCGTGGCTGCGGGCGATCGGGAGATTGCGGCCGGGGGCGTCGACGGCGGGGATGGAGCCGCGGTTCACGGGCGTACTGCGGCAGTGGATGGAGCACGAATCGGGGTACCCCTCGAACTGGATGCCGGATGTGATCCGGATGCTGCCCAAGCAGATGATCCACGTGGTGCCGGCGGGGGCGGGGGTGGCGGAGATGAAGGAAGAGTACGGGCGCAGTTTGCAGATTCTGCTGGCGGTATGCGGGATGGTGCTGCTGATTGCGTGCGCGAACGTGGCCAACCTGCTGCTGGCGCGGGCGGTGGCGCGGCGGGGACAGACGGCGCTGCGGCTGGCGGTGGCCGCG
>JBBIQR010000548.1:0-1845 GCA_037442245.1 Candidatus Solibacter sp. | reverse complement strand
CCTCGACGAGGATCGCGTCGAGCGCGAGCGACTGGCGCTGCGGCTGGCGGTGGGAGCGGGGGCGCGGCACGTGGTGGGGCAGGCGCTGGCGGAGTCGGCGGTACTGGCGGTGGCGGGGGGCATCGTGGGGCTGGGAGTGGCGGTGCTGGCGGGGCGGCTGCTGCTGGCGCTGGCGTTCCGCGGGTCGCGGTTCATTCCGTACAGCACGCTTCCCTCGCCGCTGGTGCTGGGGTTCTGTTTCGCGGTGACGCTGGCGACGGGGATGCTGTTCGGCGCGGCTCCGGCGTGGTTTGCGACGCGCACGAGTCCGCTGGAGGCACTGCGCGGGGCGGGGCGGAGCACGAGCGATCACTCCTCGCTGGCGCGGCGGGCGCTGCTGGTGATCCAGGCGGCGCTTTCGGTGGTGCTGGTGGCGGGGGCGACGATGCTGGCGCGCAGTCTGGACCGGCTGGAGAACCAGCAGTTCGGGTATCCGGTGGACGGGCGGGTGATGATCTCGCTGAACCAGCCTCCGGCGGCGTACACGCGGGAGCAGTTGGCGGCGCTGTACCGCAAGATCGAGGACGGGTTGAGCGGGCTGCCGGGAGTCACCGGGGCGGGGCTGGCGCTGTACAATCCGCTGACGAACAACTGGGGCGAGTTGATTCTGGTGTCGGGGCATCCGGCGCCGAAGATGGACGGGCAGTCGGGCGCGTCGTGGGACCGGGTGAGCGCGGACTATCTGCAGACCCTGGGGGTGAGGCTGGCGCGGGGGCGGCACTTCGACCGGCGCGACAACGAGACGGCGGAGAACGTGGCGATCGTCAACGAGGCGTTTGTGAAGCGGTTTTTCCGCAGCGGGGAGGAACCGCTGGGGCAGCACTTCGGTCTCGACCTGCCGCAGAACGCGGGCACGTTCCGGATCGTGGGGATCGTGCGGGACGCGAAGTTCGCGGGCTTCGCGCTGCGGCGTCCGGCGCGTCCGATGTTCTACGTGCCGCTGGCGCAGAACGTGGATTACCACGATACGCTGATGGCGCGGGTGGAGATGCAATCGCACTTCATCGGAGGGCTGCTGGCGCGGACGAACCTGGCGGCGGGGGCGCTGGAGCCGGTGGTGCGGCGGACGCTGGCGAACATCGATCCCAACCTGACGGTGAACAGCGTGCGCACGCTGCGGGAGCAGGTGGAATTGACGTTCGACCAGGAGCGCGCGGTGGCCGGCCTGGCGGGGCTGTTCGGGGCGGTGGCGCTGATACTGGCGGCGGTCGGGTTATATGGCGTGACGGCGTACACGGTGGCGCGGCGGACGAACGAGATCGGCATCCGGATGGCGCTGGGCGCGGGACGGGTGGAGGTGGTGTGGTTCATCCTGCGGGGCGCGCTGGTGCACGTGGCGGTGGGGTTGGCGGTGGGGGTCCCGCTGGCGGTGGGGGCGGCGCGGCTGATCGCGAGCCAGTTGTACGAGGTCGCGTTCTGGGATCCGCTGGCGCTTTCGGTGGCGGCGGGCGCGCTGGGGCTGTGCGCGGGCGCGGCGGCGACGATCCCGGCGAGCGTGGCGGCGTCGATATCGCCGATGACGGCGCTGCGTACGGAATAACGCGGCGGGGTGTCCGAATCCGCGCAGCGGGTCCCAATTCCGCTCACGCGGGAGGGGCGCGAGGCGTGTATTCTTCACTGTGGGGGAACGGCACACGGCGTGCGAGGACCTCCGGTGAATATGGGCGCGCTGAAACAGGATTTGCGCTACGCGCTGCGCGGCGCCGGACGCAACCGCGGGTTCGCGGCGGTGGCGATTCTCACGATCGGGGTGGGGATCGGGGCCAACACGACGGTCTACAGTTGGATGCACGCGCTGCTGGTGAA
>JBBIQR010000547.1:1011-2381 GCA_037442245.1 Candidatus Solibacter sp. | reverse complement strand
AAGCCGAAAACCTTAATCCGCCAGGCTCCATCGCTGCCAGCGGCACGGCGGATGACTTTGCGCCGGGCCGTGGTCTTGATTCCTCCGGAGCACCCGATGCAGATGGTGCCGCTCTCCTCGTTGTCCAGGTTCAGGAAATACTTCGACTGCAGGAGCCCTCCGGGAAACTGCGCGGCTCCGGTCAGTCCGGTTTCCTCATCCACTGTGAAGGCAAACTCCAACGGTCCGTGCGCCACCTCCGTGCTTTCCATCACAGCCAGCGCCGCGGCCACGCCGACTCCGTTGTCGGCACCCAGGGTTGTGCCCTCCGCTCGGAGCCAATCGCCGTCGCGTACTGCCTGGATCGCGTCGGTGTCGAAGTTGAAGACCGTGCCTTCGTTTTTTTCGCACACCATATCAAGATGTCCCTGCAGCAACGCCATGGGCGCGCCCTCGCGCCCCCGATGCGCAGCCTTGCGCACCACAAGGTTGCCGGTCTCGTCTTGCGTGGACGGCAGTCCCAGCCTGGAAACCAGAGACAAAACATAGTTGCGGGCGGCGGACTCCCTGGTGGAGGGCCGAGGAATGGTGGTCAAGGCGGCGAAGTGTTTCCAGACTGCTTTCGGTTCCAGGTTGTCAAACACATTCATCGTTCTTACCTCTCTCGCAAGGAAATGAAAGGGTCATCCTACAGGGGAAAAGCGGCGGACTCCAACCCGGGTTTTCGCTTGTCCGGCCGGCCCGCGTTCCAGACCGCAAATCCAGGGCGGGAGCGGAGCAATCGTTTACAATCGGGAGTTAAAGCCCAACCATGCTGCGTTATTTCACCGCCGGGGAATCGCACGGAGAGGCGTTGGTAGCCTTCGTCTCGGGCTTGCCGGCGGGGCTCACGATTGATCCGGCATTTGTGGACCGCGAGCTGTGGCGGCGGCAGCAGGGCTACGGTCGCGGCGGCCGGATGAACATGGAGAAGGACGCGGCTCGTATTCTCTCCGGCGTACGCCACGGCAAGACGATCGCATCGCCCATCGCGGTCTTGATTGAAAACCGGGATTGGAAAAACTGGCAGGAGTCTTTGCCGGTTGGCGAAGGCGACGCGGAGAAGCACCGGCGCGTGGCCTCGCCGCGTCCGGGACACGCTGACCTGGCGGGCGCGCTGAAGCATAACTTTCCGGAGGCGCGTTACGTGCTGGAGCGCGCGTCGGCGCGGGAGTCGGCCGCGCGGGTGGCGGCCGGCGCGCTGGCCAAAGCTTTCCTGCGGGAGTTAGGGATTGAGGTGCTCAGCCACGTCATCGCCGTAGGCGGAGCCGCGGTGCAGCGCGAGGTGGCGTGGGAAGAAATTGTTTCCTTGGCCGCGCGCGGCGAGATTCTGCTGAGCTGCGCGGACGCAG
>JBBIQR010000547.1:0-1001 GCA_037442245.1 Candidatus Solibacter sp. | reverse complement strand
CCGAAGTGGACCGCGTCCTGCGCACGGGGGACTCCGTGGGCGGAGTATTTGAAGTGGTGGCGCATGGCGTTCCGCCGGGGTTGGGAACGTACGCGCAGTGGGATGAGCGCCTGGACGCCATGCTGGCGGCCGCCGTGATGTCTCTGCAGGCAGTCAAAGCCGTCGAGATCGGGTCCGGAATCGGCGCCGCCAGTTCCCCGGGTTCGGCGGTGCACGATGAGATCACGTACCAGGCGGATACCGGGTTCTCAGGATTTACCCGCGGCGGAAATCATGCAGGCGGCATGGAGGGCGGCGTCTCAAATGGCGAAGAGATTCGCGTGCGGGGATATTTGAAACCGATCTCTACGTTGCGCCGTCCCCTCGGCTCAGTTGATTTCGCAACCCGCGAAGCGGTGAAGGCGGCATACGAGCGCTCCGACGTGTGCGTGGCGCCGGCGGCGGGCGTGGCGGCGGAGGCCATGGTGGCATTGACCCTGGCGCGCTGCGCGCTGGAAAAGTTTGGCGGCGACTCGATGCTCGAGACCGGACGGAACTGCCGGGGGTATCTGGAGCAGTTGAAGAGGTATTGAGGCGAACGGCCAGCCGCCAAGCACCATGCCGGACCCGCCCATCCCGGTCTTAGCACTGCCATGCCGACGGCCGCGTTCCGTATGCTAGAGTTTTCCGGAAGGTTACACTGACAAGAGAATGATCTACCCCATCGTGAAGTTTGGAAACCCGGTGCTGGAGAAACCGGCCGAGAAGGTTGAGGCCTTCGACGCCGAGTTGGAAAAGCTCGTCGAAGACATGTTCGAGTCTATGTACGAGGCGCGCGGAGTCGGGCTGGCAGCGCCGCAGATCGGCCTCTCAAAGCGGCTGGCGGTCATTGACGTGACCTTTAAGGAAGATCCCAAGGCCAAGCTGGTGCTGGTGAATCCGGAGATCATTCACGCCGAAGGCAAGCTGCGCCAGAACGAAGGCTGCCTGAGCATTCCGGAGTTTCGTGAGCCGGTCACCCG
>JBBIQR010000546.1:0-2385 GCA_037442245.1 Candidatus Solibacter sp. | reverse complement strand
AGTTCCCGCGCGCTCGCCACATCGGCCCGCGCGAAGCCCAACCGCTCGTCGCTCACGGTTTCGAAGCTGTGAATGATCTCGCCCAGCGCCGCGATGCGGCGGTGATCGATCAGCACGAAGAGAAAATTGCGCGCGATCCGGGAGAGCTCGAGCCCGTCGGCGATCCGCCCGACCACGGCGCGCTTGCGGCCCGGCGGCACGGCCGGCGACGTCAGCGCGTTGTGCAGCTCCGCCGATTCCGCCAGCAGCGCGTCGAACGCCCGCAACTCGGCCAGCGCCGCTTCCGCCCCGGCCATCCCGGCGCCCGTGACCACATCGGCCAGCGCGTTGGCGTATCGCATTGCTACCGCGGAGTGGGTCATTGCAAATCCTGTACGAAGCCGTCTACCAGCTCGTCCTGCGTGGCCGGCGTCATGCGCGCCCGCACCTTCCCGGCGGCCACCCCGACCGCCAGTCCGGCGGCGTAGCGCTTCAGTTCGGCGCGCGCCTGCTTGGATGCGGTCTCGATCTCGTGCCCGGCGTGCGCCTGAATCTTGGCGATCTCTTCCGCGGTCTGCCGCGCCGCCAGTTCCGCGCCGGCCTTGAGTTCCTGCTCGCTCTCCGCCCGCAGCCGGGCGATTTCGCCCTCGAGCGCGGCCAGCCTGCGGTCCACTTCCGCGGCCCGCGCCTCGGCCTCCTGCCGCTGCCGGAGCGAATCCTCCATGTCCTTGCGGATGGCCGCGCTGCGTCCGGCGAAGAACGGCCCGGCGTTCTTTCCGATCAGGTATCCCAGCCCGCCGGCCAGAATCGCGAAGTTGACCCACTTCCAGATTTCGAGCGAGCCTTCTTCCTTCTTCTCCGGCTTGCCCTGAGCCGCTGCGGCTTCCTGGGCCCGGACCAGGGTGGGTGCGGCCGCCAGCGTCAACCCTAGCGCCAGGATCAGCCGCTTCATGCCGCGCTCCGCCGCAGGATCGCCCCGGCGATGCGCTCGGCCAGCGCGTCGCTCTCCGCCGCCAGGTTGCGCCGCGCCGCCTCGGCTTCGGCCGCGAGCGCCGCCTGCGCTTCCTTGACTGTGGCATCGGCCGCGCCGCGCGCCTCGGCGATCGCCGCCGCCTGCCGCTCCTGCATCTCCTTAAATGCCTTCTCCTGCGCCTGGTAAATCGCGCTCTTGGCCGCGAACAGCTCTTTTTCGTAGTCGTTGGCGCGCGAACCGGCGCGCGCCAGGCTGTCCTGCGCCGCCTTACGGGCGCCCTCGGTGGCTTGGTAACGCGCGTGCAGCACCTTTTCGAGGGGCTTGAAGAACATCCCTTTCAAATAAAAATGCAGCAGCAGAATCAGCAGGAAAGTAGGCACGGCTCGCAGCAGAATTCCGCCCAGAGCGTGCAACATGGCATCCATGGTTTTAGTTAAGAGGAGAAGACCTAACGGTAGCGCTTAAGAGCCATAGAGTAGCATCCCACAGGCCGAAGAATCAACCGCACCGGCCAGTGGTGTTACGTCTCAGCTCAGCCGCCAGCGGGCCAGCCGGAGCACCGCCTTCGTGGACCCGCCCGGCAGTTCGTACCATGCCGTCGCGAGCGCGCCGTCCGGCAACTCGACGGTTGACGGATATCCCAGATCCCCGCTCGCCCCGTCCACGGAAATCGTCACCGGCCCGGGCCAGGTTTCGCCGTGGTCCGCGCTGACCCGCGCCTGGATGCCGAATGGCGCGCGCCGGTACCCGTAGGTCATGAGGAGCCGACCGTCGCGCAGCCGCAACAGGTGGCTCGGCAACCCCCACACCCCGATCGGGCGCGGCGTGCTCCACGTCCGGCCCCCGTCGCGCGATTCGCACTGCAAGGTCTCGCCGGGATTGGCGTGGTTGTGGTTGCGGATGTGCACGATGACGCGCCCGTCCGCCGCCTCGACGGCGTGCAGCTCGTGATACTCCCGCACCAGGTCGCCGGGCCGCGCCGGGATATCGCTCAGCCAGCGCCAGGAGCGCCCGTCGTCGGCCGATTCCGCGACCCCCACTTTCGTCCCCGGCTCCCACAACTGCTTGCCGGCGTAGAGCAGGCGGCCGCCCGATACCGCCACCGGTCCGTGCGGGGAATTGAGCGGCACGCGCGCGGGACCGCTCCACGTCATCCCGCCGTCGGTCGAGCGCAGCATCCAGGTGCCCAGCAATTGGCGCCGCTGCTCGGGTGTGGTGCGCCGTTGGACCGCCTGCCAGCGTTCGCGCCGGTCCGCGCTCCATCCGTCCGCCTTCGCCAGCACCGCCTCATACGCCAGGGATGTGAACGTGGTCACCAGCAGGGACCCCGCCTGAGTCTCCACCACGCCGGCGTCGCGATCGTCGATCGGGGTATCCAGCACCACCTCGGGCCAGCTCCAGGAGCGCCCGCCGTCGCGCGACCGCATCAGTTC
>JBBIQR010000545.1:909-2391 GCA_037442245.1 Candidatus Solibacter sp. | reverse complement strand
GACGCTCCCGTAGCGTAGAAAACCGTGTCAGGATGCTATCACGCAGGCCGCGCGGTGGAAACAGATTTACGGTAACGCAACAGTAAACCGCTGCTGCGGGACCGGAAACGCCCCGCCGCGCGACGCTTCGCCCGCCAGAAGAGAAGCGCCCGGTCCGCCAGAGCGTGGTCCCGCGCCCTTTTGCGCTCGTTCCCGATGCCGTTTATATCCTGCACCGGTCCCGCGATATTTTAGTCGAACTTCGTCCGGATTCGTTTGCCGGCCGCCAAACCGCCTACCCCGCCCCGCTCAACTCCTGTTGCAGCCACGCCTTGGCGATCTGCCAGTCCCGCTCCACCGTCCGGACCGAAGTCTTCATCACCTCCGCCGTTTCCTCCTCGGTCAGCCCGCCGAAGTACCTCAGTTCCACCACCCGCGCCTGCCGCGGCGCAACCTGCGCAAACGCCGCCAGCGCTTCGTCCAGCGCCAGGATGAACGCATCGGGCTCGGGAGCCAGGATCGGCGCGTCCTCCACGTTGATCTTCACCGCCCCTCCCCCGCGCTTGTCCGCGCTGCGTGTCCGCGCCGCGTCCACCAGAATGTTGCGCGTGATCTGCGCGGAGATGGCGAAGAATTGCGCCCGGTGCTGCCACTCCACGTTCTTCACGTCCACCAGCCGCAGATACACCTCGTTCACCAGCGCCGTTGTCTGTAGCGTATGGCCCGGCCGCTCGTTGCGCATGTAGCGCCGCGCGATGCGGTGCAGTTCGGCGTGCACCACGGCCGTCAGGCGGTCCAGCGCCGCCGCGTCTCCCGCGCTCCAGGCCTTCAATAACCCCGTGACGTCCGGATCGCCCGCTGCTTCCATCGCAATACCAGAAAAAAAGACTACCACGACCCTGGCGGCTTTCGCCGCTCCGTTCCGCCTGCACCGGCGGAGGCAGACCCACGATGAAACTCTCGCTTGCGGCGGCGGCAATCGCCATGGTTACGGTGGCATGGGCGGATGGCTCCGGCCCGGCCTCCGGCACGGTGACCGCCTGCCTGGATCCGGGCTCCGACCCCGCCATCTTCTATCGTGCCGAAGACGCCGCCACCCGGATCCTCGCCCGCGCCGGCGTCCGCCTCGTCTGGCGCGCCCGCCTCGAGGCTTGCGCCCCGGATGCCGGCCTGGTGGTCACTGTGTCCCGGCGCACCCCCGAGCGCGAAAACCCCGGCGCGCTGGCCTACGCCCTCCCCTTCGAAGGGACCCACATCGTGCTCTACTACGACCGCGTCCTCACTACCGTCAGCGCCCGCGTCGTTCCTTTCCTCATGGGACACGTCCTGGCCCACGAGATAGTGCACCTCCTCCAGGGCCTGGGGAATCACTCCGCCACCGGCGTGATGAAGACCCGCTGGGGCGCCGACGACTATGCCGATATGGTGGCCATGCGGCTCCCCTTCACCGCCGAGGACGTCCGGCTGCTCCACCGCGGCTTGCAATTGCGCAACCCCGCAACC
>JBBIQR010000545.1:0-899 GCA_037442245.1 Candidatus Solibacter sp. | reverse complement strand
GATTGGTAGACAACCGATTTTGCGCCATGACGTCCGACCGGTTCCGCGAGATCCAGGATCTCTACCACCGGGCGCGGGCTCTCCCTCCGGAACGCCGGGAGGCCTTCCTGAAGGATGCTGCGGCCGCCGATGCCGACCTGCTCCGCGCCGTCCAATCCCTGCTTGCCCAGGACTCGGGCGACGGCTTCCTCGACAGGCCGGCTCTCGACGTGGCCGCCCCCCTCCTCGCCGGCGCCGACACCCCCTCCTGGACCCCCGGCGACCGCGTCGGCCCCTTCGAGATCCTCGGAAGCCTCGGCGCCGGCGGCATGGGCGAAGTCTTCCGCGCCCGCGATACCCGCCTCGGCCGCGACGTCGCCATCAAGGTGTCCCACGAGCAGTTCGGCGCCCGCTTCCAGCGCGAAGCCCGCGCCATCTCCGCCCTCAACCACCCCAACATCTGCACCCTCTACGACGTCGGCCCCAACTACCTGGTAATGGAACTGGTCGAGGGCGATGCGCCGCGCGGACCCCTTCCCCTCGATGCGGCGCTCCGCTGCGCGCGCCAGATCGCCGAAGCCTTGGAGGCCGCCCACGAAAGAGGCATCGTCCACCGCGACCTCAAGCCGGCCAATATCAAGGTCACGCCGCGCGGCGAAGTCAAGGTCCTCGATTTCGGCTTGGCGGCGGTCACCCGCGTGGCGTCGCCCGACCAGGACCCCACCCGCTCCCCCACCGTCACCGCAGGAGGCACCCAGCCCGGAGTCATCCTCGGCACCGCGGCCTACATGAGTCCCGAGCAGGCCGCGGGCAAGCCCGTCGACAAGCGCTGCGATATCTGGTCCTTCGGCGCCGTCCTCTTTGAACTGCTCACCGGCGAGCGCCTCTTCGGCGGAGAGACCGTCTCCCACACCCTGGCC
>JBBIQR010000544.1:0-2419 GCA_037442245.1 Candidatus Solibacter sp. | reverse complement strand
GTCGCGGTGTTCGTCTCGCAGTATCAGCATTGCCTGGTGGACCTGCTGCACCGCCGGCAGAACGGCGAACTGCACTGCGAGATTCCGCTCGTGATCGGCAACCATCCCGACGCCGAGGCGCTGGCGCGGTTTCACGGAGTCGAGTTCCGGCTGGTGCCGGTGGCCGCCGCAAGCAAGCAGGAAGCCGAGCGCGAGCAACTGGCGCTGCTGCGCGAGCACGGCATCGAACTGGTCGTGCTGGCGCGCTACATGCAGATCCTTTCGGGCGAATTCGTGCGCCGATACCCGCGGCGGATCATCAACGTGCACCATAGTTTTCTGCCGGCTTTTGTGGGCGCGCGGCCGTACCACGCGGCGTTCGAGCGCGGCGTGAAACTCATCGGCGCCACCAGCCACTACGTCACCGAGGAGTTGGACGGCGGCCCGATCATCGAGCAGGACGTAGTGCGGATTTCGCATCGCGATCAGGTGGAAGACCTGGTGGTGAAGGGCCGCGACCTGGAGCGGATGGTGCTTTCGCGCGCGGTCGCGTGGCACCTGGAGCACCGCATCCTCAGCTACGAAAAGAAGACCGTGATCTTCGATTGACGCGGGCCGGCGGTGCGGCTACCGGGTCCAGACCGGGATCGCGGGCGCGGCCACGCCGTTGACGCTCAGCACCAGCGGATTCTCTCCGGAGGGGAGGAAGCCGCCGGGGACGCGCACCGCGACATAAACCACGCCCGGCAGGTTCGCGGCGGCTTCGGCCGCGACAACCTCCGCCGGCAGATCCGCAATCGTCGCGGCGAGCGGGAGGGTGGGCTGCGACCCGGAGAGCGCACCCAAGCCGGTGGCGAAGAGGATGATGACGCCGCCGGCGGGCGCACGGCTTCCCGCCTGATTGGGCCAGCCGTCCTGATTGAGCACGAAGGACAGGACTCCGGGCGCTGCGGGCGCGAGATCCAGGTCCACGCCACCAATCGCCTGCCCTGCCACCCGCACCTCCAGGCGGACCGGGGATTCGGCGATATCGGCGGGAAGTTGGATGGTGAGATCGCCGGGCGCCGATGCCAGCACCGGTACGGCGCGGGTCCCGGCCCACACGTCGGCCGCGATGGAGCCGCCGAAGCCCTCGCCGAGCACGCGCACTCGCTCGCCGGGCGCCGCCGCGCCGCCCGCGCCGGAGAGCGCGTTGACCACGGAAACCGGCGCGACCAGGGGCGCCACCGCCGCGTCTGGAACCAGGCGGCGGACGCGGTCGTTGAGGCTGTCGGCCAGGTAGAGGTTGCCGGCGCCATCCAGGAACAGGCCGGCGGGAGAGTTGAGCCGCGCGGCGAGCGCATCGCCTCCGTCGCCGGAAAAGCCCGCCGTGCCGGTGCCCGCGATGGTGTGGATGACGCCGTCCGGCGTGACCAGCCGCACGCGGTTGGCGCCGGTATCGGAGATGTAGATGTCGCCGGCGTCGTCCACCGCCACGCCGCGCGGGAAGGAAAGCTGCGCGCGCACGGCGAAGCCTTCGTCGCCGCCGAAGCCCGCGTCGCCGGTGCCGGCGAGCGTGGTCCAGGCGCCTGCGGGCGAGAGCACCCGTACGCGGTGCGCGCCGGTTTCGGCGACGTACAGGTTGCCCGCCGAATCCAGGGCGCACGCCTCCGGCGCGGCCAGTTGGGTGGCCAGAATCGCGGTCGCTCCGCCGTTGATGCGCAGGATTCTTCCATTGCCGGTGTCCACGACGTACAGATCGCCGGTGCGGCTGAGACAGACGCCGCGCGGAGCATGGACGGCGATGGAGACGGCGCGCAGGCGGCGGTCCGCGCCGATAGCGCGGATGGCGTCGTTGCCCGTGTCCGCGACCCACACCGTGCCCGCCGGGTCCGCCGCGACCCCCATCGGCTGGTTGAGCGTGGACGGCGCGGCGATGCCGTTGCCCGCGAGCGTGGCGATCATGCCGCCGGTCACCACGCGGACGCGCTGCGTGCCGCTATCGGCGATCGCCAGATGGCCCGCTGCATCGAGCGTCACCGCCGCGGGGCGCGCAAGGATGGCGTCCTGCGCCGCCGCGCCGTCGCCGATGGCTTGCAGGTAGCCGTCGCCGGCGAGGGTCGCGATGTTGCCGGAGAGATCGACGCGGCGCACCCGCATGGCATCGGCGATGTAGAGGCGCGCGCCGGCATCCACCGCGAGATCGCCGACCTGCGTGAGGGCGGCGCGGGCAGCGGGTCCGCCGTCGCCCGAGTAGCCGGGGGTGGCGCCGCCGGCGGCGTCGCTCCAGCGGCCGTTGATCGAGTACATCCGGACCACCGGCGCCGCGTCGCCCAAGTAGATCGTGCCCTGCGAATCCACCGCGATCGCCACGGGCGTGCTCAGCGCGGTCCCGGTGGAGCCGCCCAGGATGGTATTGATCGTGCCGTTAGAGAAGACGCGGCGCACGCGGTTGTTGCCC
>JBBIQR010000543.1:0-2429 GCA_037442245.1 Candidatus Solibacter sp. | reverse complement strand
CCCGCCCGCCGCGCCCACCCCTTCGCGTCGCCCGCGTGATCCGCGGCGCGGAAATACCCAGCACCACCGATACCGCCGCCGCATACCGCAGCACCACCGGCATCTCCTCCACCTGCCGCGGCAGCTTCAGGCAACTGATCGACCGGTACGCCCCGCCCACCGGAGCCTCCCCGCCCGCCTCCAGCAGTACCTCCGCCAGAAAAGCCACGTCGTGGTTCACCAGCAGACGCGTCTTCTGCCCGTAAACCGCCCCCAGCGTCTTGCACGTCCCGCAATACGGCAGCCGCGGTCCACCCCTCATCAGCCCGAACATACGAGGTATTTTACCCCGTTACGGGGCAGGCCTCTAACGGATGTGGTGGGCCCCCCAATCACCCGGCCAGGTCCCTGCCGATCTCTTCGAGCGTCTTGCCTTTCGTCTCGGGCACGCTCCGCCAGACGAAGACCAGGCCGGCAAAGCAGATCGCCGAGTAGACCCAGAACGTGCCGGCGGAGCCGAGCGACCGGTTGAGCACGGGGAAGGTGAAGGTCAGGATGAAGCAGGCGATCCACAGCGCGGAGACCGCCACCGAAACGGCGGCGCCGCGGATGCGATTCGGGAAGATCTCGCTGATCAGCACCCACACCACCGGAGCCAGCGACATCGAGTAACAGCCGATCGTGGTCAGCGTGAGCACCAGCACCGTCAGCCCCTTCACGCCGGCGCTGTACGCCAGGCCGAGCAGAAGGTGCGAGACGCCGATTCCGGCGCAGCCCAGCAGCAGCAGCGGCCGCCGGCCGAAACGGTCCACCGTCCCCATCGCCACCAGCGTGAAAGCCAGGTTGATCGCGCCCGTGATCACGATATTGAAGAGGATGTCGCTGACCCCGTACCCCGCGCCCCGGTAGATCTCTTCGGCGTAATTGAAAATCACGTTGATGCCGCTCCACTGCTGCAGCACGGCGAGCCCGATTCCCATCACCACCACCCTGCCCGCCCCGCCGCGGAAGAGTTCCCCGAACCGCGGATGGGAGCTTTCCCCGGCCGCGAGGCTGGCCTCGATCTCCCCCAGCGCGGTATCGCCGTAGACTTCGCCGCCGATCCGGACGAGCGTCCCCCGCGCCTCCTCCCGCCGCTGCCGCGCCGCCAGCCAGCGCGGACTCTCCGGAACCGCCAGCGCCGAAACGAAGAAAACCAGCGAGGGCGCCGCGACCGCCGTGAACATCCAGCGCCAGCCGAACTGCCCGTTCCAGGAGACCCGGATCATCTCGGCCGTGGCATTGTCCGGGACCGGACGGGCGATCAGCCAGTTGACGATCTGCGCCGCCAGGATTCCCAGCACGATAGTAAGCTGGTTCAGCGCCACCAGCCGCCCGCGCCACTGCGCCGGACTGATTTCGGCGATGTACATCGGCGAGATGCCGCTCGCCATGCCGATCGCCACTCCGCCCACGATACGCCACCCTACGAACAGCGGGAACGTCGAGGCCCACCCGGTAAGCACGCTCGATACGGCGAACAGCGCCGCCGAGAGCTGCAGTCCGGCCCTGCGGCCGAAGCGGTCGCTGACCCGGCCCGACATCATGCTGCCCAGCAGGCATCCGATCAGTGCGCAACTGTTGGCCCAGCCGATGACACCTTCGCTGGTCAGCCCGAAGTACGTCTCGAAAAATGGCTTGGCTCCGCCGATCACCACCCAGTCGTAGCCGAATAGCAGTCCGCCGAGTGCGCCGATGCCGGCGATGAGCAGCACGTAGCCCAGATGGAAGCGCGCGGGTGCGGCGATCGGACTAGTGTGCATGACGCCTCCAGGTTCCAGCCGCGGCCGGCAGCTCCGCCGCACGGGCGTGATTGCGGCCGGCACCGAGCACTTGCCGCAGTTCCCGGCCGGCCGGCGCCGTCTGCCCGAGGCCGGGCAGGGCCTGGACAGGAAGATTGCAATGCGTCATTTCCTGAGTCCCGGCAGATCCGAGTCGATCGCCACCGTCCCCGGTCCGCCCACCACCGCCGCCCTGAACCCCTCGGCGAGCGTTGTGCTACCCGTGGTCTTCAGCCCGATCACCTTGCCTCGCACGCCGTTCACCACCAGTTCCAGTTCCCCCGGCGCGGCGAAAACGCAGCCCGTCATGTTGATCCGCGTCTTCCCGTACTCCGTCATCGCCTCGTTGCTGACGAACCTGATCCGGTTTTGCCGCAGCGTCGAGTTGGCGATCGTCACCGCGTCCACCGGCGTGCGAACCTGCAGAAAATCCGCGGGCGTGTCGTACAGCACGCGGACGTCGTCGAACAGAAGATTCTGCTGCTCCGGAATCTCGGCGCCGGGGTAATACGAGCGGCTGTAGCGCCCGTTATCGAAGTGGATCGAGAAGGCGGTGCGCGGCTTCTCGAGGAAGATATCGCGGAACACGACGTTGCGCACCCCCGCCGTGTAGG
This sequence comes from Candidatus Solibacter sp., assembly GCA_037442245.1. Classification (GTDB taxonomy): domain Bacteria; phylum Acidobacteriota; class Terriglobia; order Bryobacterales; family Bryobacteraceae; genus Solibacter. The sequence continues at coordinate 16 of JBBIQR010000543.1, read as the reverse complement.
TCACGTCGTCCTGCAC
>JBBIQR010000542.1:0-2432 GCA_037442245.1 Candidatus Solibacter sp. | reverse complement strand
TTTCGCTGGGTCGCCGGACGCGCCGCCGTCTGCGGCTGAACCACCGCGCCCTCTTCAACTACATCGCTCGGATTCACAATCACGTATTCCCATCCCTCCAGGCCGCGCGTCACCTCGATCTCCTGGCCGTAATCGCGGCCCACCTCCACCTTCTGGATGTGAACGCGCCGGGCGGCGGGCGGATACTCCCGTCCCTCTCTGTCCCGGGCGTTCGGCGGAAGGCTCTCGAGTATGGCGACCTGAATTCCGTTGGCGGTTATTATGATGCTATCACCCGGAACCAGCAGCGGCGGATTCAGACGGGCGTTGGTCAACTCCACCTGCGCGTACATGCCCGGCAGCAGAATGCCCGTCGGGTTCATCACCTGTACCTCGGTCAACAGCGTGCGCGTGTTCGGATCCACCGCGTTCGCCGTCCGCGTCACCAGTCCGTGGAACTGCTCCCTGGAAAATTCCTCGACGAAAACCGTCGCCGGCTGACCCACCCGGATCGTCGGCGCGTTCTCCTGCGGAGCGTTGATCAGAATCCGCAGCCGCCCGATCTGCGCCACCCGGAAAAGCTCGGTTCCCGTCGTGCCCCCACCCGACGGTGACACCAGGGACGCCGCTCCCGCCGTGCCCGCATTCCCCGCGATCCCGCTCGCCTGCGTTCCCCCCGCCGGCATGATTGATCCGCCCTGTGTCGCTCCGGAGCCCGAAATCAGCGCGCCCACGTCGAAGTTCCGCGCCGTGACAACCCCGTCGAACGGCGCCCGTACTTTCTCGAATGCCTGCAGCGCCGCCAGTCGCTCCACGTTCGCATGGTTCGCACCCACGTTCTGTTCCGCCGCGGCTACGTTCGCCTCCGACGCGCTCACCGACGAAGTCGCGCTCTTGTACGCCGTCAGTTGATTGTCCGCGTCCTGCCGCGCAATCGCCCCGTCCTTCACCAGCACCTGGTAGCGATCCCACGTCACCCGCGCCAGTTCCATCTGCGTCTTCGCGGTCTCGAGTTGCGCCTTCGATTGCCGGAACTGCTGCTCGGATTGGGACAGCGCCGCCCGCCCCTGCGCCACCTGCTGGTCCAGATCCGGCGCCTCGATCTCCGCCATCAGTTCGCCCTGCCGCACGTGGTCGCCGATATCCACATACCGCGTCCGCACATACCCCGACGCCCGCGCATACAGATACGCCTCCGTGATCGGAGTAATGTTGCCCGGCAGCAGCAGAGTGCTGTTCGCAGGCGATCGCTTCACCGGCGCCACACTCACTGCCGGAATGCTGTTCACCTCGCGCTGAGCCGCCGCCGCGGCCACGCTCTGAACCCTCCGATGCCGCAGGTATCCAAAAAGAAACATCCCGCCCAGCAGCAGCACCACCAGCGATGCCAGCAGGCCCACCCGGGCAGCGGATGGACCGGCACCTTTGTCTTTGTGAGTCGAATCCATGAGTCTTCCGGTCTACAGGAGTTCCGCGTTCGGATCGCCTTCGTGCCACTCGTGCTCGATCTGCTCGTCCTGATCGAGTGGTTGCTGCTTGCGCAGATAGCTGTACACCACCGGCACGAAGAACAGCGTCGTGAACGTCGCCACAATCAGCCCGCCGATCACCGCCCGCCCCAGCGGAGCGTTCTGCTCGCCGCCCTCGCCGAGCGATAGCGCCATCGGCAGCATCCCGATAATCATCGCCAGCGCCGTCATGATCACCGGCCGGATCCGCGTGTGCCCAGCCGAAAGCGCCGCCCCGAAATGATCCTTCCCCGCGAACCGCTCATCGTTGGCGAACACCACCAGCAGAATGCTGTTCGCCGTCGCCACCCCGATTGACATGATCGCGCCCATCAGCGACGGTACGTTCAGCGTCGTCCCCGTCAGAAACAACATCCACAGGATCCCCGATAACGCCCCCGGAATCGCCATCAGAATGATGAACGGATCCAGCCACGATTGGAAATTCACCACCATCAGCAGGTACACCAGCAGCCCGCGCACCTTCAGACTGCTCCCCGCCGGCAGGTGCGATTGGAACCCGTCCAGCACTCTATCGATATCCGCCGCCACGCCCCCCAGGTCCCGCTGATCCGTATTCGCGTAAACATCGTACAGCGGCTGCACGTTGTAGTGGTTGATCAGCGCCGGAGTCTCGGTCCGGTGCAGCGACACGAAATTATCGAGCAGTTGGGTCGTCGCCCCGTTCGTCGCCGTGATCGGCGTCCGCTTCAAGGCGTCGAACGAATCGATCCGGTACTGCGGCGTCTGCACCGTGATCTGGTAACTTACCCCATTCGCCGGATTCAACCACTGGTTCGGAGCTACCTGCCCGCTCGAGCTGAGCGAAATGAACATGCTGTTCGCCAAATCCCGCTCCGTCAACCCCGCCTGATCCGCCTTCGTGCGATCCACGTTCACGTCCACCGTCGGAGCGCCCATCTCCTGCCGGATGTGTACGTCCAC
>JBBIQR010000541.1:0-2458 GCA_037442245.1 Candidatus Solibacter sp. | reverse complement strand
GCTGGAAGTGGACGAACTCCGCAAAGCCGTGGGCCAGCGTTGCGCAACCGCGCTGCAGCATATGAAGGGCGTGCACACGACGCAGGAACTGGCGGCGGCGTGGCATGAGTTCGCCGCGGACTTCGAGGCGCACGCCAAGGGCTTCCCGACGCTGCACGCGGCCGTGGCGAAGGTCAAGGAGCAGCACGCTCCCGGAGTGAACGACGTGCTCGAGCACGTGCGCCCGGCTTACCTCAAACTGGTGCAAAGCTGCCAGAACGCGACGGCGGTGCGGTAGGCGGGCGTTCAAGCGGCGCTGCGCCAGTAGTTCGCCGGCGCCTGGTAACGGAGGAGGCAGCCGGCGCCGCCCAGGCTCATCAGGGCGTCGTTGTGTTCGACCACCTCGCAGGGCACGTCCTGGCGTCCGGCGAGCCGCACCATTTCGCCGCGGATATCGAACTCGCGGATGCCGGGCGCGCCGCAGGACGGACAATTCCGCGGCGGAGGCAGTTCGAGTTCCAGGCGGGCGCAATTGCGGCACTCCCATCCCTGGCCGGGATCGTAATCCGCGGCCAGGACCAGAACGTCGGCCTGCCCTACGCGGATGGCTTCGAGAGTCGGCCGCGAACCTGCGACCGCCAGGCCATGCGTGCGAATCTGAGCGATCAGCGTTTCGGCCACGGCCTGCGACTCCATCTCCTCGTGTTCCAGAAACGAGAGCAGGGTGGAGGCGACGATGTCGCTGACCGGATCGGTGGCGGCGGCGGGAACGGCGTCCACCAGCATGGCGGCGAGGCGCTTGGGCAACTCCTTCCTCACGGCGGCGATCATGCGGGCGTTGCCGGCGAGGATGATGTGTCCGTATCCGCCCGCGGAGACAGCGCGGTCCAGCAGGTGGACCTGATCGTGCACGAACTGGCGCGTGCGTTCGCGGCGGTGGTCCTGGAAGTGGTCGCGGCTCCAGTCCTTGCCGGCGCGGCGGCGCAGGTCCGGACGCGCCTGCCACACCTGTTCCGTGACCGAGCCGAGGTTGACCCCGATGATGCGCACGCTGGTTTCGGTGGTGAGCAGAATCGCGAAGCGGTCGTAATTGTCCTTGAGTTCCACGAGGTGATAGATGTTCGGGGTCGAGCCGGCGGCGATCCACGTGGGCAAGGGGACTTCGAACTGCAACGCCAGCCAGAAGGGATTCGCGCCGCCTCGCGAGAACGCGGCCACACCCTGGGATCGCGGGGCGATCGACTCGTTCAGGTAGGCGCGAATCCGCTCCGCCGCCTCGTCAAACGCGGCTGCCTGCCGCGCCGGGAACAGTTTGCGCAGCGTCTGGAGCCGGACGTTAAGCGGCTCGCGGCAGCCGGCCGGACCGCCGGAGAGATTCAGGTAGCAACTGATCACGGGAGAAACGTCTTCCTCCAATGTGGCCAGGGTTCGGATGTGATCTTCCAATTCGATAACTTCCAAAGCAGGTCTCCTTTCCAGCCACCGGCGCGGGCACGGCTAGCCAAGAGGCGCCGCGTGTTCTACGGCGTGCGGCAAGACGGCCAGCGCGCGGTGGACGCGTCCACAAAGCTCTTCCAAAGGCCCTTTGGCGGGGACCGGGGGACGCAGACCGGAACACGCCGCGGGATCGGCCCAGTGCACATAGGATGTTTCTCGGTCGCCGGTGATCACCACGTGCAGCGGGAGGAAGACGGCGGCCGCCCGGTCGAGCGCGATGGCTTCGAAGAGCAGCTCCGGGCTATCGACGAGCAGCACCATGCAGGAGCGCTCGGCGACCGCGAGACGGAAGTAGGGGGCGGCGGAAACATCGAATTCGCGCTCGACGGCGAGACCGGCGGAGCGCAGCAGACGCCGCACCAGCACCACGGCTCTGGCGAAGGGCTCGGGAAGCATCCGGGTATGGCCGGCGGCTGCGAGGTTCATGTGGGGGCCCCGTTCGTTCTCCATTTATGCACCGCGATTACCGCCGGACGAGGCGGCTTGAACGCGGCGGCGGACCGCATCGGCCCGGGCCTTGGCCCAATCGAGCGCGCGGCGCGCCCAGGCGAAGTGGCTACTGAGCAGCACCAGTCCGCCGAGCATGATGGGGATGCCCGGACCGGGCACTCCCGGCAATGCCAGCACGGCGCCGGCAAACAGCAGGCCGAAGCCCGCGGCAACGCGCACCGCTCGCAGCGCGAGGGTCATACCATCATGCTGGGCCGCACCGCCACCGCTTGCAGCGCGCCGGCGATGCGCGCCTGGGTTTCGGCGACGGGCCCGCAGAGTGTCTCCGCGGCCGTACCTTCGCCGGGCTGGACCCGGGTCTGGATCTGCACTTCGGTGCCGGCGTCGCAACCCGATACCACGACGTGCAGCGGCAGAAGAACTCCGGTCCAGGGATGGATCGCGGTGGCGCGGGGCAGGGATTCGCCGGGTAAGACGAAGAGGATCCGGCACGGCCGCAGCGCGATGCCGAGGGTGCGCTCGACGCGCCGGG
>JBBIQR010000540.1:0-2464 GCA_037442245.1 Candidatus Solibacter sp. | reverse complement strand
ACTCCAAGCACGCGGAAATAGCCCGCCGAGACGCGGTGCTGATCGACGTACTGCGCCTTTCCGTTCGTGGCGAGATTGACGCCGTTCCAGCCCGGTCCCATAGCGGCGTAGTCGAGCAGTCGCGAGTGGTCGTGGAGCAGTTCCCAGGCCGCGCCGTCCTGCGACGTTTCGATACCGCTCGTGCCGCGGGCCCGGTACTGCCTGACGACTTCGACGAGCCGGTCCGGATCGGGGTACGGCAGGGGACGCAACAGGGCCGCATCGATGACGCTGAAGATCGCGGTATTCGCTCCGATTCCGAGAGCCAGGGTGAGAATCGCGGCGATCGCAAAACCCGGACTGCGCCGCAGGGTGCGGAGAGCATAGCGGGCGTTGCGGACGAACTCATCCGGCCAGCGCAATCCGCGCGATTCACGGCATTCCTGGCGGGTGCGCTCGACGCTGCCGAACGCGATCGCGGCGCGACGGCGCGCTTCAGTGGGCGGCACACCGGCGCGGACCAGGTCCTCGGCGAGCGCGTCCATATGGAAGCGAAGTTCCGCACTCAGCTCCTCTTCGAGGCGGGTCCGGCGGATGATCGCGCGCAACAGGGAGCGTAGCGCGGCGCGCATGTCATGCCTCCTCCGCGGTGGCGTTCAGAACGTTGGCGACAGCGGAACTGAAGGCGCTCCACTGGCGGGTTTCCTCGACCAGGCGCTTCGCTCCGGCGCGAGTGAGCCGGTAATAGCGGGCGCGGCGGTTGTTGTCCGAGGTGCCCCACTCGGCTTCGATGAGCCCCTGATGTTCAAGGCGGTAAAGCGCGGGGTAGAGCGAGCCCTGCTCGATTTGCAGAAGTTGCTTGGAGATCTGCTGGATGCGCAGCAGAACGCCGTATCCGTGGAGCGGGCCGAGCGACACCGCTTTGAGGATCAGCATGTCCAGAGTACCGGGAAGGAGATCGGCACCTTTGCCCACGAGCGCCTCCTAGACGAACTAGGGGTATGATAACCGGGTTCTCCCAGGCTGTCAAGGAGAGCGAGGCGAGGATAGAATGCTGGACGATGATAGCCGGCGCGATCGTGGTGCTCAGCGTGGTTGTGGTGGCGCTTGCCGTGAGTGCGGGACACCGTGTGTTTCGAGCACGCGTTTCGCGCGACATCGAAGATCTGTTCGCCGAGCCAGGTCCCGCGATCGGCAGGGGGAACCTCGAGGTCCGGCGCGCTTTGCTGCCGGTGCCGGTCTTGCGCTATCTCGATTTTGCGATCGGGCCGGGTGCGCGGGCGATCCGCACGGTACGTTTGAAGCACGATGGATTTTTCCGGACCAGGCCCGGGCAGCGCTGGTGGCCGATCGAAGGCGAGGAATATTTTACGGCGGGCGCCCCGGGCTTCGTGTGGGCGGCGGCGGTGAGGGCGGCTCCGCTGGTCCGGATTGTGGCGCGGGACCGGCTGCAGTCGGGTTTCGGCAACATGCTGGTGAAGTTCTGGTCCACGTTCACGGTCGCCGATGCGGGCGGTCCGGAGATGGACCAGGGAGCGGGACTGCGCTGGCTGGCCGAAGCGATCTGGTTTCCGTACGCATTTGTGGGAGACCGGGTTAGCTGGGAGCCGGTGGACGATCATCGTGCCCGGGCGGTGCTGGACAACGGCGGTCTTCCGGTGAGCATGGTGGTGGAGGTGGATGGTGAAGGGCGCCTGGTGGGGCTGAGCGGCGACCGGTTTCGCGACGCCGGCGGGCAAACCCCGGTGCTGACGCGTTGGACGGGGCGGTGCGGGGATTACCAGGAATTCGGCGGGTTCCGGATTCCCGCTTCGGTAGAGGTGGCGTGGGATCTGGAGGGCGGAGAATTCGTGTATGCGCGGTTCCACGTGACGGCGCTTGAGTACGACGCGGACCGCTGCTGGTGAGGGGTGTTCACTTTTGGGATGGACCAGGGAGCGGGACTGCGCTGGCTGGCCGAAGCGATCTGGTTTCCGTACGCATTTGTGGGAGACCGGGTTAGCTGGGAGCCGGTGGACGATCATCGTGCCCGGGCGGTGCTGGACAACGGCGGTCTTCCGGTGAGCATGGTGGTGGAGGTGGATGGTGAAGGGCGCCTGGTGGGGCTGAGCGGCGACCGGTTTCGCGACGCCGGCGGGCAAACCCCGGTGCTGACGCGTTGGACGGGGCGGTGCGGGGATTACCAGGAATTCGGCGGGTTCCGGATTCCCGCTTCGGTAGAGGTGGCGTGGGATCTGGAGGGCGGAGAATTCGTGTATGCGCGGTTCCACGTGACGGCGGTTGAGTACGACGCGGACCGCCGCTGGTGAGGGGTGTCCGATTTTGGGATTGGCTTTGTTCGGTAGTAGCGAGTGCGCGGTGACCGGAATTCGGAATGGTTTCGGCCGGCAATTTTCGACACGGGCGAGGTATCGTACTGGCACGCGTCCGAAAATGGTGCGGGATTTCATCGTCGTCGTATTTGTTTTCGCCCTCATATTACCGT
>JBBIQR010000539.1:0-2473 GCA_037442245.1 Candidatus Solibacter sp. | reverse complement strand
CGGATGCGGCCGGCGCCGACGGCGCGGCGGGCTCGGCAGCCGCGGTCTTGGCCTGCTGCTCCTGCGCCTTGAGGCGCTCCTCGAGATCGGCCACCTGTTGTTTCAATTTTTCAAGCTCCTGCTTGAGGTCCGGCGCGGTGGACGCGGACTGCGCCGGCGCGGCAGCGGGTGCGGCGGCGGCAGGAGGGGCGGCAGGTGCGGTAGCGGCACCGGGAGAATCCGCCGGGGCGGCGCCCAGGGCGGAAGTGAATACAGCAGCACAGACAATGATGACGAACCAGGAAAAATATCGGCGCATGAAAGACCTCGAAACGCACAGTATCAGGTCTGTAATTCTGAAATCAATCAATTTCGAAAATGCGCAACTATGCATCTCAAACGGTGCGCGCTTCGTCGAGGTTGTCTTCAGCGGGTAGATTCCGGAGTGTTGTGATTTGCAACGGTGGGTTGCGTGACGCTACGGCGAGGCTCGGAGACGACCGGGCGCGCTACACTGGCACTTGACCCCGCCCAAGCGCCACCTTCTGCTGGTTGCCGCGTTGTGGAGCGCCGCGCTCGCGGCCTACTCCAACTCGTTCCACGGCGCGCTGGTTTTCGATGCCCGTCCGTTGATTCTGGAGGACACCCGCCTGGCGGCGGCGAGCGCGGCCAACGTCAAGCGCATCTTCACGGAGGATTACTGGTCCACCAGCACGCGCAGCGGGCTCTATCGTCCGCTGGCCAAGCTCAGCTACCTGGCCACCGGCACATCGCCCGAGGTGAACCACGCCGTCAACTTCGTGCTGCACGGGATCAACATCACGCTGCTCTATCTGCTGGGGCTGATTCTGCTGCGGCGCGCGGATTTCGCGTTCCTGTGGGCGGCGCTGTGGGGACTGCACCCGGTACTGACGGAATCGGTGACCAACGTGGTGGGCCGGCCGGATCTGCTGGCCGGATTCGCGGTGCTGGCCGGGCTGTTGTGCCATATCCGGCGGAAGCGCGCGCTGCTGGCGCTGGCGGCTCTGACCGGAATCTTTTCGAAGGAGAGCGCGGTGGTGCTGCTGGCGGCGATGGTGCTGTACGACATCGCGTGGCGCAATCGCGACTGGGTGAGCTACGCCTGCGTGGCGGCGCCGTTCGCGCTGTTCGGCTGGGCGCGTATGCAGGTGTTCCACGGGCTTTCGCCGGCGAGCATTCCGTTCACCGATAACCCGATCGCGGCCGCCGATTTCGTGAGCGGGAGGCTGACCGCGATCAAGGTGATCGGCCGCTACCTGCTGCTGCTGGTGTGGCCGTCGTCGCTCTCCTGCGACTATTCCTATAACGAGGTGCCGGTGGCGAACTGGGGCGATTTCGGCGCGCTCCTGTCGCTGGCGGTGCTGGCGGCGGCCGCGGTGTGGACGCTGCGCAACCGGCGGCGGCGCCCCCTGATATTCCTGCTCGCAGGCCTGTTTTTCGCCGGATTGCTGCCGACGGCGAACCTGCTGTTTCCGATCGGCGCCGCAATGGCCGAGCGATTCCTCTATGTGCCGGCCATCGGGTTCACCGGCTGCGCAATCGTGGCGGCGTCGGAGTTGCGCGGGCGCTGGGTGATCGCCGCCGTGTGCGTGCTGCTGGCCGCGCGCACGTGGGCGCGCAACGCGGACTGGCGCGACGAGCAATCGCTGTGGACCTCCGCGGCGGCGGCAGCGCCGGACAGCTACAAGGCGCACATGAGCGCGGCGGGCGGGCTGCCGCTGCGGGCCGCGGCGCGGGAGATGGATCGCGCGCTGGCGATCGTCGACCCGCTGCCGGACGCGCGCAACGTGACCAGTGTCTACGTGAACGCGGGCGGCCTGTTCCGCGACATGGGCGATGCGTCGCCGCCGCCGCAACGCGAACCGCTGTACCGCAAATCGCTGGCGATTCTGGAGCGCGGCGAGCGGATTCAGAGCGCCTCGGGGCCGGTGCGGTGGTTTTCACTCTATGAGGAACTCGGCGCCGTCTGGCTGCGGCTCGGCGATTTCAACCGCGCCGCCGTCTACCTGTTCGAGGCGGCGATGGTGGCGCCGGAAAACGCGCAATTGCAAGCGGAGTTGGCGGAGGCTTACAGCCGCTCCGGCATCGCCTGCGCGGTCAGCGGCGGGAAGGTGAACCTGGAGTGCCCGCCGGTGAGAGAACAGTATTGCAGCGCGGCGCGGAATCTGGGCCGGGACGCCGGCTGCCGGTAACGGCCTCACCATCGCCGCCAACTGGACGAGGCGAACTTATCCGAGTTGTAAGTGCGAGAGCGACCGGGGGCGGCCGACGGCGGGAGAGATGGTAGGCGCGGCAGGACTCGAACCTGCGACCCTCAGCTTAGAAGGCTGATGCTCTATCCAACTGAGCTACGCGCCCGTGCTTCGATTTTACCGCACCGGAATTCGGGCACATTCCGGCGTCCGGCGGCGTCTGATGCCTAGTGCTTTGACCGGCTGGTTCGGTTCGGTGTGCCAACCGCTTGCTAACGCGC
>JBBIQR010000538.1:0-2482 GCA_037442245.1 Candidatus Solibacter sp. | reverse complement strand
GCAAGGCGGTTTACGCCCTGCAGTCCGGGGTCTACGTTTTCACCGCGGCGCGCTAAACCTTCACGCCGCACATCTCGGCGAAGCGCACCTCGGTGGCTTTGACGCGGCCGGCCACGACGTTCAGGACGCGGTGCAGGATCTCCGCCCCGAGCGCCGGGTCCTGGAAACAGCGCTGCTTCATGCGTGCGCCATCGATCTCCAGTGCGAGGGTCTGCTCCCGCGCCCGCACCTGGAACAGCGTGTCCTGGTGATCCAGCAGCGAACTCCACCCGAAGACGCTGCCGCCGCCCAGGGACTGCACGCAAACCACATACTGCGGCGTCCGCAATTCCACCACGACGCTGCCGGTCAACAGGAGGTAGAAGCAGGTCGAGCGCTGCCCGTCCACCAGAATCACGTCGTTCTCCGCGAAGGTCACCTCGCGCGCCAGGGACGCCAGACACCGCACCTGTTCCTCGGTCAATCCGAGCGTGAACTCGTGCGCTTTCAAAACGTCAAATAGAGCCATATCCCCCCACACAGGGTGAAAACACCCTCCTCCACTGCGCCAGTCTCCCCGAAAGTCGTTGATTTTTGCGACAGGGCAACCCGATTTCTGCAATCCACATGCCACGCCCACTACAATCGAAACAATGTCCTCCGAACGCTATCGATGGGCCGTAGTCGGCATGCTCTGGTTCGTCTGCTTCTTCAACTACGCCGACCGGCAGGCGATTTTCAGCGTCTTCCCCGTACTGAAAGCGGAAATGCACCTTTCCGACAAGGAGTTAGGCATCATCGGGTCGGCGTTCATGTGGGTCTACGCCGCCACCGCGCCGCTGGCGGGACTGGTCGCGGACCGCTTCCCCCGCAAAGCGCTGATCCTCGGCGGCCTGCTTTTCTGGAGCGCGGTCACCCTGGCGACCGCCTTCTGCACGGCGTACTGGCAACTGGTCCTGGTGCGCGCGGTGGAGGGACTCGGGGAATCCTTTTACTTTCCGGCGTCCATGTCGCTGATCAGCGACTATCATGGCGGCGGCACGCGTTCGCGCGCGATGTCGATCCACCAATCCAGCGTTTATGCGGGTACGATCGCGGGCGGATCGCTGGCCGGCTACCTGGGCCAGTATTACGGGTGGCGATCGAGCTTCCACTTTTTCGGATGGGCCGGGATGGTGCTGGCGCTGGTCCTGCTCACGATGTTGCGCGAACCGCGCCGGGGCGCGGCGGACAAGGTCGCCCCGGCGGGAGAGGCGGGCGGCATCGCCGGCAGCCTGCGCGCGGTCTTCGCGCACCCGATGGCGCCGGTGCTGATGGCGGTGTTCGTGGGCGCGAACTTCGTGGCCAGCGTGTTTCTCACGTGGCTGCCGAGTTTCCTGGTGCGCAAGTTCTCGATGAACCTCTCGATGGCCGGCTTCAGCTCGACCGCCTATCTGCAGATCGCCAGCGTCCTCGGCGTGCTATGGGGCGGGTGGCTCGCCGACCGCATGGTCCGGCGCCATTCGGGCGGCCGCATGATGACGCAGGCCATCGGGCTGCTCTGCGGAGTGCCGTTTATTCTGCTCACGGGACTGACCACGACGGTGGGCAGCGTCATCGCCGCGATGACCTGTTTCGGTCTGTTCAAGGGGCTCTACGACGCCAACATCTGGGCGTCGTTGTACGACGTGGTATCGCCCGCGCAGCGCGCCACCGCGGTGGGGCTGATGAACTCGATCGGCTGGCTGGGCGGAGGGGCGGCGCCGGTCGCAATCGGCGTCATGAGCGACAGTTTCGGGCTGAGCCGCTCGATTGCCGCGACCAGCGTGATCTATCTGATTGTCGGGGCGGGGCTGGTAGCCGCGATCCGCCGCTGGATGCGCCGCGGGACTGCGCCGGCATCCTGCTAGAATCTCTTGGTTACAGGGGGAGCGCCTATGACACCGGAGACCGGGCTGCAAATTCGCTACTGTCCGCAATGCGGCCGGCCCTTGGCGGTCGACGACGCGGCGGGTCCCGGCGGCATGTGCGCCACGTGCAGGGACGCGCAGGGGCCGCGCGTGGGCGCAGCGGCGCCCGCGGCCGGACGCTATCAGTACGCCGGGTTCTGGATTCGGGTACTGGCGGTCATCATCGACTCGCTCATTCTCGGGGTGGTGCAGTCGATCCTGCAATTCACCGCGCTGCGGCCCATGCTGGATGTGGCGGACCTGCAGAATAACCCCGCCGCGCTCTTCGCCGCCCTCGGCGACATCGGCGTGATGGTGATGATCAGCCAGGTGATTTCGTGCGTGTACGAAGCGGTTTTCGTCGCGCAGATGGGCGGGACCCCGGGGAAACTGGCGCTGGGTATGAGGGTGGTCCGGCCCGACGGCTCGCGCGTCGACCTCGGCCGCGCCGTGGGCCGCTATTTCGCCAAGATCCTGAGCGCGATCATCCTTTGCATCGGCTACATCATGGTCGGGTTCGACGCCGAAAAGCGCGGGTTGCACGACATGATTTGCGATACCCGGGTTGTGCGGCG
>JBBIQR010000537.1:1882-2489 GCA_037442245.1 Candidatus Solibacter sp. | reverse complement strand
TTTTGCAGGCGCTTTCCTGGCCGCCGCGGGGGCGGTCTGGCCATTTGCAGCGAGAGCGAACAGCGTTACACTCAAAACGGATATCAGAGTCCTCATGTTGCCAGCTTAATACAGCCGGGGGACTGAGCCGGGAATCGCGAACGGCGTGTTGATGCTGTCACGCGGGATTCATAAGATCGACAATTATTTTGCGTTAGTTGTTAGACAGATGCCAGGCCGTGACTTATCGCCGTCAAGCGATCCGCGGGTTTTTTCGGGCGCCCTGCGGAAAATGACGCACAACCCACTTCTCGCGCCCATGACGGGCGCCTTGAACAAGCTCCTGAAACTGGAGAACCTGGACCGGCTCTACGAGGAGGCGCGCACCGCCGCCGACGGACTTGACTTCATCCGCGAGGCTTTCCTGCGGCTTGGCGTCACGATCGAGATCTCGGCTTCCGACGCGGCGCGCATTCCCACAAAAGGAGCCACCGTGGTGGTGGCCAACCACCCCTACGGGATGATCGAAGGCGCAGCCATCATCCAACTGCTGGCCGGCGTGCGTCCGGACCTGCGCGTCATGGTGAACGGCGTGCTCGGACAGATGCCCGACCTGCGCCCGTGGTTG
>JBBIQR010000537.1:0-1872 GCA_037442245.1 Candidatus Solibacter sp. | reverse complement strand
TCTGGTGGACCCGTACGGCGGCGAAGACGCCAACCGCGCCAACCGCAAGGGGCTGCGCGAGGCCATCGAGTGGCTGCACGGTGGAGGGATGCTGGTCATTTTCCCGGCCGGCGAAGTTTCGCACGTGCATTTCCGTCATCCGGGCATTCACGATCCGGAGTGGAATCGCACGGCGGCTGCGTTGGTGAAGCGTACCGGCGCCGCGGCGCTCCCCATGTATTTCGACGGCAACAACAGCGCGCTGTTCCAGATCGCCGGCATGGTGCATCCGCGCCTGCGGACCGCGCTGCTGCCGCGTGAGTTTCTGAACAAACAGGGTCACGTGCTGCAAGTCCGCGCCGGACATCCGATTCCGGCGTCGGAACTCGAGCCGCTGAGCGACGTCGAGGCGACTGAGCTGCTGCGCCGCCGGACGTACTGGCTGGGTCATCGCAAGGCGAAAGCGGCAGCCGCGCACCACCGCGTTCGTCAGGACGATCCGCTGTTTGAGCCGATTCCGGCGGAGTGGTTGAGGCCGGAACTGGCCGCGCGCGGCGAGGACCGGCTGCTGGTGGAGTCGGGCAACTGGAGCGTGTGGCTGACCACTCGCGACGAGTGCCCATTCACGGTGCGCGAGATCGGGCGGTTGCGTGAGGAAGCGTTTCGCCAGGCCGGCGAGGGCACCGGCAAGGCTGTAGACCTCGACGATTTTGACGACCACTATCAGCATCTGGTGCTGTGGCGGAAGGACTTGCGCGAGATCGCCGGAGCGTACCGCTTGTGCGGCACCGATACGGCGCGCGGGCAGTTGTATACCAAGACCTGCTTTAAGTTCCATCCGCAGTTTCTGAACCGCATCAGCCCGGGCGTGGAGCTGGGGCGCAGCTTCATTCGCGCCGAACACCAGCGCTCGTTCCAGCCGCTGCTGTTGCTGTGGCGAGGGATCGGCGAGTTTATCGTGCGACATCCGCATTACCGTTTTCTGTTTGGTCCGGTCAGCGTCAGCAACAGCTATCAGAAGGCGAGCCGGGTGCTGCTGGCGGACACGCTGCTGCGCCTGGCCGGCTCGCCCGACCTGGCGGCGCTGGTCAAGCCGCGCAGGCCGTTCATGCATCTACCAGTGGCCGGACTGCCGCGTCCTGCTTCAACCGAAGAGATGGACGCTTGGGTGTCCGACCTGGAGCCGACCGGCGAGGGCATGCCCGTGCTGGTGCGGCAGTACCTGAAGATGGGCGGGCGTATAGCGTGCTTCCACGTGGACCGCAGCTTCGGCGAGACGCTCGACGGACTGATCGTGGTCGATCTGTTCAAGACCGAACCGCGCCTGCTCGAGCGCTACCTGGGCAAGGACGGCACGCGGAACTTTCTTGAGTGCCAGAAGGCCGCCATCGCCGCGCGCGCCGCGGAGTACCGGACACGCCAGTAGCCCGCGCCGGGGGTTTGACCTGCGAGCGCATTCCCGCCTATCTTGGACCATGGACCGTCGCCGCTTCTTCACCTCCACGGCGGGCGTTTTCGCCGCAGGCGCATTTCAGGGGGACTCGATCGCGCGAGCCCAGTCTGCTGTCGCTTCCGTCTCCGGTCGTCCCGCCGACACTGTTGCCCGGGATGAAGATTTCTGGTTCAACATCCGCCACGCTTTCACGGTCGATCGCAACATGGTCAACCTGAACAACGGCGGCGTGGCTCCGTCGCCAAAGATCGTCATGGACACCGAGGTGCGCTACCTCGAGGTCGAGAACATGAGCCCGTCGTACTACATGTGGAACGTGCTCGACCCCGGCGTCGAGACAGTCCGCCGCCGCCTCGCGCGCGAGTTCGGGTGCGACCCCGAGGAGATCGCCATAACGCGCAATGCCAACGAAACGCTACCGTGGGATTTTCCGAATCCGT
>JBBIQR010000536.1:0-2495 GCA_037442245.1 Candidatus Solibacter sp. | reverse complement strand
GGGGACGCCCAGGCCACGTGGCACGGGTCTCCCGACCCGTGGATTTGATGACTTCGTCCAAAAACTGAGATGCGCCCCTTCAGCCGTTGGATCCGAGAAAGCCATTGACGAATCCCGCTGTCTCATCGGAATGGTCGGTCTCAATCACGCGAGGATGACCAATCCGTCATTGCCGAGGACCAGTTGCCCGGGGCCGAGGAGGCCCGGACGGCGGGCTGCGGGCGCGTTTGTCTTTCCGCCGGCGGGCGGAATGCTCCCGCCGATCCCCCCGCCGTGAGCGAAACGATCCGACACGAGTGCGGCGTCGCGGTGATCCGGCTGCTCAAGCCGCTGGCCTACTACCAGGAAAAGTACGGCACCCCGCTATGGGGGTTCTTCAAGCTGTTTTTGCTGATGGAGAAGCAGCACAACCGCGGCCAGGATGGCGCCGGGGTGGCGTGCGTGAAGCTCGATGTGCCGATGGGCGAGCCGTACATGTTCCGCGAGCGGAACATCAAGTCCAACCCGCTGGACCGGATCTTCAAGGTCCTGCTGCAGCAGTACGGGGACAAGGTGGCGGACGGCACGATCCACCCCGAGTTCACCGACACGGTCAAGCGGCACTTTGATTTCGGCGGCGAACTGCTGCTCGGGCACCTGCGCTACGGCACCTCGGGCGGATACAGCCTCAGCGCCTGCCACCCGTATTTCCGGCGCAGCCCTTGGCCGACCCGCAACCTGATGCTGGCGGGAAACTTCAACATGACCAATCCGGTGGAGCTGAACGACAGCCTCATCGCGATGGGCCAGCACCCGATCTTTGCCACCGACACGCAGGCGCTGCTGGAGAAGATCGGCTTTTACCTCGATGAGGAGCACGAGGACATCTACCGCCTGCTGCGCACCCGCGGCCTGCCGGGCAACGAGCTCTCCCGCCGCATCAGCGAGGAGCTCGACATCGGGCGGGTCATCACCCGCGCCTCGGCGAACTGGGACGGCGGGTACACGCTCGCGGGCCTGATCGGCAACGGCGACGCGTTCGTGGTGCGCGATCCGGCGGGCATCCGGCCGTGCCACTACCTTCAGACCGATGAAGTCGTCGCCTTCGCCTCCGAACGGGCCGCGCTCATGACCGTGTTCGACCTCGAGGCGGCGGCCGTCCGGGAGGTGCAGCCGGGTCACGTGGTGGTGATCAAGAAGCGCGGCACGCTGGCGTCCACCGCGTTCACCGTGGCGCTGCCCCGGTCGTCCTGCTCGTTCGAGCGCATTTACTTCTCGCGCAGCAACGACCCGGATATCTACCGCGAACGCAAGGCCCTCGGCGCCGGCCTGGCCGACCAGGTGCTCGCGGCCATCGACTACGACCTGCAGGACACGGTCTTCAGCTTCATCCCCAACACCGCGGAGGTCGCCTATTTCGGTCTCCTGCAGGCGCTCCGCCTCCGCCGGCGCGATGCGGTGAAATCCGCCATCCTGGCCGCGGCCAAAAGCGGGACGCTCAATGAGACCCTGCTCGACGACCTGATTCTCCGCAACTGGCCCCGCGCGGAGAAGGCCATCAGCAAGGACGTGAAGATGCGCACGTTCATCGGCCAGGAGAAGTGGCGCAACGAGCTCGCGTCCCACGTCTACGACATCTTCTACGGCTCGGTGAAGCCGACCGACAACCTCGTGGTGATCGACGACTCCATCGTGCGGGGCACCACCCTGCGGCGTTCGATCATCCGGATCCTCTCCCGGCTCAACCCGAAGAAGATCATCATCGCCTCGACCGCGCCGCAGATCCGCTACCCGGATTGCTACGGCATCGACATGTCGGAGCTGGCCAAGTTCGTGGCCTTCGAGGCGGCGGTCGCCCTGCTCAAGGAACGGGGCCGGGCCGACCTGCTGGAGGAGCTCTACCGGACCTGCCGCGACGAACTGCAGGCGACGAAGCACCCGTTCAGCTCCGGCGTGAATCACGTGCGGCAGATCTACGAGCCGTTCACGCCGGCGGAGGTCGCGGCCAAGATCGCGGCGCTGGTCTATCCGAAGGGAATCGAATGGCAGGGACCGGTCCAGATCATCTACCAGACCGTGGAGAACCTGCACGCCGCGGTGCCGGGCCACACCGGCGACTGGTATTTCACGGGCAAGTACCCGACGCCGGGCGGCTACCGGGTGGTGAACCAGGCCTACGTGAACTATTTTGAGCAGCACGAGGGCCGCAGCTATTAGTGGTTGTCTTCCAATCCGGTATCAGGGGCCTGTCATGCTGAGCACAGCGAAGCATCCAGCGGGACATCGCCAGCCGCTTCGGCCCCGTCCAACTGGATCCTTCACTCCGTTCAGGATGACGTTCGCGTTCTGGGAACACGCCTTGAATGCCGAGCGGCGTATGCCGGATGCTGATTGTAGTCCGAGGTCATGAATTCACTTGGAACTTGCTGCGTGAAATCCGGCACTGAGTCATGTCCCTGAGCTACGAATCCTCCGGCGTCCGCTACGACCAGCTCGATGCCTTCAAGCGGGCCTGC
>JBBIQR010000535.1:0-2496 GCA_037442245.1 Candidatus Solibacter sp. | reverse complement strand
TGTTTGAGCAGCTTCTGCACGGTCTTCTCTCCCACGCCTTCGATCCCGTCCAGTTCGCTGGTGAGCTGGCGCGCGGCGCGGCGGGAACGGTGGAAGGTGACGGCGAAACGGTGCGCCTCGTCGCGGATCGACTGGATCAGGTGCAGGATCGGCGAGAATCGGTCCAGCACCACCGGCTCGTCCTCCTGCCCGTACACGTAGATGATCTCCTCGCGCTTGGCGATCGACGCCAGCGGCTGCCCGCCCAGCCCGATCGCCTCCAGCGACTCCGCCGCCGCGTGCAACTGCCCCAGCCCCCCGTCGATCAGCACCAGCCCCGGCATCGCCCGCTTCTCTTCCTGCAATCGCGCGTAGCGCCGCGTCACCACCTCCCGCATACTGGCGAAATCGTCGTTCCCCTCCACCGTCCGGATGATGAACTTGCGATAGTCGGACTTCTTCATCCGCCCGTCTTCCCACACCACCATGCTCGCCACCTTGTCCGTCCCCTGGATGTGGGAAATGTCGAAGCACTCGATGCGCGCCGGCGCCTCCGCCAGGTTCAGCGCATCCTGCAACGCCTCCTGAATCGCCTTCGACGACGGCTTCAGCACCCGGAACCGCGCGTCGAAGCTGTGCTTCGCGTTCGTCTCCACCAGGTCCAGCAGGTGCTTCTTCTGCCCCCGCTGCGGCGTGCGGATCTCCACCTTCCGCCCCCGCTTCTCGCTCAGCAACTCCTCCAGCGCCTCGCGGTCCTCGAAGTCCACCGGTACGTGAATCTCCGCCGGAACGAACTGCTGGTCCAGGTAAAGCTGCTTGAGCAGCGAGGAGAAAAACTGCGCCGCCTCGTACCCCTCCTGGTCCTCCCAGAAAATCTCCCGCCGGTCCACGATCTGCCCGTTGCGCAGATGAAACAGGTTCAGCGCTACCAGCGGCGGCTCCGCGTAAACCGCGAAGATGTCCACGTCGTCGCCCTTCGCCGCCGCCATCTTCTGCCGCTCCTCGATCTCCTCCACCGTGGTGATCAGGTCGCGCAGCCCCGCCGCCTCTTCGAACCGCAGATCCGCCGCCGCCCCTTCCATCCGCTCCCGCAGTTCGCCCGCCAGGAGGGTGTGCCGCCCTTCCAGAAACAGCCGCACATCGCGCACCGCGGCGGCATACGCCCCCTCCGCCGGCAACCCCTCGACGCATGGACCCAGACAGCGGTGGATGTGAAACTGCAGGCACGGCTTGGGGTGGAACCGCGTCAGGTCCACCTTGCAACTCGGCACCTGAAAGTGGCGGTGGATGAAGTGCACCAGCCGGTGTGCCAGGTTCCCCGGAAAATACGGCCCGTAGTACGTCGCCCCGTCCTTCTTCAGCCGCCGCGTCACGTATACCCGCGGATACTTCTCCCCGGTCAGCTTGATGTACGGATACGTCTTGTCGTCGCGCAGCAGGATGTTGAAGCGCGGCTTGTACTGCTTGATCAGGTTGTTCTCGAGCGCCAGCGCTTCCTTCTCGTTGTCCACCAGGATGTAGTCGATGTCGGCGGCTTCGCCGATCAGCGTCCCGGTTTTGACATCCGCCAGCTTGTCCTCGCCAAAGTAGCTGCGCACGCGGTTCCGCAGGCTTTTCGCCTTGCCCACGTAGATCACCTTGCCGCCCGCGTCCTTGTATAAGTACACTCCGGGCGCGAACGGAAGCGTTGCTACCTTGTCACGCAGGTCCATGGCGGGACGATATAATTTAATTATGTCACGCTGGATTGCGCTGCTGGCAATGCTCTGCGCGCTGCCGCTGGCCGCGCAGGACAAACCCCAAGCGGCGCGACGGCAGGGAGCAGCCCCCACAACAACAGCAGCAGGCCATTCCGCCCGAGGAAGACAAGTCCCTCGCCACCCAGGACTACGCCTTCAATCCCGTCCAGGCGCAGAAGGAAATCCGCACCGGCGATTTTTACTTCAAAAAAGGCAGCTACCGCGCCGCCGCCGGGCGCTATGAGGAAGCCACCCGGTGGAACTCCGCCGACGGCGAAGCCTGGCTCCGTCTCGGCGAAGCGCAGGAAAAACTCCACGACAAAAAGGCCGCCAGCGCGGCTTACCGGAAGTACCTCGAAGTCGCCAGCGACGCCAAAAACGCCGACGAAATCCGCAGGAAACTCGGCAAGTTGAAGTAGGACCGCCGCCCCGCCGAACTCTGCTATCCTCCACTCATGGCGGACCGCTTAAACAACGTCGGCGGCACTCCCGGTGGCCTCGGCCACTTCCTCATGGGCTGCGTGATGGCCTGTCTCGGCGCCTACCTCATCACCAACCACGTCGCCGTCGTCGGCTCCTACTGGAACTTCTACGGCGGCGGCACCTTCGGCATCACCCTCCTCCCCATGTTATTCGGCGTCGGTATGCTCTTCTTCAACGGACGCAGCGCCCTCGGCTGGCTGCTCACCATCGCCGGCGCCATCTTCATCCTCGCCGGCGTCATCGTGAACATGCACATCTATTTCATTCCCACCTCGCTGTTCAACACCATCGTCAT
>JBBIQR010000534.1:0-2500 GCA_037442245.1 Candidatus Solibacter sp. | reverse complement strand
TTCATGGAGGCGGCGCAGAAGCGCCCCGAGTTGCGGCGGCTCAACAGTTCCCTGAACGCTCACGTCCCCCAGGTGCGGGTCAACGTCGACCGCGACAAGGCGCTCAAGCAGGGCATCGAGCTGCAGGATATCTACCGCACCCTGCGCGCCTTCATGGGCTCGCTCTTCGTCAACTACTTCAACCGCTTCGGACGCGCGTGGCAGGTCTATATCGCCGCCGAAGCCGGCTACCGCACCAACGCGCAGGACGTCATGAACTTCTACGTGCGCAACGCGCGCGGCGAAATGGTGCCCCTCTCCTCGGTGGTCTCGCTCGATACCCGCGAAGGTCCCGAGTTCACCTCGCGCTTCAACGAATACCGCTCGGTCGAGATCACCGGCACGCCCGCCCCCGGCTACAGCACCGTGCAGGCCATGAACGCGCTCGAAGAAGTCGCCCGCAACACGCTGCCCAACGACATGGGGTACGACTGGAACGCGCTCTCCTATCAGCAGAAGAAAGCGCAGCAGGAGGTCAGCGCGGCGGCCGTGTTCGGTCTCTCCCTGCTCGTCGTGTTCCTGATTCTGGCGGCGCAGTACGAAAACTGGGCGCTCCCGTTCAGCGTCCTCCTGGGCACCCCCATCGCCGTGATGGGCGCCTTCGTCGCGCTATGGGCGCGCAGCTTCGAAAATAACGTGTACGCGCAGATCGGCCTCGTCATGCTGATCGGCCTCGCGGCGAAAAACGCCATCCTGATCGTCGAGTTCGCCCGCGCCGAGTACTTGAAGGGTACCCCGCTCGCCGAGGCGGCGCTCGCGGGAGCGCGCTTGCGCCTGCGGCCCATCCTGATGACCGCCTTCGCGTTCATCCTGGGTACGGTGCCGCTCGCCATCGCCACCGGCGCGGGCGCCGTCGCGCGGCAGGTCCTCGGCACGACCGTCATCGGCGGCATGCTCGCCGCCACCCTCATCGCCGTCTTCATCGTGCCCGTGACGTTCTTCTTCGTCGAAGCCACGCGAAAGAAATATCAGGCCTGGAGGCAGCGGTCATGAGGGCGCCCGCCTGGCTTTGCGTGGCGATGGGCGGCATCCTCGCCGGCTGCACCATGGGCCCGAACTACCGCCGGCCCCCGGTCGCCGCCCCTCCCGCGTTTCGCGGCCAGCCCGTCCCGTCCGCGGAGTCGCTGGCGGACCTGAGCTGGTGGGAAGCCTTCCCCGACCCCGTCCTGATCTCGCTCATCAAGGAAGCTCTCGCCGCCAACAACGATCTCAAGACCGCCATCGCCCGCGTCGACGAATCCCGCAGCCTCGCCGAAATCGCCCGCTCCGAATACTACCCCCGCGCCGGTTACGAGGCCGGCATGCAGCGCGACCGCGGCATCTACAAATCGAACCCCGATCTCACCCTCCCGCCCGCCGACAACAAGTCGCAAAACCTCTTCCTCGGCGGCCTCTCCGCCGCCTGGGAGTTCGACATCTGGGGCCGCATCCGCCGGTCGAATCAGGCCGCCCTGGCCGAACTCCTCGCCAGTGAAGCCGGCCGCCGCGGAGTCATGCTCTCTCTCGCCAGCGCCGTGTCCCAGGCCTACTTCGAATTGCAGGAACTTGACCGGCGCCTGGCCATCGCGCGCAGCAGCGCCAGCGCCTTTCAATCCACTTACGCTCTTTTCAACCGCCGCTTCCACGCCGGCATCACATCCCGCCTCGCCGTGGCGCGCGCCGAATCCGCCCTCGCCGATGCCAACGCCAATGTGGCCGACATCGAGCGCCAGATCTCCGAAAAGGAACATGAAATCTGCGTGCTCCTCGCACGGAGTCCGGGGCCCATCCAGCGCGAACCCGCCCGGGACAGCGTCCAGATCCCGCCCGCCATTCCCGCCGGTCTGCCCTCCTCCCTCCTCGAACGCCGCCCGGACCTGATCCAGACCGAGCAGTTTCTCGCCTCCGCCTCCGCCCGCATCGGAGTCGCCAAAGCCTACGCCTTCCCCCGCATCGGCCTGACCACCCTCCTCGGCCGCGTCAGTCCCGCCCTCGACGCCATCACCAGCGGCTCTTCCCAAATCGCGGTGCTGGCCGGTTTCGGAGCCGGACCTCTCTACACCGGCGGACAGTTGAAGGGCGAATACCAGGCCGCCGTGGCCGTCTTCGAACAAGCCAAAGCGCAGTATGTGCAGGGCGCCCTGCGCGCCTTCCAGGAGGTCTCCGACGCGCTCGTGGCCGAGCAAAAACTCACCGAACGCGAAGAGCAGCAGCGGCGGCAGGTCACCGCCTTGAGCGACGCCACCACCATCGCCGATAAGCGCTACCGCGGCGGTCTAGCCAGCTACTACGAAGTCCTCGAAGCGCAGCAACTCCTCTTCCCCGCGCAGATCTCGCTCTCCCTCACCAGGCGCGACCGCCACCTCGCCATGGTCCGCCTCTACAAAGCCCTCGGCGGCGGATGGAAGCTCAACGACACCCAGTGGCTCCAGGGCCACAACTAGTGTGATGACCGTGTGGTTTCTTCCGTTTCATCGGCGAC
>JBBIQR010000533.1:0-2501 GCA_037442245.1 Candidatus Solibacter sp. | reverse complement strand
AACACCTCCCAGCACCCGCGCCCCCCGCACCCGCACGGCGGACCATTCGGGTCCAGCGGCACGTGCCCGAACTCCCCCGCCATCCCGTGCAGGCCCTGCACCAGTTGCCCGTTGGCCAGCACGCCCGTCCCGATCCCCTCCGATACCGTGATCACCACCAGGTTCTTCACGCTCTCCGCCCGTTCGAACCACACCGCCGCCAGCACGCACGCGTTCGCCGCGTTCTCCAGTTCCACCTCCAGACCCGTCGCCTCCGCCACCGGATTGCGCAGGTCCAGATCCTGCCACTTCAGATTCGGCGCGAATACCAGCCGGTCCTGCGCTTGATCGAAGCGCCCCGGCAGGCTGATTCCCACCCCTTCGATCTTCTTCCCCCGCGACGCCTCCACCATCCGCCCGATGGCGCGCAGCAGCGCCTCGATCCCCACCTGCGGATCGCGCGGCGTCTCCATCGCCTCCTGCGAGATGAACCGCCCGTTGGCGTCCGCCAGCGCCACCGTCGTCAGAGTCGGACGCACGTCCACCCCGATGATCACCCGCTCGTCGTTCAGCCGCAGAAACGTCGGACGCCGCCCGCGCGGCAACCGCCCGGTCGGGCCTTCGATCACCCAGTTCTCCTCGATCAGTTGCTCCACGATCAGCGAGATCGTGCTGCGCTGCAACCCCGAGACCCGCGCCAGGTCCGCCCGCGAGATCGGTTGTCTCCGCCGGATCAGGTGCAATACCAGCCGCCGGTTGATATCCCGCACCACCTCGCTGGAGGCGCCCTGCGTCGGTTTCTTACCGGGGGCATGCATCTGGCGTACGTAAGAAGTGTAGCGTACCTAGCGTAATCCCGAGAGACCCCATTGGGCCAGCGAAGTCGTGCGCCCGCCCAATTCGTGAACGGTAAAGTGGGCCTTCCCGCCCGCTGCCTCGACCAGCGTCCAGCCGAAGAACCACCCGTCTTCGTACTTCCCGCTCAGCCGCAGGTGGCCGCCCGCGCTCGGCGCCGCGAAGTAGGTCACGCCCTCCACCTCCGCGTGAATCAATTGGTGGACGTGCCCGGCGACGATCCACCCCACTCGATACCGCCGCGCCAGCCGCTGCAAGGGCGCGCCGGTGTTTCCCAGCGCCGCGTCCAGAATCCAAGACGGGCGGTGCATGACCACGAACTTCTCCTCCGCCGATGCGTGCGCCGCCAGGTCGCCGGCCAGAAACGCCATCTCCTCCGCCGCAAGCCCGTCCGCGCGGCTGTTGTCCAGCACCGTGAAGTGCGCTCCGCCGGCGTCGAAGCCGTAGTGTAGTTGCCGCCCGGTGTGGCGCGTCCACAGTTCCGCCGATTTCGCGCTCCACACGTCGTGATTTCCCGGCGTGAAGTAAATCGGAATGCCGCGGTAGGGCGCCAGCGTCGCGAGCGCCTCGCGCCACTGCGGTTCCGCCGCGCCGTCGTCCGTCCCCTGAATCACATCGCCCACCGAAATCGCAAACTGCGGGCGCGCGCCGCCGATCTCCTTCCACACCCGCTGCCACGCGTCCCCCTGCGTCTCGCCTGTCCGGTCCCCCACGATGACGAACCGCACCGCGCCCCCGGATTGCGCCGCCAGCCACGCCGCGGCAACCAGCAACGCCGCCCACGCCGCCAGCGCCCGCTTCACTTCTCCTCCGGATGCGCCACGAACCGGTAGCCCACGCCGCGCACCGTCACCAGGTGGCGCGGCTTGGCCGGCTCCGGCTCGATATAGCGCCGCAGCCGCACGATGAAGTTATCGATCGCGCGCGTGTCCGTATCCTCGTGCAGTCCCCAGACCTCCTCGAGCATCGCCTTGCGCGACACAGGCGTATCCTCGCGCGCCACCAGGTAGCGCAGCAGGTTGGCCTCCATCAGGGTCAGCGGAAACACCTTCTCGCCAACGTGCAGTTCCTGGCGGTCGAAATGAATTTTCCCGCCGGCGAACTCGAAGACCTCGCGCGGCTGCGGCGTCGGCGCCGGAGGCTGCCGCACGCTCGCCGCAATCCACGCCCGCCGCCGCAGCAGCCCGTGAATCCGCGCGAACAGGATCGCCAGTTCGAAGGGCTTCGGCAGGTAATCGTCCGCGCCCGCATCGAATCCCTTCAGTACATCGTCGGCATGTCCGCGCGCCGTCAGCATCAGTGCCGGGATGAACTGCCCCATCCGCCGCAGCCGGCGGATCGCTTCGAACCCGTCGATCCCCGGCAGCATCACGTCCAGGATCAGCACGTCGAAGGGAGCCGTCCCCGGCTCGAACAGAGCCAGCGCGGCTTCGCCCGTATCCACCACCTCCACCTCGTACCCTTCCGCCTCCAGGTTGAAGCGCAATCCTTCGGCCAGGTGCGCTTCGTCTTCCACCACCAGGATGCGGTTCATTGGGCCACCGGCAGTTCGATCACGAACGTACTTCCCCGTCCCGCTCCCTCGCTCTCCGCCCACGCCCGCCCGCCGTGCCGCTTGGCCACGCTGCGCACGATGAACAGCCCCAGTCCCGTGCCCTTGATGCGCG
>JBBIQR010000532.1:1258-2523 GCA_037442245.1 Candidatus Solibacter sp. | reverse complement strand
CGCCACAGTTGCAGCTGGGCGTGGGCCGCACGGCGCGCAGACGCACCTCACCGTTGTCGCCCTTGGCGTCGATGCTGAGCTCCCGGATGGTCTCCTGCCGCGACGCGGACTTGGTGCCGCGCACTTGAACGGCATCGCTGTCCCAGCCAACCACCTCTATGGAGCCGTTAAAACTCTCCACCTCCAGCCGGCCTCCCGGCGCCAGCTTGTAGTCGTACGAGAAATCTTCACGGTACCGGTTCGAATTACCCCAGTCCGCTCCCTCGAACTCGCACCCGCCGGCGGCGAGAACGAGGGGCAGAAAAATGAGAGCGAATGGTGTGGATCTGCGCATATTCACCTCTGTTCAGCAAGGTAATACGCTATTGTTCCACCTCCCGTTCCCGGAAAATCGCGTGCTACCTTTATACTCACGATGCAGAAGTTGCTGGCACTCAACCGGGGCGAGATTGCCATCCGGATTTTTCGCGCGGCCAACGAACTGGGGCTCAAAACCGTGGCGATTTACAGCCAGGAGGACCGCCTCAGCCTTCACCGCTTCAAGGCCGACGAGGCCTACCTGGTCGGAGCGGGGCTCGGCCCGGTCCAGGCCTATCTGGATGTCGATGGCATTGTCGCACTGGCCCGCGAGAAGGGCGTGGACCTGATCCATCCCGGCTACGGCTTCCTCAGCGAGAATCCCGCCTTGCCGCGCGCTTGCGCGCAAGCGGGCATCGCGTTTGTCGGACCGGACGCCGGAATCCTGGAAAAACTGGGTGACAAGACCGCCGCGCGCCGCCTGGCGCTGCAGGCGGGAGTCAGCGTCCTGCCTGGTACGGAACATCCCGCGGCGTCCTTGGAACAAGCGGAAGCAGAGGCGCAGCGCATCGGATTTCCCCTGATCCTGAAGGCGGCTTTCGGTGGCGGCGGCCGCGGGATGCGCATCGTCGCCAAGCACGAGGAATTCGCCGCCCGCTTTCAGGAGGCGAGTGCGGAGGCGCAGGCCGCTTTCGGCAATGGCGCCGTTTTTCTGGAACGCTACATCTCCCGCGCGCGCCACGTCGAGGTCCAGGTTCTGGCCGACGCCCACGGCCATCTGGTTCACCTGTGGGAGCGCGATTGCAGCGTGCAGCGCCGGCATCAGAAGGTCGTCGAAGTTGCGCCCGCCATCGGGCTCGCCGCTGAAATCCGCACGGCGCTGTGCGATGCCGCCGTTGCGATCGCCCGCGCGGCGGGCTATGTCAGCGCCGGCATTGATCCTGAAACCGGCACGCCTACGGACACCT
>JBBIQR010000532.1:0-1248 GCA_037442245.1 Candidatus Solibacter sp. | reverse complement strand
GGACGTGGACAGCGGCGAATGGTTCTTTATTGAGGTCAACCCGCGCGTTCAGGTGGAACACACCGTCACCGAAGAAGTGACCGGCATCGACATTGTCCGGGCCCAGATACAGGTCGCCCAGGGCTTCGAACTCCATGGCCCTGAGATGGCGATTCCGCCGCAGGGTCAGATCGAGGTTCGCGGCGCGGCCCTGCAATGCCGCGTGACCACCGAGGACCCTTCGAACGGCTTCGTGCCGGACTACGGCAAGATCCAGACCTACCGTTCACCCGCCGGCTTCGGCATTCGTCTGGACGGTGCTTCGGCCTACGGCGGCGCGGTCATCACGCCCTACTACGACTCGCTGCTCGTCAAGGTCACGGCCCGCGGCAACAGCATGGAGCAGGCCTGCCAGCGGATGGACCGCTGCCTGCGCGAGTTCCGCATCCGCGGCGTCAAGACCAACATCCCGTTTCTCGAAAACGTGGTCGATCATCCGGCCTTCCGCGCGGGCCAGGTGACCACGCGCTTCATCGAAACGTCGCCTGAGTTGTTCCGGTTCAAGGCGAAGCAGGACCGCGCGACGCGCATGCTGAGCTATCTCGGCGAAGTCCTGGTCAACGGCAATCCGGAGATGGCGGGCCGCGCCGCGCCCGCGCCGATACGCGAGCCGAAGGCGCCTCCGCATGAAAGCGCGGAGCCGCCCGCGGGCACGCGCCAGTTGCTCGACGATCTTGGCCCGGACGGCTTCGCTCAGTGGACGCTGAAACAGAAGCGCCTGCTGCTCACCGACACCACGTTCCGGGACGCGCATCAATCCCTGATGGCGACGCGCATGCGGACCTGGGACATGACGCGCATCGCCGGCTTCGTCGCACACCATCTGAGTGGACTCTACAGCCTGGAGATGTGGGGCGGAGCGACCTTCGACGTCTCCATGCGCTTTCTCCTGGAAGATCCGTGGGTGCGCCTTCAGAAGCTGCGCGAACTCATTCCCAACATCTGCTTTCAGATGCTGCTGCGGGCCTCCAACGCCGTCGGCTACACGGCCTATCCCGACAACGCCGTGCGGCGGTTCGTCGCTGTCGCGGCGACGGAAGGCATCGACATCTTCCGCATCTTCGACTCGTTGAACTGGCTGCCAAACATGAGGGTCGCCATGGATGCCGTGCGGCGCACGAAGAAGGTGTGCGAGGCCGCGATCTGCTATACCGGCGACATCGACGACCCGAAGCGCGACAAGTATCCATTGGAATACTACGTCCGCAT
>JBBIQR010000531.1:0-2541 GCA_037442245.1 Candidatus Solibacter sp. | reverse complement strand
CGAAACCAAGGGTTACCTCAAGAAGACGCAGGAGGACCGGGCGTATGTCTATCGCCCGTCCGAGCCTAAGCAGAGCGTCATCCGTGGGATGGTCCGCGATTTTGTGAACCGCGTGTTCAACGGTTCGGCGGAACCGCTGCTGGTGCATCTGGTGGAGGAAAAAGGGCTGACCGAGAAGGAACTGACCGAGATCGCCCGGCTTGCCAGGAGGGCCAAATGACGTCCGAACTTTCTCTGTATAACCTTGGGCTGTACAGCCTTCAGATGGCGATCCTGAGCCTGGTAGCGGCGCTGGCCGTGTGGGCGTTCGGGCTGCGGGCTCCGAGAGCGCAACTGGCGTTCTGGTACGCCGTGCTGGCGTGCTGCGTGCTCCTGCCGGCCGTCGAACCCTGGTACCAGCCGCCGATGGAAGCCGCCGCCAGAGTGACGTTTTCGACCGGCGGATTCGTGCTGCTCGACGGCGACAGCGCGCGCGGATGGGCGTTTTCCTGGCGTCTCGGCTGGGCCGGGACCGCGCTCGTGTTGCTGGGCGCCGGCACGGCGGTCCGATTGGTATTGCTCGGCTTCGGGATGCTGAAACTCCGACGGCTGCGCCGGAGCGCCGAACCTGTGCCGCGGCTTGCGTCCGTCGAGCGCGCGGCCGCCTCGACCTTGGTGAGCGCGGGTTTCCTGTGCTCAGAAGATATCACGGGACCGGTGACGTTCGGTTTCCGGAATCCCGTGATACTCGTTCCGCCCGGATTCTACGATCTTCGCGAATCCGAGCAGGAATCGATTGCCATTCACGAGCTGCTGCACGTACGGCGCAGGGATTGGCTGTGGACGCTGGCCGAGGAGGTTGTTCGCGCGGTGCTATGGTTTCACCCGGCGATCTGGTTCCTGTTGAACCGGGTGCAACTGGCGCGGGAACAGGCCGTCGACGAAGCGGTGGTGGAATCGACGCGGCAGGCGGGCGATTACGTAGGAGCGCTGTTGAAGATCGCGGCGGCGCGCATCGAGCCGGACCTCGCGCCGGCGCCGCTATTTCTGAGAAAGCGCCATCTTCGCGAGCGGGTGGCGGCGATTGTTAAAGGAGCGACGATGTCTAAGAGCAGGTTAACCCTCACGATGATCGCCGTGCTCTCGGTGCTGCCCATAGCGGCCGGCGTCCTGGCATGGCAAATCCCATTACACGCGGCCCCTCAGGAAGTGAAAGACGCCGATGGTGTCGCGGTGAGCACCGGCGCCTTCAGATTGCTGCACCGGGACGCAGTGGCCTATCCCGCGGAGGCCCGCAGAAAGGGCGTCTCGGGCGAGGTGGTGGCCAGCCTCAGCGTGAACGCGCAGGGCGAGGTGACCGATGCCCGGATCGTCAGCGGTCCCGACGAACTGCGGGGCGCGGTGCTGCGGTCCGTGCTGAGCTGGCACTTTGTCAATGATGCGCAGAACCTCCCGCCGGCCATCGAGGTGGCGGTGCGATTCACTCCCCCGGGGCCGGTTGCCGACACCCCGGCGGCGCACCGGCAGGGTGGAGGAAAGACCTTCACGCTCGACCGGATCGATACCAGCCTTCTGCCGCAAGCTCTGCGCGACAAGGTCGAGCAGGCGATGCCCGTGCGCACCGGCGACCTCATCGGGTACGACAAATTCCCGGAGATCGAGCGATCGCTGCAGGCGATCGACAGCCATATTCGGGTTTACGGCTCGATTAAGGACGACAAAGCGTCAGCTCACATCATACTCGCGGGTATGTCCGGCCTGACTCCGGCGGGAACCATCGCTCCGAATCCGCAGCGAATCCGGGTGGGCGGAAACAAGCAGGCCTTGAATCTGGTCAGCAAGGTGACCCCGGTTTACCCCGCCGAAGCCAAGCAGGCGGGAGTGCAGGGAATTGTCAGTCTTCAGGCGGTGGTCGGCAAGGACGGCCATATCCTCGATCTGCAGTTGATCAGCGGCGATCCGCTGCTGGTGCCGCCCTCGGTGGAGGCAGTGAAGCAGTGGGTCTACAGGCCGACCCTGCTGAACGGCGAACCGGTGGAGGTGATCACGCAGATCGACGTGAACTACACCCTCGCGAAGTGATCGGCGCGCCGCGGCCCGGCACGAGTTTTGGACCTCACCGGGCTGCGGCTCCCTGTTTCAAACATTCAAGATTGTTCTTGTTTTTTGCTTCGGGCTCTGGCATGATCACTGAGGATGGCGGCGTCGAATGTCAGGGTAAGGGCACGCGCGGAACTTCCGCTCGATCTCGCGCATACCCAGTGTCCGAGGTGCCGCGTCTGGTCGCGGCGTCCGGAACGTTGTCCAAACTGCGGTGCCCCGAAGGCGAGTGGCGGCGAGCCCGCGCTGGCCGCTCATCGCGCGCGGCCGGAACTCAGGCGTTCCTGACTGAACCGCCCGCAGGTTCCCCTTCCCATCGCAGACGCCGTCGCGGCGTCACTCGAACTTGATTTCCGACAGGTCGCCCGCCGGCTTCGGGTACTTCAGGTCCATCCCCTCGAGCGCCTCCACCATCACCTGCGACACGGCCAGGTTTCGAATCCACTTGTGATTGGCGGGGAT
>JBBIQR010000530.1:0-2546 GCA_037442245.1 Candidatus Solibacter sp. | reverse complement strand
CTCCAAAAACGTTTTGGGCCTTAACTAACCGCCATTCGGGACTGACTCCTTTAAGGCAGAAACGGCTCTGGCCGGTCTTGAGCGGGCGCGCCCCGAGCGCCGCCCGCTGGGCGGAGTAGCGGCCGGTCCTCTTTTTTTGTGCCCGGAAGACGACGCGGGCAGGTCCGTCGCGTCGATTAACGCCACCGACCAAGCTTCCGGTGACGGAACCGGCAGCCGCGGGGCCACCAGATGTTCATTGATGTGGCGCAAGCCAGAGACGCCCAGGTGGTCGCGAAACTCGTGGAGCATCCACACGTCCGGAATGGCACGCTGGTTGGGCAGGTGGGCAAAGCGGCGCCAGTCGCGTTGTTCGGGCAACATCTGCACCAGGAGATTGAAGGAATGCGTCGGCGTGAGGAGGGCGAGCAGATGGATCCGATACAACTGGGCTGGGCTGAAGCGTCGGGGCCGTCCGCACCCCACAGGACGGGGTCGCAATGGGTTCACGAACGCATCAGGCACATGCGGGGAAAGTTCCCGGAGCAAGGCGGTCGTGCCGGTCGGAGGCAGAAGCGATTTCATGCCCCCAGAGCTACCCCAAGAAAGCCAGTGCGTCCGCAAAAAACGTCCTCCCCCATTTTTTCGCCACAGTCCCCTCAAAACCAACGTCTTGCGCTGCATTCCCTAACACCGTCTTTTAGTGGCAACGCCGGTGGCCCGCCCGCATTCGCCCCGCTTTTGCCTTTTTCCTTCGGCGCTTTTCCTCCTTAATCCCGGCGTGCGTTGGAACAAAGTGACCCTGGTCGGCGTGGGCCTGCTCGGCGGCTCGCTGGGATTGGCGCTCCGCCAACGGCGGCTCGCCCGGCAGGTCGTCGGTTTCGTCCGGCGCTCGGCCAGCGTCGCCGAATGTGAGCGCCTCGGGGCCGTGGACACCGCCACGCTGGACCTGACCGAGGCGGTCGGCGGCGCGGACTTGGTCGTCCTCTGCACGCCGATCGCCCAGATGCGGGCGCTGGTGAAACAGATGCGGCCGGCGATGCGCCGCGGCGCCATGGTCACCGATGTCGGCAGCGTCAAGGCCGGCGTGGTGCGCGCGTTGGCGCCGGTGGTGGCGAAAGCGGGGGCACATTTCGTCGGCAGTCACCCGATGGCGGGATCGGAGAAGACCGGCGTCGCCGCGGCCAGCGCAGACTTGTTTGTCAACGCAGTGTGCGTCCTCACGCCGGCGCCGGGCACGGATCGGGCGGCGCTCGGCGCGGTGGAGGAACTCTGGCGGCAGGTGGGCGCGCGGACGCTCCGCCTGGCGCCGGAGTTGCACGACGCGCTGGTGAGCCGGTCGAGTCACCTGCCGCACGTCGTGGCGGCGGCGCTGGCGAATTGCGTGCTCGATGCCCGGCAGCCCAAGGAGCAGCCGCTGCTATGCGCCACGGGCTTTCGCGACACCACGCGCGTCGCCTCCGGCTCGCCGGAGATGTGGCGCGACATCGCGCTGGCCAACCGGAAGAACCTGCGGCGCGCACTGGCGCTGCTCGCCCGGCAGCTTGGGGAATTCGGCCGCGCACTCGACCGCCAGGACGCCGCGGCCGTGCAAGGTTTTCTGGAACGGGCGAAAGCGCGGCGCGATGCCTGGGGCGCCCAGACGGCGTCGCCGTCGTCGGAATGATTGCCCGCGCGGAGAAGGAGCGAAGATCGAGGAGGGCGCGTGACGCCGGGACTGATTCCCCGCTTCTATTCTCCATCCGCCATCCTCTATCTTCGGGCTGATGCCACTCCCTGACCTCATCGAAATCGTGCCGCTGGACAAACCGGTGCGCGCGGAGATCACCGTGCCGGGGTCGAAGAGCATCACGAACCGGGCGCTGGTGCTCGCGGCGCTGGCGGAGGGCGAAACGACGCTGCGGGGCGCGCTCTGGAGCGAGGACACGCAGGTAATGGTCGCGCGCCTCCAGGAACTCGGATTCATGGTCAACGTGGCACCGGACCCGGAGGAAATCTGCAACCGGACGATCACGGCGTATGGGCAGGGCGGCAAGGTGCCGCGCGGAGGGACATCGGCGAATCCGCTCGAACTGTTCGTCGGCAACGCCGGCACGGCGGCGCGGTTCCTGGCGGCGCTGGTCTGCCTGGGCAGCGGCGTCTATCGCTTGCACGGCACGCCGCGGATGCACGAGCGGCCGCAAGCGGCCTTGTTCGAGGCGCTGCGACAGCTTGGCTATCGAATAGAGTCCGAATTGGGGAATGACAAATTACCGGTGCGGATTTGTGGGAATGCGGAATACAGAATTCGGAATTCAGAATCGTCGTGTCGCGTCAGTATCGCGGAAAGCTCGCAATTTGCTTCCGCGTTGTTGTTGTGCGCGAAAACCGGCGGGTGGAAGGTTGAAGTCGTCGGCGAGAACGCGGACGAATCGCCTTACGTCGTCATGACCACCAAGCTGGTGGAAGCCTTTCCACACGGCGGCGGATCGTTTCAGATCGAACCAGACGCTTCGAGCGGAAGTTACTTCTGGGGCGCAGGCAGACTTGTTCCGCAATCAGTCGATTACTCGGCCGTTTCCGGAGTG
>JBBIQR010000529.1:0-2553 GCA_037442245.1 Candidatus Solibacter sp. | reverse complement strand
GCGGCAGTCGAAGGCGGGTGTGCTAACTCGACCAGCAGTCTTCGGAGAGCCGCACCAGCACGGGTCGAAGTCAGAGCCGCTGAATTGATTTTAGCGCCTCATCTTGAAATCTTTTTCATCCACAGCGTGGGCAAGCGATTGTAAGCAAGATTAACCTGATATATCTGTAAGGGGAACCGACACATGTTGGTTCGAGGTTGCGAAGTTGCGGAGCTTTTCGGCCGTAAAGGGGGCAGTCCTGAATGGCCTGACCCGACCCGCGGTCGTTCCGGGGTTGGTCGGCATTCTGGAAGAGAAAAAACAAATGAAAAGGAGAATGCAGATGATCACTCAAAATACACACCCGCCCGGCCGGCCTCTGCTCGCGGTTTTGATATTCGCCACGCTGGGGATGTTCACCCTTACCGATGCACAAACCGCCGCGCCCGGCAATGCGACAGCCGCCTCCCCGCCTGCGGAGGAAGGAACGGTCAAGACCGGCGCCACGGCACCCAGTGCGGAGCTGCTGGCGCAGGAACGGGAAATCGACCGGCAGCATCTACAGCGGATCTACCAGGCCATCCAGTCCTACTACAAGGAGCACCGGGACTTGCCAAATTGGCTTTCCGACCTAGTTCCGCAGTATCTCCCGAATGCGGGGGACCTGATTTCACCGGTAGAAACACGCACCGGCAAGTCGGTCTTGTTCGGGCGTGAAGACCCGAAGATTCACACCTCCTACATCTTCGAGTTCAACGCCGCGCCAGCGCCTGAAGAGTTCAACCAGGGGCGCAGCGTTCCGCTCACGTGCAAAGCATGGAAGCTGATGCAAATCCAGAAATTTGGCATGGTTACTCCAATCCTGCGCTCCCACATCGACCAACCGGTCCTAACCGTGGCCTATTCCGGCCAGATTTACGAGACGGGCCTGCTGTGGGAAGACGACCCCAACACCACGGCACTCGTCAAACAGAACCCGCTGTTGGGTCCCCGACAGGGGGACATCCCGGGCCCTCGGCTGACGGTGCATGTCGTCGATGCGGACACCGGATCCCCAATTCCCGAAGCCAAAGTGCGCAACGGCATCGGGTCGGAATTCGGTCTGCTGCCGCCTGGCGAGGGAACCACCGACACGAGCGGGAACCTCAGCGTAGCCTTGGGGGAATGGAAGGTGAATTTCCTGTTCCTCAACGCCAGCCATCCGAGCTACTCCCCGCTCGGAACCGAGTGGAACCGCGAACGGACTCAACAGGATTCGCCGCCGGCAGAAATGACCCTGAAGTTGACCCGGAAAAGCCCTTAATGAAGGCCTCGATATTTACGGGGGTGGTCTTTCGAGTAGCGGCTACGATGTAAAATAAAGGAGGGGCTGGACTAACCGTTTACGCGAACCTGAAGTGCATTGCCGAGCCTCCCGCCGACCTAGCGCAATTCCTTGAGCTTGAGATTGCGGAATTCGATCCGATAGCCCTCGGCCTCCAGTCCCACGTGGCCGCTCGCCAGCCCGCACGCGTCAAACTGGCACGTCACCGCGCCGTTGACCCAAAGCGTCAGGGTCCGGCCGCGGGCCGTCACCTCGAACGTGTTCCATTCCCCGGCGGGTTTCACGCGCCTGTCGGTCACCTGCTTCTGGAGACTGAAGAATTTCTTTTTGCCGTCGGTGGCCGGGGTTTCGCCGAAAAGGTAACCGTCCTTCGCGTCGCCGAACTGCGCCTGATGCCAGATGGCGCCGTCGCGGGAATTGCGCACGTAGGCGCCGCTGTTGTAGCCCGTCTTGCCCTCGATTTTCGTGTAGCAAAACTCGAAGTGGAAGATGGCGTCGCCGTATTCTTTCTCGGTGAGCAGCATCTCATGCCCGCCGTCGCCGTCGCAGATCAACACGTTCCGCGCGGTGTCCACGTGCCACTGTGCCCGGCCCAGCGGGTGGCCGGGCGGCACGGTGACGCGATACCAGCCTTGCAGATCGGCCGGCGGCATGAGGTCCGTCCAGCCCGCCGGATCGGCGTTCAACGCCGCCGGCGTTTCGTCCGCGGCCGCGGCCCGGGGCAGCGGCCCGGTGACGGCGGCCAGGAGGAGCCAACTGATGAGGACGCCCGGGAGCGGAAACCGCTCGGGCAGGTGGGCGCGAAGGAAAGACAATGATTTCGGCATGTCGGGAGTTAAACCGGCGGGCCGCGCGTTGGCAAGCCGCCGTCGCGTTGTTTTCTCGCGAGGGCACGCCGCCGGAGCTTCCATCGCCCATCGCCGATTTGCCATCTTGGGCGCTTGCAATCCACCGTCCGCGCGGCCATGCTCACGCTGCAAGTTTTTCGAGGCGCACCGCGCCTGCCGTGACCTATGAATAACAATCCGGAAACGGACCTTGATCTGGACAAACTGTTCCTGCCCGCCTGGGCCCAGGAGCCCGCCACCGCCAACCGCTACGCCAAATACGAAGGCCGCGGCGCCGACGACCGCCCGGACCGGCGCGGCGAGGGCTTCGGTCGCCGACCGGGCGGTGGTCCGCGGGATGCCCGCCGCGACCGTCCTCCGCGCCGCGACGGCGGCCCGCGCGCCGGTCAGGACCGGGGACAT
>JBBIQR010000528.1:0-2568 GCA_037442245.1 Candidatus Solibacter sp. | reverse complement strand
CCTTGTGACCACGCTGGACTGGTCCGACTACGTGGGGCGGATCGCGATTGGGCGTGTGCAGTCGGGCACGATTCGCAAGGGGCAGAACATTGTCTTGATGCAGGCCGAAGACCGCATCACGCTGCCCCCGCTGACGGCGACGATGGACGACTGCTGCCGCATCGGGGAGTTGCTGTTCGGAGGGCGGGGGCCATCGCCCATGCCTTTGACCATCGGTTTTCTCGAACTTACCGCCAGCGCGGAGATCGCGGTGACGGCAGTGTATACCACCAGCGGCCTGAAGTCCTGTGGAGTCTCCATTCAAGTGGAGCAGATCGCGGGCCGGCGGCAATAGTCACAGTCCATCAGCCACAAGGAGACCTGCGATGTCACACATTACCGGAACCGTTCAAGTTCTTGGCTCGCCCCTGACGATCGGGCCGGGCCTGACTATTTTCAATCCGCCGCCCGCGCCGTTGGGGACGAAGCTGCTGATGCTGCACTTCCAGAATCTCAACTTCCTGCCGGGCGACCGGTTGCAGGTGAACCTCGGCTACGGCACCGACGTGTTCACAGCGGCCGATGGTCCGGCCTTCTGGACCCGGCCGGTGAACGTCTACGCGTTCCCGGCGGGCGTCGAGATCACCTACGTCGCCGCCGGACTGCCGCTGGGAAGCGTGCAACTGGATCAGTACGGGCGCGGCGAGCGGCACCTGGGCGAGCCCAGCCAGCCACAGCCGAGCTTCTCCAACTGCGATCCGTTCTATCAACCGCCCGCCTATGTTGAACCACAATACGATCCGTTCTGGTATTGCACGAATCCTCCGAATTGGGAGAACGCCGCGTGCGCGACTCCTTCCTCCGACGTGCGCGCGCAGGTGTCGCGCAGCGTGGGCATGATCGTGACGGTGGAGACCAGCGACACGACGGGGATCCTGGAGCTTTCCACCTGTTCGGTGACGCTGGTGGATTCCGACAAAGTGCTCACCGCGGGGCACTGCCACACACCCGAGCAGGCCCTGAGCAGCTCGGTTACGTTCGACTACCAGACGCAGTGCGACGGGAGCCGTCCGCCCGGGTACAACCCGCGCTTCTACAAAGTGAAGGCGGTGCTGGGGCACAAGAACATCGATTCCTCGCTGGACTACAGCCTGCTGCAACTGGCCGAGGCGCCGGTGGGGATTCCGGCCATCCAGATGAGGCACGATTATCCGAGTGTCAGCGAGCCGGTGTTCGGCATCCATCATCCGAACGGAGCGGTGAAGAAGCTCTCGCTTCCGCACGGGGAGGGGTTCGCGGCGGTGACCGGGAGCGGTTCGTCCGGAATCACGGTGCCGTCGAATTTCAGCGTTTCGGGCGGCAGCTCGGGATCGGGGTTGTTCGATACGGCGGGGCGGATCGTGGGGACTCTGTCGAGAGGGGGGCAATGCGCATCGTCACCGTTGAGCTACTGCCCGACCAAGAACATTCTGGCCGATATCGCTCCGGCTCCACCGCCGGCGGTGACGCGCGACGTGATGCTGGTGTTCGATCGCTCGGGCAGCATGTCGATGGACGACGGCACGG
This sequence comes from Candidatus Solibacter sp., assembly GCA_037442245.1. Taxonomy (GTDB): domain Bacteria; phylum Acidobacteriota; class Terriglobia; order Bryobacterales; family Bryobacteraceae; genus Solibacter. The sequence goes on along the minus strand of JBBIQR010000528.1, from coordinate 1,023 downwards.
GCCGGACGAAGATCGAAGCGGCGCGGGATGCGGTATCGCTGTTCGTGCAACTGGTGCGGGCCGGGACGGGGAATCGCGCCGGGCTGGTGTCGTTCAGCACGGCGGCGAGCTCGCCGGTGGACTTCAGCATTGCCGGCGTGACGGCGGCCACCAAGCTGGCGCTGGTTGGTCCGGCGCCCTATTCGACGGGGATCGTGGGAACGCTCGCGCCCGGAGGAGCCACCACGATTGGCGGCGGCCTGGATGCGGGGCGCCTGCAGTTTCCGGCGCCGGGCGCCAATCCGCGGGCGATTCTGCTGCTGACGGATGGCCTCGAGAACACGCCGCCGATGGTGGCGGATGTCGATCCCGCGCTCGGCGGCATCACGGTGCACGCGATCGGGTTCGGGGCCGAGTCGAGCCTGGATGGCGCGCTGCTGACGTCGCTCGCCACGTCGCACGGCGGAATGTACATGCGGGCGGGAGGCGGGCTGGCGCTGGAGAAGTTCTTCTTGAGCGCGTTCGGCAACATCTTCGAAGCGGGCATCCTGATGGATCCGGAATTCGACCTGCCGGCCAACCAACCATCGGGGACGGCGGTTCCGTTCCGCGTGTGCGGCGAAGAGACCATCACGGCCGTGGCGGGCTGGGACCGAACCGATGCGTCGCTGTTCCTGGAGGTGACCACTCCCGGCGGCGCGGTGATCACCGGGGGCATGGCGGGGGTGGAGGATGCGTCGGGAAGGACGTGGACGTTCCTGAGAATCCCGCTTCCGTTCGGCGCGGAGCGGGTTGGCCGGTGGAGCGTCAACGTGGTCCGGCCCGGAGGAGGAGGCGAGTTCCCGCCGCCCGCGCTGTATCCAGAAAGTCAGCCGTTCAGCTTGGCGCTGGTGCCGCTGATTTTTCAGTCGGAGGCGCTGGGCTTCATGGCGTTTGACGCCGCCAACCTGCGCCCCTGCGCCACCCTGGCGCGTCAGTTGGCAGTGGCGCTCAAGAGCGCGTGGCTGAACGCCGAAGTGCGCGAGCTCTCTTTGACTGACAGCC
>JBBIQR010000527.1:0-2568 GCA_037442245.1 Candidatus Solibacter sp. | reverse complement strand
GGGCGAACGTGGCGAACCTGCAGCTCGCGCGCGGGGCGACGCGGCAGAAGGAGTTTGGGATCCGGCTGGCGATGGGGGCGCGGCCGGCGCGGCTGGTGCGGCAACTGTTGACCGAGAGCCTGCTGCTGGCGGGGGCGGGCGCGGCGGCGGGGACGATGCTGTCGCTGTGGGCGGGGGATGCGCTGGTGTGGCTGATGCCGCCGACCAACCTGCCGATCGGGTTCACGTTAAGGCTGAACTGGCGGGTGCTGGCGTTCACGGTGGGGTTGTGCGTGGTAGCGGCGGCGATCACCGGGCTGGCGCCGGCGCTGCATTCGATCCGGGCGGGGATGAACGGCGCGTTGAAGGACAGGGCGCGGCGGACGCGGTCGCTGCTGGTGATCGTGGAGGTGGCGCTGGCGCTGGTAGCGGTGGTGGGGACGGGATTGTTCACGCGGGCGTTCTACCGGGTGCGGGCGGTGGAGCCGGGGATGGAGCCGCGGGGAGTGCTGACGGCGAAATACTACGTGGAGACGTTCTGCCGGACGCGGGCGGAGCGGTTGGAGTTCTGCACGCGGCTGGGGGAGCGGCTGCGGGCGGTGCCGGGGGTGGCGGGAGTGAGCTACTCGAGTTTCATCCCGCTGGACTTCGGGGACAATCAGGATTCGGAGATCGAGGCGGAGGGCTATGTGCCGGCGGCGGGTGAGGCGGTGCGGAGTTGGCAGAGCAATGTATCGCCGGGGTACTTCGATGTGCTGCGGATTCCGCTGCTGGAGGGGCGCGATTTCCGGGAGCAGGACGATCGCGGGAGCGCGCCGGTGGCGATCGTGAACCAGGCGTTCGCGCGGCGGTATTTCGGCGAGGGGCCGGTGGCGGGGCGGAAGCTGCGGGCTTTCGGAAGGTGGATGACGGTGATCGGGCTGGTGCGCGACACCAAGTATCACCGGTTGACGGAGGGCGCGACGCCGTATTTTTATACTCCGGAGCGGCAGGCGGGCGGGGGCGAGTTCTGGATGGCGTTTTTCGTGCGGACGCGGGGAGCGGCGCGCAACGCGATCGCGGCGCTGGAGCGGGAGGCGGCGGGGGTGAATCCGGCGACGCGGGGGAGCGCGTTTGTGCCGTACGAGGAATGGATCGGGGCGGCGCTGTACGCGCAGCGGGTGGCGGCGGCGCTGCTCGGAGTGATGGGGGCGGCGGCGCTGCTGCTGGCGGCGGTGGGGTTGTACAGCGTGCTGGCGTTCGCGGTGAGCCAGCGGACGCAGGAGTTCGGGATCCGGATCGCGCTGGGGGCGCTGCCGCGGCACGTGCTGGGGGTGATGCTGAGGCAGGGGATGGGGCTGATCGCGGTGGGAGTGGCGGCGGGGAGCGTGGGGGCGTACGGGCTGATGCGGGTGGCGGCGGCGGTGGTGCCGGCGCTGAAGACGGGCGATCCGGTGGTGTTCGGGGGAGCGGCGCTGCTGCTGGGCGCGGTGGGGCTGGCGGCGAGCTATCTGCCGGCGCTGCGGGCGACGCGGGTGGATCCGGTGGTGGCGCTGCGGCGGGAGTGAGGAATTGGTCGCATATAACAATCGCGTTCGGGCTTGTCGGAACGCCGCACGATTTGTTAACAGGACGTTGTATGCTGACGGTTAACCGGGAACAACAATAGCCCCGCAGATCAATTGCAAAGGACGCCGAGATGCCAACCTATGTAGTCGGGGGTGGTCTGACCTATCAGCAATACCTACAAGCGAAGTCTTTCACTTCAGATATCACGTCGGCTCAGGATCGCTCCCGGCGTGCCATCACTGCCGCCGTTTCAGACCAGACGCGTTCCCAATAATTGCCTCTCAAGAGGCTTTGGCACGAGAGAATATCCGTGCGGTTGAAGCGGTCGCTTCAAGCATGTCTGATGCCGTTCAGGACGGATTCTCGCAACTCTCTTGGGACATGCAGGACATTCAACGCGAGTTGTCAGGCCTGAATTCAACCTTCACTTGGGGGTTCACTGAAGTACTCGCAGAACTCGGGCAGATGAATGATTCGCTGGAAGAGTTGGTCCAGATCGCCAAGAATCCAGTACAGACCGTGGCATTCAACCATTTCGATATAGCCCGACAGGCTTTGCGGAAGGGTCTGTATCGAGAGGCGCTCGATGAGGTCCGCAAAGCTATCGATGGGGACCACTCTTCACCCGGATACAGGTTGGAATGGCGCTTTCACATGTTGCGGGGCACAGTCCTGCTTGGGGGTGTGATCAGAACAATCATTCCTTCTGGCAGCACGCTACGCAAGGGCAGAAGCACCGAACGAGGCAGCGGGGACCTCCTGGCCGACGACGGCTTGCATCCGGCGCACCCCAGGTGAAAACTCCGTGTCTTGGATGTCCAGTTCGACATCCGCGGGAAACTGCCCGCAATGGCAGTGCGCACACAGATAATACGGCCGCGAGACACTGACCTCACCGACCGCCGTCAAGACCGATTTGGAGCGTAACTCCTGGTAGCGCGCTTGGTGGCCGCACGCGCACGGCAGTGTCCACAGTTCCGCGGGAGGGGTCTTGAACTTCAGCAATTCGCCGAGCATCTTCGCGCCCGTACGATGCACGGC
>JBBIQR010000526.1:0-2572 GCA_037442245.1 Candidatus Solibacter sp. | reverse complement strand
ATCTCGATGATGGGAAACACCAGCGAAGGATTCAGTTCCAGCACGCCGTTGCCGTCGTAGGGGCTCAGCCCCATCGACACAATGCAGGTCGGCGACGGCAGACCGTCGAGAAACTCGGCATAGGAAAGCTGCTCCACGCTGACGAGGTTCACCGTCAGGTACGACCGCAGGTAGGCCGAGAGGCTCGAAACCAGGTTGCGGACGAAGGTGTCGTGCAGCAGGTGGATGGCGCGGACCTGCGATTTCGGAATGCGGTCCGGGCGGCGGAAGTCGAACTTGACCGCCGGCGCCTCGCGCTTGCCGTCCTGCATATTCTGGAATACGGCATCGATTTCCTGTTGCGATAGCTGTCGGCTCACCGGTGGTTCTCCCACCCCATGATCGGCATTTTCCCTTCCCGGCTTTAGCCCGGCGGATCGCCTTAGAAATTGCGGCCGTGCCCGCTGTTTTTTCACTTCCTCTCTAATGGATTTCCGCTTTCCTCCGATGAATATCCATGTAAGGAGGCGAATGGACTCTGACGTCTTGGTTGTGGACGATTCCGCGGCGATCCGCAAAATCCTCCAGCGTGTGCTCAGGCAAACCGGTCTGGCGATCGGCGCGATTCACGAGGCCGGAGACGGCCAGGAAGCGCTCTCCGTGATCGGACAGCATCCGGTGCATCTGGTGTTGACCGATATCAATATGCCGAAGATGGACGGCCTGCAGTTGCTGGCCTCGCTGAAAGGATCCCCGCAATGGCAGAAAGTACCGGTGGTCATGATTACCACCGAGGGGGGAGAACTGAAGGTCAGTGAAGCCGTCCGGCTGGGCGCGGCCGGGTATGTAAGGAAGCCCTTCACGGCCGATCAAATCAAGGAGAAGCTGGCCGGTATTCTCGAGCCCGTGCTACCGCTATGAACCTCGAAAAGCTGATTACCGATTCGATGTGCGCCGCCACGGCCAACGTCTTTTCCACCATGATGGGCCAGGAGTTGCCGGCAGGCGAGGTCTCGCTCGAGACCGGCAGCGCGGGTCCCAACGACGGAGTCGCCTCTTTCATTGGGATCGCCGGGATCTGGGCCGGAACCGGCAACATCAACTGCTCCCCTTCGCAGGCCTGCCGCATCTGCTCGCAGATGCTCATGGTGGAGGCCTCGGCCGTCGATGCCGATGTGCTCGACGCGGTCGCCGAACTCACCAACATGATCATCGGCAGCGTCAAGACCGACCTCGAACAACACCTGGGCCCGCTCGGGCTCAGCATCCCGACCGTGGTCTACGGGCGCAATTTCCGGACCAAGAGCGCGGGCCAGCAGGAGTGGATCGCGGTCCGTTACCTCTGGGAAGGCGACATCTTTACGGTCAAACTCTGTCTGGCGTCCCAGGAGCGGAGCGGCCATGCGCACGCAGGCCTGCCCCACGCCTACGCCATCGAAGTCTAAAACCAACACGGAGAACCCGATGTCCTTAACGATGACTCTCAACGAAAACGCGGCGCCCGCGCAGGCCGATGCGCGGGCCGGCAAGTACCTGACCTTTCAACTCGACAAGGAAGAGTTCGGGATCAAAGTCCTCAAGGTCCGCGAGATCATGGGGCTGCAGGAGATCACCGCCGTGCCCCAGACTCCCAACCACGTCAAGGGCGTGATCAATCTGCGGGGCAAGGTAGTGCCGGTAGTGGACTTGCGGCTCAAGTTCGGGCTGCCCGCCGCCGAGTATACGCAACGCACCTGCATCATCGTCACCCAGGTGCCCGGCGAGTCGGGCCCGGTGCTGATCGGAATCCTGGTCGATGGCGTGTCGGAGGTGCTGAACCTGACCGGCCAGGAGATCGAAGACACTCCGGACTTCGGCGAGGAGACCGGGGTGCGCTATCTGCTGGGCATGGCCAAGGTCAAGGGCAAGGTCAAGATCCTGCTGGATATCGATCAGGTTCTCTCGACCCAGGAGTTGCACAACCTGGGTGCGATGATCCGCTAGCGGCGGCGGGCCGGCGGCCTGCCCGGAGGAGACTTCAGTGATGGAAGACAGAGATTTTCCCAGACCCGCGGCGGCCTTGCCGGGGGAACGCGGCGCGGCCTCGTTCCTCTCCAGCCTGCTGGCATTGAGCGCGGCAATCGAGGGGTCCGTGACGGGAGCGCCGCCGGAGCCCGTGCGCGAGTTCGCGCGCATCCGCAGAATCGCGCGCGGCGGCGCGAAACGGCGGCGCGGCGGCGCCGGCCCATCCGCCGGAAACGGGACGAGGTGAGCCGTGGAGCATCTGGCCGAACTGAAAGTACAAGTGGATGACCTGGCGCTGCGCCTGGTCATGGCGGACTGCGAGGGGCCGGCCGCGGCCCTGGCCTGCCTGAGCGCGCTCGAAAACATCCGCGACGCGGCGGCGCGCCAGAAGGCCGCTCCGGTCGCGGCGGCCGCCGAAGAGCTGATCCGCGCCCTGCCGCTGGCGGCGGCTCCGGCCGCGGTTCTCAGCGAGGGCGTCGCCGCGCTGCAACGCGCCATCGAGCACGCCGCTGCGGCCGTGCCGCCGGCGCCCGCGCCCGCCTCCCTGGCGCAGGACCCGGAGTTGATGAACGACTTCATCGTCGAGAGC
>JBBIQR010000525.1:2004-2576 GCA_037442245.1 Candidatus Solibacter sp. | reverse complement strand
CTTCACCACCGACGGCAAGCACATCTATATGGATGGCGCCCGCAACGTCAACGCCGAAGCCAGCGATCCCGAGATCCGCGTCTGGGATCCGGAAACGCTCCGGGAAACCGGCGTCATCCGCGTCACCGACGGCGGCCGTCCCGTCCCCAACCTCAACGAGCTCGAATGGGTGAAAGGCGAAATCTTCGCCAACATCTGGCAGACCGAGCGCATCGCCCGCATCGATCCCAAAACCGGCGCCGTCACCGGTTGGATCGATCTCACCGGTCTCCTCGGCCCAGCCGATAGCCAGGGCGTCGACGTGCTCAACGGCATCGCCTACGACGCCCAGCACGACCGGCTCTTCGTCACCGGAAAACTCTGGCCGAAGCTCTTCGAGATCAAGCTGGTGAAGAAGACCGCCCCCTAAGGTCTCGGCGCTTCCCCCGGAGGGACCTCCGGATCCGTAGGATACTCATACCCCGTGGTGTTAATGAGAGCAGACCAGTGCCAAACTTGGTGACTCGATGAGGAGGATTGGTAAGGAGGGAAAAACGCAGGGAGGACCGGCGGGCGGGACCGGGCGGGGGGGG
>JBBIQR010000525.1:0-1851 GCA_037442245.1 Candidatus Solibacter sp. | reverse complement strand
TCGTGGTGGTACTGCACTTCCGGCGCTTTGACGAACGTCCCCAGCAGCCGCGGGCACCGGTCCGCCGACGCCTGCTTCAGGTCCGCATAACGGCCCTTCACGTCCTCGCCCAGCAGCGTCGTGGTCCACTCCGCGCCCTTGAAGTTCGTCAGCGCGTCGTAGATGTTGTCCGGCAGGTACCGCTCCGCCTGGCGCAGGTTCTTGATGCGGGCGGTCTCGCCCTCCAGACCCGTCTTGAACACCGAGAGCATCACCAGGTACGGATTCGAGTCCGGCGCAACCGACCGGACCTCCACCCGCGAACTCCGCTCGTTGCCGATCGGAATGCGGATCATCGAGCCCCGGTCCACCGCAGACGCCTTGATCTGGTTCGGCGCTTCGAAGTGCGGATCCAGCCGCCGGTACGCGTTCACGCTCGGGTTCAGCAGCAGGCAGATATCGTTGCCGTGCGTCAGAATCCGGTCCAGGAACTGCCACCCGAACTTGCTCAGCTTCTCCTCGCCCTTCGGATCCCAGAACAGGTTCTTGCCGTTCTTGCTCACCGAAACGTTGGTGTGCATCCCGCTGCCGTTCACCCCAACCACCGGCTTGGGCAGGAAGCTCGCGCTCATCCCCATCTTGTTCGCCACCTGGCGGCAGATGAACTTGTAAAGCTGGATCTGGTCCGCCGCCGCCACTACTTCGGCGTAGCCATAGTTGATCTCGAACTGCGAGGGCGCAACTTCCGGGTGATCCTTCTCGTTCTGGAAGCCCATCGCGCGCTGCACTTCCGCCGTGCGGTCGATGAACTGCCGCAGATCGTCGCCCGGCAGCGAGTGGTAGTAGCCGCCCGTGTTCACATACTCGAACTTGCCGGTCTCGTGGTAGTGCCGCTCCGCGTCCACGCCCTTGAACAGGAACCCTTCGATTTCGTTGGCCGCGTTCAGCGTGTAGCCCTGCTTCTCGTGCAGCCCCTGCGCGAAGTTCTTCAGCACCCCGCGGATGTCGCCCGTGTACGCGCTGCCGTCCTTGTCGATCACCTCGCCGAACACCAGCACCTTGCCCGAACCGAAGTAGTCCGACGGCGCCCAGTAGAACGCGCTCCAGTCCATGTGCAGCCGCAGGTCGCTCTCCCGCTGCGCCGTGAATCCACGGATCGACGATCCGTCGAACGTCAGGTTGTCGTAGCTCTTTACGAGAAATTTCTTGTCGTAATCGAGCATGTGGAGCCGGCCTTCCAGGTCGCTGAACAGGACCGTGACGGCCTTGATGCGCTTCTCGTCCGTCAGGTACTTGAGGCGCTCCTCCTGAATCACATGCATCGGAACGCGGTCCATCCGCTGCTTCTTGGCCGCGAGATTCAACTCCTCAAGCTCTGCGTAGGAGAGGGTTAGAAAGTCTTGTAGTGGGTTCATCGTGGGTGTGTGTTTCGATTGTCCCGAACCGCGGGCCGGCATCGCAACTGCCCGCGGCCATTAAATCAATAGATTGTGTTTATAGGCAGGCTTTGCAAAAATTATAGGGCGCTTGCGAACGCCCTCACTTGAACCGGATCGAGATCCGCGTTTCGCGCGCCCCGTAGATCATCTCCAGGTCCTTCACTTTCTGCTTTTCCATGGGAAAATACAGCAGTCCCGCCACTGGCTTCTCCACCTTTCCGTCGGCAAGCTGCTTCGCATCCAGCACCTTCTTAATCGGTTGGTCCTGCCCGCTCTGCTGCATCTTGGCCTGCGTCACGGTGCGCTGCGAAGCGCCCGGCGAACCGGCCCCCCCGCCCATCACCCCGCCCAGACTCCAACTGTGGATCGGTTCGTCGCCCCCCGGACCGCGCTCCCCCGTACTCTCGGTCAGCACCAGCGCGCCCCGCCCCGC
>JBBIQR010000524.1:0-2590 GCA_037442245.1 Candidatus Solibacter sp. | reverse complement strand
CGCTCTCCGGCGATTCCGTCACGCAATTCATGCAGCGTGCGGTGTGAGGGTCACTGTACGTCGTGGCCGGCGAATCTTGATTCCGGCTGGGCGGTAGCGCTCCCTCACACCGCACGCTGCATGAATTGCGTGACGGAATCGCCGGAGAGCGGGCCGCCGCCGTAGAGTACAATCGCGGTGAATGCTGCTGGAGCTGGTCGTTGAGAACTACGCCGTGGTGGAACGCATCCGGGTGCATTTCCACTCCGGGCTGAACCTGTTGACCGGGGAGACCGGCAGCGGCAAGTCGATCGTGGTGGACGCGCTCGGGCTGCTGCTGGGCGGGCGGGCGTCTGCCGAAACGGTCCGGACCGGCGCGGCGCGCGCGCGCGTGGCGGGCATCTTCGAGGTGCGGGACGCCGCCGCGGTGCGGTCCGCGCTCGAGCCGGCCGGCATCGAGATCGAAGAGAACGAACTGCTCATCGAGCGCGAGATCCTGGCCGGAGGGAAATCGCGCGCCTTCGTGGGCAGCCGTCCGGTGGCGGTCTCGGTCTTGAAGGAACTGGCGCCGGCGCTCGGCGATATCCACGGGCAGCACGATCAGCAACTGCTGTTTTCGCCGGAGGCGCAGCGCGACATCCTCGACACCTTCGCGGCGCACGGCGGGATGCTGGAGCGCGTGGCGGGGCTGTACGGGGAATGGCGCGCCGTGTCGGCCGGGTTGCAGGAACTCGAGCGCGGCGAGCAGGAGAAGCTGCGGCTGCTCGACCTGTGGACCTTCCAGCGCAAGGAGATCGAGAGCGCCGGACTGGCGGACGGCGAAGACGCCACGCTCGAAAACGAGCGGCGCGTGCTCCAGAACGTCCAGAAGCTGCAGGAGGCCGCGTCGGCGGCTTACGAAGCCGTATACGACTCGCCGGAATCGGCGGCGGCGCTGGTGCGGATGGCGGCCAAGCGCGTGGACGAGCTCTGCCGCATCGACGCCACCATGGGAGGGTTGCGCGAGCATCTGAAGGGCGCGGACCTGGCGCTACAGGAGGCGGCGTACGGGCTGCGCGATTATCTTTCCGGACTGGAAGGGAATCCGCAGCGGCTCGAGGAAGTCGAGAACCGGCTGGCGGCCATCGGCAAGCTCAAGCGGAAGTACGGCGAGACCATCCCGGAAATCCTGGCGTTCCTGGCGGACGTGCGCAGCCAGATCGCCGGAGTGGAATCGGCGGGAGAGCGCATGGAGAAGCTGCGCAGGGAGCAGGCGCGGCTGGCGGCGGATTACGGAAACGCGGCGGGCGAGTTGCGCGAATCGCGCCGCGCGGCGGGGCGCAAGCTCGAAAAGCGGGTGGAGGCGGAACTGGCGCAACTGGCGATGGAGCGGACCGTGTTCCGCGTGGCGGTGGCGGAGGCGGAGTGGTCGGCGGGCGGCGCGGACCAGGTGGAGTTTCTGGTGTCGCCCAACGTGGGGGAGGAGCCGCGTCCGCTCGAGAAGGTGGCGTCCGGCGGGGAGATCTCGCGCATCGCGCTGGCCCTGAAGACGTGCGTGGCGGGTCCGGCCGGGGGGACACGGCGAACCCTGGTCTTCGACGAGGTCGATACCGGCATCGGGGGCGGCGCCGCGGAAGGCGTCGGCCGCAGGTTGAAGAAACTGGCCGCGGCCAACCAGGTGTTGTGCGTGACCCATCTGCCCCAGGTGGCGTCGTTCGCCGATCATCACTACCGCGTCGAAAAGCGCGAGGCGAAGGGGCGGACCGTGGTCGAGTTGGAGGAACTCGACGGGGCCGCGCGCACCCGGGAGATCGGGCGGATGCTCAGCGGGCAAAAGCTGACCGAGGAAGCCATCCGCAACGCGGAGCAGTTGATCCGCGCCAACGGCGGGTAAACGCCGCCCGCCTTAAATATTCCTTGACGAGTATATGCCCCGTGGGGTATATTCAGAGCGTGGAATCCGTGTTCGACATCATCGCGGAGCCGAACCGCCGCGCCATCCTGAGCCTCCTCGCAGCCTCCGAACAGTCCGTCGGCGAGATCGAGCGCGAGTTGGATATGTCCCAGCCCGCCGTCTCCAAGCATCTGCGCGTGCTGCGCGAGGCCGGCTTCGTCGAATCCACGGTGGACGCGCAGCGCCGCTTCTACCGCCTGAAACCCGAACCGCTGCGGGAAGTGGATGCGTGGCTTGCGCCCTTCCGCCGCTTCTGGGCCGCCCACGTGGACGCCCTCGAACGCCACCTCGACCGCATGGACCGGCCCGCGCCGGCCAAAAGGAAACCGCGAAGGAAACGATGAAGCGATCCAAGCCGTCCTCGTGCGCAAGGCCGCAAACCCATTCACCCCAAAACCAGGAGAGCCTATGAACCCCAGCGAAAAGTACGAACCCGGTCCCGCCGGCGGGGCCCAGGTACGAAAAGACGGAGACAAGTGGACCCTGATCCTTACCCGCGACCTGCGCCACTCTCCGGAAAAGGTCTGGCAGGCGCTGACCGACCCCGCTCATCTGCGCGAGTGGGCGCCCTTTGAAACCGATGGCAGCCTCGCTACAACCGGCGCTACCGTCCAACTCACCTGGATCGGTGCGCCCGCGCCCTTCGCCACCACCATCACGCGCGCCGAGGCTCCCAGG
>JBBIQR010000523.1:0-2590 GCA_037442245.1 Candidatus Solibacter sp. | reverse complement strand
AACTGCAACAGGCGCTGGTGCGGTTTCTGGCGGGGAGTCCGGAGGACCGGGTGATCCGCGGGTATCTCAATTCGCAGCACGAGGAAGTGATCGAGACGCTGCTGAGTTTCCAGAGTACGGTGGGGGGAGGCGCGCGCGACCGGCTGTGCGGGCTGGCGCTGGATCTGGGGCTGGTGCGGGAGTGGTGCGAGGAGGGGGCGCGCGGGGAACTGATGCGGCGGCGCCGGGCGATGGCGCGGCTGGCGTTCGTGTGCTACTACGAGCCGTGCCGGCGGGTGGCGGGGGAGACGATGAGCCGCGCGCTCGAGGATGCCGACTACGAGATCCGGCTCTCGGCGGCGCGCGGGCTGGCGCAGACCGGGGTGCGGACGGATGTGGAGGACGTGTTCCTGCTGGCGCTGGGTCCGAACCGGTTCATCCGCGCGGTGCTGGCGGAGGAACTGCGCAAGGACGCGATGGTGCTGTGCGGCGGGGCGGTGCCGGAGATCCTGGGGTCGGGGCAGACCGAGTATGTGCGGGGGACGCTGGAGATTCTGACGGCGTGGGAGCGGGTGATTCCGGTGGAGCAACTGCGGCGGTTTCTGGATCATCGCGACCGGGGAGTGCGGCTGTTGGCGCTGAAGCTGGCGCCGCTGGCGGCGCCGGACCCGGAGAGCCGGGCGGCGATTGCGCAGTCGCTGAACGACGGCGATGAAGAAGTGCGGCACCTGGCGATCGCGGCGGCGGGACGGCTGAAGCTGGAAGAGACGGTCGCGCTTCTGGCGGCGTGCCTGCGGCAGGAGAAGATCGAAGGCGCGCGCCTGGCGGCGGCGGCGCTAGGGAACATTCCGCCGGATGGGCCGAGGGTGTTGCGCGAGGCGGCGGCGGGAACGGACGCGGCGGGGCGGGCGGCGCGGGAGATCCTGGGGCGGAGCGGGGGAGGAGCGTGATGGCGCCTCCGGAGACAATCCTGAACGTGGCGCTGGCGGCGGCGGCGGGCTTCCTGGTGGTGCTCGGGGTGGCGGCGCTGATCGGGCTATGGAAGGGCGCAAGCGAGGTGCGGCGGCTGCTGCGGTCGGCGTCGAGCGGGTATTTGAGCGTGCTGTTGAAGTCGCCGCTGACGCCGGGCGTGTCGGTGCTGATGGTGGCGGGGGAGGCGACGGAGGAAGCGCGTTCACTGGCGCGGCGGCTGATCAACCTGCACTACGGCAGGCACGAGGTGGTGCTGGTGTTGAACGGCCCCTCGGAGCGGGCGCGGCAGCAGTGGATCGACGAGTTGCGGCTGGTGGCGACGGAACGGACGCCGGGCGAGGCGCTGCCGGCGCGGGCGGTGCGCGGCTGGTACGTTTCGCGGGAGCCGCTGAAGGTGCTGGTGGTGGAGACGGAAGCCGGGGCGGAAGCGGAAGGGTACAACGCGGCGATCAACGCGGCGCAATATCCGGTGCTGGGGCTGGTGGACCCGCGGGCGGAGTTCATCGCGGAGTGGCTGCTGTGGCTGATCCGGCCGCTGCTGGAGAATTGGGACGATACGGCGGCGGTGTGCGGGGTGGCGGCGCCGGCGGCGGCGGAAGGCTTCGCGGGGCGGATCGGGGCGCTGGAGACACTGCGGCGGTGGCTGGTGCGGGGCGCGGCGTTCGCACGGTGGGGCAAGCTGGTGCCGATGCCGGGGTGCTGCCTGCTGCTGAAGCGGGAGAGCGCAATCGCGGCGGGCGGGTTCCGGCACGGGTTGTTGGAACTGTTCCTGGAATTGCACGGCGGCAAGCAGCAGATCCGGTTTCTGCCGGCGCCGGTGAGTTGGACGAAGGCTCCGGCCACGTTGGGGGACGTGCGCGAGCAGGTGCGCTACGACCAGGGGCAACTGTCGGCGGGGATGAGATACCGGATCACGCGTTCCGGGCGGTTTGCGGCATTGTTCCTGGTGCGGGTGGCGCGTCCGGCGGTGGAAACGCTGGCGCTGGTGGGCGCGGGGGCTGGTCTGGCGCTGGGTTGGGTGACGCCGGCGCTGGCCGGGGTGGTGGCGCTGGCGAGCGCGGGCACGGGCGTGGTGCTCTCGACGGCGGCGGTGGTGCTGCGCGAGAGGGCCGAGCCTGGGGCGCACGAGCCGCGGTATCTGACGCGGCTGTTTCTGACGGCGATTCCGGAGAACCTGGGGTACCGGCAGGTGCGGAACCTGTGGCTGATCGGGGGCTTTGTGCGGCCGCGGCGGTGAGGGAGCGGGGAGTCCGGGGACGATTGACGGTGGTGGACGCCGGTTTGCCCGAACCCAGGCAACAAGCACCAGGCAGATGCTGCGGCGCGACCGCCGGTCAGCGCCGATCGACCGAAACGTCCGGCGCAGATGCGTGCACCGGCCCACCCGGAACTCCAGGGGATCAACACGGCGGCCAGCGCCGCCCTCTCCCATGTCCGCATATCGACGGGCATCCTATCACATTCCGATTGGAATGGTAGTTAGGTTGAGAAGCTATGTCGCGGCCCTGTTGACTTGAGTATCACGCCCGACTCGCAGGAAGGGACCCCGGCTCTTGAGAGAGGGGTCGAGTGTTCTGGCGGAAGCACACCGATCGGGCTACTGCAGGGAAATCACGGCACCGGCGGGAGACTGCGCGCC
>JBBIQR010000522.1:0-2599 GCA_037442245.1 Candidatus Solibacter sp. | reverse complement strand
GCCGCTGGAGCGTGTCCGTGCTGGAGAGCAGGTGTGTCGGCAGCCCGACGATCCGGCGCTGTTCGTGCTCTCGATCAACCCGGACTGTCCGCCCGAGACCTCCGCAACCGCCATGGGATTTGCCGTGCTGCAGGGCGAATCCAACCATGCCGCGGTGGTCTACCCGAGGATCGAGGCGGTTTCGCAGAAGGATCCGCAATGCCAGGACTGTGCTCTGTTGGGCAGCGCCATGGCGCACGAACTGGCGCACCTGATTTTCCACTCCGCGCGGCACACCGACGGGCTCATGCGGGCGGTTTGGACCAGCGGCGATTTCCGCGCGATGACACAGCGGCGGCTCGTCTTCACGCAGGAACAGGTGCGGACGCTCCGGAGGATGCTGGCGCAGCGGACCGGCCCCGCCCAGGCGCAGTAGCCGGGAGATGCCGCCGCCTTCCGCTTACGCCTGCCACTTATAGAAGTAGAAGAGCAGGGGCGTTTTGCCGGTGTTGAGGATGCCGTGCAGTTTGCCGGCGCCGCAGTACATCATGCTGCCGGCGGCGACCTTGGTGACCTGCCCGGCGATGGTGATTTCGCCTGAGCCCTCGGTGATCACCATGAATTCCTCCTCGGGGTGCTGGTGCGGCGGATGGGGGGCCATGCCGGGCTTCAGCCGGAGGCTGCCGGCGACCATCGATTTCACCTGTCCGGTCGAGCCCTCGAAGTAAATGCGCGTGTCGCCGAAGGTGTCGCGCGTGAGTTTGGCGGCCTTTTCGTCCACCACCGCAGCCGGCAGCGTCCCGGTACCGGCGAAGAGTGCCAGCGCGTTCGCGCCGGCGGCCCATCTGAGCATGTCGCGTCGATTGGTCATGGTAGTTTTTATACCAGAAAACGGGACGGGGACCGCGTCGGGCGCGGCTCTAGCGGCTGGAATTCTGCTCGCGCGCGGCGCGGGTGGCCAGTTCATCGCAGCGGTTGTTGTCTTCGTGGTCCGCGTGACCCTTGGTCCACACCCAGGTGGCCTGGTGGCGCTCCACTTCCTGGTCCAGCGCCTTCCACAGGTCCTGGTTCACCACGGGCTTCTTGGCGGCGGTCACCCAGCCCTTGCGCTTCCAGCTCTTGATCCAGGTGGTGATGCCGTTCTTGAGGTACTCCGAATCGGTGACCACCTGGACTTCGCAGGGGACCTTGAGCATGCGGAGTCCTTCGAGAGCGGCGGTGATCTCCATCCGGTTGTTGGTGGTGTGCGGCTCCGATCCCCACATTTCCTTTTTGTGGGGACCGTAGCGGAGGATGGCCGCCCAGCCGCCGGGACCGGGATTGCCGAGGCAGGCGCCGTCGGTGATGAGCTGCACCTTTTTCAATGCACCGGCACCGGTTCGGAATGGAAGAAGGCGTCCACCAGGTCGAGGATCGCGGCGGATTCCCTGGCATGGTAGATGGAGGCGCGCAACTGCGCTCCGCCGCGCACGCCGTGGGTGAAGTAGGTGGCGAACTGCTTCATCTTGCCGACGGTATCTTCCTCGTCGCGTTCCGCCAGCATGGCGTAATAGGTGCGCATCATGCGGTAGCGATCCTCCTGCGAGGCTTCGTCGTAGCGTCCGGTGGCGAGGTACTGCTGGATCTGGCGGAAGATCCACGGGTTGGCGCTGGCGGTGCGGCCGACCATGACCGCATCGCACCCGGTTTCGCGCGCCATGCGGACGGCGTCCTCGGGGGTGACAATGTCGCCGTTGCCGATCACGGGAATCCGGACCGCGGCCTTGACCTCGGCGATGCGGCTCCAATCGGCGCGTCCGCTGTAGCCCTGTTCGCGGGTGCGCGGGTGCAGCGCGATGGCCTGCAGGCCGCAATCCTCGGCGAGTTGCGCCATGCGGACGGCCACCAGTTCCCGGTCGTTCCATCCGGCGCGGTACTTCATGGTGAAGGGGATCGAGATGGCGCCGCGGACGGTGCGCAGCAGGCGTTCCACGAGCGGCAGGTCGCGCAGCAGTCCGCTGCCGCCGTTGCACTTGACCACCTTGTTCACGGGGCAGCCGAAGTTGATGTCGAGGATGTCGAAGCCCAGGTCCTGGCAGACGCGCGCGGCATCGGCCATGACCTCGGGATCGGCGCCGAAGAGTTGGGCGCTGATGGGGTGTTCCTCGGGATCGAAGGCGAGGTAGCGCTTCAGGGTTTTGGTCGGCTTGCGGGCGCCCATGGCGGCGCGGACGCCGTGCGAGCTGGTGAACTCGGTCATGATGAGCCCGCATCCGCCGAGATTGCGGATGAAGCGGCGGAACACGGTGTCGGTGACGCCGGCCATGGGGGCGAGCACCGTCGCCGGAGCGATGGTCACGGGGCCGATCGAAAAACTGGCGGGAAACACCTGCATCGGGGGAGCTTTTCCGATTCTAACATTTGCCCCGCCAAACGCCGGAAACGCGGGGCGGCGGCGGTTCGTCAAGGAAGGTGTACGAGGGACGCGAGATGAAACCGCTGCATATCGTGATCTTGGTGGTGGCGAGCGCCATCGGCGGCGCTTTGTTCATGAAGGTGATGCAACGGCCGCAGCCCGCCGCGCCTCCGGTGGTGGCGCAGACGCCGGTGACGATTCGGGTGGTGCCGGGCGCTTTGCAGG
>JBBIQR010000521.1:337-2606 GCA_037442245.1 Candidatus Solibacter sp. | reverse complement strand
GCGCGATGATCTCGTTCTGCAGCGCCGGCGTCAGGTCGCAGAAGTAGTCGCTGTATCCGGCCACCCGCACGATCAGGTCCCGGTGCTGCTCGGGATGCCGCTGAGCCTCGCGCAGCGTCTCCGCCGTCACCACGTTGAATTGAATGTGGTGCCCGTCCATCCGGAAATAGGTGCGCACCAGCCGCGCCAGGTGATCCAATCCCTCTTCGCCCTCCACCACCTGCGGGGTGAACTTCTGGTTCAGCAGCGTTCCGCCGGTGCGCGCGTGATCCAGCCGCGCCGCCGACCGGATCACCGCCGTCGGCCCCAGACGGTCCGCGCCTTGCGCAGGGGAAATGCCGTCGCTCAGCGGCTCCCACGCGCGCCGCCCGTCCGGCGTCGCGCCCGTGACCGAACCGAAATACACGTGGCACGTAGTCGAAAGGTAGTTCACCCGGTAGAACCCGCCCCGCGTATTCGGCCGCCCGTTGATCAGATCGTAGAAAAGGTCGAAGACTTCCCGCAGGATGCCGTCGGCTTCCTCATCGTCGTTGCCGAACTTCGGCGTTTGCAGCGCGAGTTGCAGCCGCAGTTTCTCGCGCCCCTCGAAGTTACCCGCCAGCGCGTCGAGCAGTTCCGCCATCGTCACGCTCCCGCGCTCGAACACGTGGCGCCGCAGCGCGCTCAGGCAATCGGTGACGCTCGCCGGAGCCGTCCCCATGATGTACGTCGTGTTGTAGCGCGCTCCGCCATCGTTGTAGTCGCGGCCCTTCGCGATACAATCCTCCACCAGGAGCGAAAGAAACGGCGCCGGCATCGAGCGCGCGTACAGCCGCTCGATCACGTTGTTCCCGCGGATCTTGACCTCGATGAAGTGGCGCATCTGCGCGCCATACGCGGCGAAGAGGTCCCGGTACGCGCGGAACTCGCGCGCATCTCCCGTACGCGGCCCGATCTGCCTGCCGGTGCGCGGATCGTACCCGTTGTTCAGCGTCACCTCCAGCACCTTGGCCGAGTTGAAATACCCGGTGAGAATGTAGGCTTCGCGGCCGAACGCCCCCGTTTCCACGCAGCCCGAGATGCCGCCCTGCCGCGCATCATCGATGGACTTGCCCTGCCGCAGCAGTTCTTCCACCACCATATCGGCGTTGAAGATCGAGGGCTGCCCCCATCCCTTGCGCACGATCTCCAGCCCCCGTTTCAGGAACCGGTCCGGATTCTTGCGGCTCAATTGCAGGTTGCTCGAAGGCTGCAACAGGCGCATCTCGTCGATCACGTCCAGGATCAGGTAAGTGACCTCGCTGACGCCGTCCGACCCGTCCGCCTTCAACCCGCCGGTGTTGATGTTGCAGAAATCGGTGTACGTGCCGCTCTCCGCCGCCGTCACCCCCACCTTCGGCGGCGCCGGCTGATTATTGAACTTCACCCAGAAGCATTGCAGCAGTTCCCGCGCCGCCTCGCGGTCCAGCGACCCGTCCGCCAGCCCGCTCTCGTAGAACGGCGCCAGGTGCTGATCCAACCGTCCGGGACTGAACGAATCCCACGTGTTCAATTCCGTGATCACGCCCAGGTGGATGAACCAGTACGCCTGCAGCGCCTCGTGAAAATCGCGCGGCGCCTTGGCCGGTACCCGCCGGCAGACTTCGGCGATCCGCTGCAACTCGGCGCGCCGCGCCGGATCGGCCTCATCCCCCGCCATGCGCGCGGCCAGGTCCGCGTGCCGTTCGGCGAACCGCATCACCGCGCCCGCCGCGATCCGCATCGCCAGCAATTCCTGTTGCCGGTCCCATGCCCGCGGATCGTCCAGAAAATCGAGCCGCCGCAGCGCCTCCTCCGCCTCCGCCTGCAACTCCAGCAGTCCGCGGCGATAGATCACGCCGCCCAGCACCGTGTGCCCCGGCGCGCGCTGCTCCATGAACTCGGTGAAGATTCCCGCCGCGTACGCGTCCTGCCACTCCGGCGTCATCGCGGCGAAGATGCGGTCGCGCATCGACCGGCCCTGCCAGTACGGAATGATCTCCCCGGCCTGTATGCGCCGCGCCTCGCCATCCACCCGGTAGCTGATTTTCTCGCGGCTGTCCAGAATCTCCAGGTCTTCCAGGCTGTGGCAGCACAATTCCGGATAGGTCGGGGTCGCCTTCGGCTCCGGGCCCCGCTCGCCCACGATCAACTCCCCGGCGCCGATGTAGATGGTCTTGCGCTCCATCACGTATTGGAAAGCACGGGCACGCCGCACCGGTTCAGAGAGCGCCTCGGCCGAATTGCGGTAGAACTCGGTAATCAGGCGGGC
>JBBIQR010000521.1:0-327 GCA_037442245.1 Candidatus Solibacter sp. | reverse complement strand
GCTCCATCACGTACTCCAGCGCGCGCGCCCGGGACCGGCTCGGAGAGCGCCTCCGTCGTGCCGCGATAGAACTCCGTGATCAACCGCGCGCGTTCCATGGAGAGCCGCGGCTCTGCATCCAGACTCTGTTGGCGAAGGCGGGCGGCACGTTCGGTCATCGGAAACTCCTATCCTGCGATCTTCACGGGCAGGCCCGTGAGCGAAAGTTCGGCCGCGACCGCGGCCATGTGGGCATCGGTAGGCGGCGCGATCCCATCCAGTGGACACGCCCGCCCCAGTCGTGAATACTTCTCGGACCCCGCGCGGTGGTAGGGCAGCAGGTCCACA
>JBBIQR010000520.1:365-2630 GCA_037442245.1 Candidatus Solibacter sp. | reverse complement strand
TCGACGTGCGTGCCGGCGTGCAGGTGGCGGCCGGGACGGACGAGAGCGCTCCAGCGCGTGCGAGCCTGATCCAGCGGGGTGACCAAGAACACCTCGACGTCGCGGCCGTAGCCGGCCTTGCGGCCAAACAGGCGGGACGAAAAGACGCGCGAGTTGTTAATGACCAGGCAATCGCCGGGGCCGACGAACGAGGGAAGGTCGCGGAACATGCGGTCCTCCCACGATCCGGTGGCGCGGCGGACGACCAACATACGCGACGCATCCCGCTCGGCGCAGGGCTCCTGCGCGATCAACTCATCGGGCAGGAGATAATCAAAGTCGGAGATATTCATCGTCAACGTGTTCCGGTGGAATACACCGCCGGACGAACCTCCCTATGTCCCCCAAGCGAATCCTCGGACTTGAAACGTCGTGCGACGAAACCGCAGCGGCGGTAGTCGATAGCGAAGGACGGATCGTGTCCAGTGTCGTCGCATCCCAGATTGACACCCACGGGAAGTACGGTGGGGTGGTCCCCGAGCTCGCTTCCCGCGAACACCTTCGCGCCATCGTGCCGGTCGTACGAACGGCCCTAGCCGAAGCACAGGGCTGGTCAAATATCTGCGCCGTCGCCGCAACCGCGGGTCCGGGGCTGGTGGGATCGCTCCTGGTTGGTCTAACCTTCGCGAAATCCGTCAGCACTGTTAGAAGGATACCCCTAATCGGGGTAAACCATCTCGAAGGCCACATTCATGCCGTGCTGCTGGAAGCGCGGGCTGCGGGTGAGGAAGTCCAATTCCCGGCCCTGGCCCTGGTCGCCAGCGGTGGTCATACCCACTTATATGGCCTTTCGAATCCTCATGACTATAGTTTAATCGGAAAAACGAGGGATGATGCGGCGGGCGAGGCTTTTGACAAGGTGGCCAAGCTGCTGGGATTCGGCTATCCTGGGGGGCCGATCCTGGATGCGCTGGCGCCATACGGCGACCCGGACGTGCTGCCGTTGAGTCTGGTGAAGATGAAGGGCAACCAGCTTGACTTCAGTTTCAGCGGCATAAAGACGGCGATGTTGCGCTGGAGCCAAGCGCAGGACATGGTGGACGAGTTGAGCGCGCGGCGCGGGCTGAGGGCGGTGACGGCGCACCCGACGGTGGAGGAGTGGCTGAAGGTGACTCCGCAGACGACGCTCGACGCGATCGCGGCGTTCCAGAAGACGGTAGTCGAAGAACTGGTGCTGCGTCTGGCGGCGGCAGCGGAAGAGACCGGGGCGCAGGCAGCGATAGTGGCAGGCGGTGTGGCGTGCAACGCCGGATTGCGGCGGGCGGCAACCGCGAGACGCATTGGGTGCCCGGTGTATTTCCCGACCCCGAGTTTGTCCACAGACAACGCCGCGATGATCGCGGCGGCAGCGTGGGCGAGGTATAACCGCGGCGAGTTCTCGGACCTGAGCCTGAAGGCACAAGCGGGGATGCGCCTGGAATAAGGGTGCAGGACGGATTGACGCACGAGGGAAGGAAACACGAAAGACCAATGCGGGCCGGAAACCATCGTTTGATGAAAGTTCTGGGGTTGGCCGCGGCGCTGTGGGCAGTGCTGTGCGCGACAGCGGCAGCGGCGGTACAGACGGTGCACGTGCTCGAGCGCGGCGACGTGCTGGACGGCAAAACGTTCGGGCACGCCGGGGCGTACGAGAAAATCCACGCGCGGGTGGTCTACCGCGTGGACCCGAAAGCGCCGGCGAACAAGATGATCCGCGACCTGGAATACGCGGTGACGGACGAGAGCGGGCAGGTGGAGTTCAGCGGCGACGTGTACGTGCTGAAACCGCGCGATCCGGCCAAGGGAAACGGCACGATCCTGCTGGAAGTGCCGAACCGGGGCGGCAAGGCGATGCTGAACCGGTTCTGCCTGGCGCGAACATCGCTCGATCCGTCGAAGGACGAGGATTTCGGCGACAAGTATCTACTGGAAGAGGGCTACACGCTGGTGTGGGTGGGCTGGCAGTGGGACGCGCCGCCGACCGCGGGTCACCTGTTGCTGGAGCCGGCCCGGTTGAGGAAAGACGCGCCCGGAGGCGGGCTGGCACGGAGCGAGTTCATCCCAGACCGGGTAACGCCGACGATGCCGCTGGGCGACCTGGGGCATACGCCGATCGAGGTAGGCAAGGCGTTGAAGCTGGTGGTGCGCGACAACGCGGATTCACTGCCCGAGACGATTCCGGCGGAGAAGTGGCGGCTGACGGGCGAGGGTCCGCAGGTGGAACTCGACGGAGGGTTCCAGCCGGGG
>JBBIQR010000520.1:0-355 GCA_037442245.1 Candidatus Solibacter sp. | reverse complement strand
ATTCGTCTACGAGGGCGCTGAGCCGGTGGTGACGGGGCTAGGGCTGGCGGCGGTGCGGGATTTCGCGTCGTACCTGAAATACGGCGGCGGGGACGCGGTGGCACTGCTGAGCGATCAGTCGCATTACCTGAAGCGCGCGATCGGGTTCGGCATCAGCCAGAGCGGGCGGTTTCTGCGGCACTTCCTGTATGAGGGGTTCAACGGCGACGAGAAAGGCCGCAAGGTGTTCGACGGGGTGTGGGCGGACGTGGCGGGAGCGGGGCGGGGCAGTTTCAACCACCGCTACGCGCAGGCGTCGCGGGACGGCAACCCGTGGCGCAACGTGCTGTACCCGACCGACGTGTTCCCGTTTACG
>JBBIQR010000519.1:0-2638 GCA_037442245.1 Candidatus Solibacter sp. | reverse complement strand
TCCGTTTTCGATTGCCCGATGCGCGGCAGTCCGGTCCATTGGGAAGCGCTGCACACGTTCAACCCCGCCGCCATTGTCCGCAACGGCAAAGTGTACGTTCTGTACCGCGCCGAGGACGATTCCGGCGAGATGCGCATCGGGCTGCACACCTCCCGTCTCGGTCTGGCCGAAAGCGCGGACGGCATCCACTTCACGCGCCGGCCCACTCCCGTCCTCTACCCCGATGCCGATTCCCAGCGCGAGCGCGAATGGGAGGGCGGGTGCGAAGACCCGCGCATCGTGGAAGGGCCGGACGGCGGCTATGTCCTCACCTACACCCAGTGGAACCGCAAGCGCACTGCCGCGGCGATCGCAACTTCCGGCGACCTGATTCACTGGACCAAGCACGGGCCGGCGCTCGGCGCGGAGGGCAAGTACGCGGCGCTCTCCTATAAGTCCGCCGGCATCGTGTGCGCGCTACGCGGCGGCCGGCTGCAAGCGGAAAAAATCCGGGGCAAATACTGGATGTATTGGGGCGAGATCACGATCCGGCTGGCCACGTCACCCGACCTGATTCACTGGACGCCGGTCGAGGACGCGCACGGCGATCCGGTTGTGGTGCTCGGCAAACGCGCCGGGCGGTTCGACAGTTCCTTTCCGGAGGTTGGTCCGCCGCCGGTCCTCACGAGCCGCGGAATCGTGGTCCTGTATAACGGGAAGAACGCGCTGGAAAGCGGCGATCCTCAACTGGGCGCCAACGCGTATGCGGCGGGCGAAGCGCTCTTTTCCGCGGACGATCCCGCGCGCCTGCTGGACCGCACCGGCACTCCCGTCTTCCGGCCCGAGATGCCCTTCGAAAAGACCGGGCAGTACGCCGCCGGTACGACCTTCACGGAAGGGCTGGTCTTCTTCCACGGCCGCTGGTTCCTGTACTACGGCTGCGCGGATTCGCTGGTGGGCGTCGCGGTCTCGCCGTCTGCCCGCTGACGCGCGGCCCGGGTATTAGCGTTTGACGCGGCGCAGCACCAACGGAGGTGGCGTGCCCCCGCCGCGCCGTCCGCCGCCGGCGCCGAACGAGGGGTCGCTGCCATCGGGAGCGGGTCCGATCGCCGGACGCGGACCGGCCGCCGCTGCCGGCGCGCCTCCACGCCCGCCGCGTCCGCCCGCGAACGCGCGGCGGAGTTCGAGCCGGTCCGCGGCCGCCGTCCCGGTATAGGTCGTGTTCCCGACGCGGAAGGTGATGTTGCCGCCGTCGATGCGCCCGTCCTCGATAGCGCCGCCGCCCGCGCCGCCGCCGAACCCGCCGCCGCCCGCGGATTCGACCGACCCGGTCACGGCGCTTCCCTGCTGCCGCAGCGTGAACACCATGTCCGCGTTGCCGCCCGCCAACGCCATCGGATTGCCGCCGGTGCCGGTGGCCAACGGCGCCGCCGGACGCCACAACCCGGTGACGCCCTCGCCGTTCGGCACTTCGCGGTCCCACACCGCCACCTGCGGACGGAGCCGCGCCGCCTTACTCGAAATGGTCGCCGACGCCGCGGCCAGTCCCGGCGACGTAGCGTCCACCCGCAACGTCCCAGCCTGCTTTATCCCCTGCACGACCGCCATGCAGAGACCGGCGAACGCCTTTCTCCGGCTTGCGGGATCGGGCTCGTGATTGGTGGGATCGCCGTTTCCCGTCCCCACCACCGCGGCCGGGCCGGTCACCTGGAACGTGACCTCGTTGTCCGTCACCGGCACGATCCGTCCTTCGGCGTCCTGCACCTCGGCGATGACGAACGCGACGTCTTCGGCATCGGCGGCGATCTCCGCCCGGTCCACGCGCAGCACGAGTTTGGCCGGCGCGCCCACGGTCTCGCGTTTCACCGCCGCCACCTGTCTGCCGCCCTTGTAGCCGCGCGCTTCGATCGCGCCCGGAGCGTACTTCACGATCCACGCCAGGTGTTGATCCCGCGGCATGTCCTTCGCGCCGAGACTCTGGCCGTTATGGAACAACTCAACCCTGTCGAGATTCGAATGCACCCACACCGCGATCTCCTGCCCTTCGAGACCGGGCCAGTTCCAGTGCGGGAACACGTGCAGTACGGGTTGCTCCGTCCACCATGCCTGGTAGTAGAAGAACGTGTCCTTGGGGAAGCCGCAGGTATCGATGATGCCGTATTGCGAGCTGATATTCGGCCAGCCGTAGGGCGAGGGTTCGCCGCGGTAGTCGAAGCCGGTCCAGACGAAGCCGCCGGCGATGTACGGGCGCGCGCTGACGAAGCGCCACCATCCCTCGGCCGACGCGCGGCCGGTGGTGGTGTAGGGATCGTAGGAACTCACGGTGCCCTTCTCCCGGTCGGTGACGTATGCCCCGCGCGTACTGACGGCGCTTACGTTCTCGGTTCCGAGAATGGGCATCTTCGGATTCTTTTTGTGGAACGCCTCCGCCTGCGGGTCGGCGTAGTTGTAGCCCATCACGTCGCACACCGCGAGCCCGCCCCGGCCCATGTAATCGCCCATGGGAGGCGGAGCGATCGAGATCGCGCGCGAGCGGTCGTGCTGCAGCGCCGCGCGCTTCATGGAGGTGAGCAGCTTGAGTCCGGTCTCCGTGACGGAGACGCCCTCCTCGTTGCCCATGGACCAGATGAAGACGCTCGGATGATTGCGGTCGCGCCGC
>JBBIQR010000518.1:0-2678 GCA_037442245.1 Candidatus Solibacter sp. | reverse complement strand
GCACCCCCAGCACCAGCGCGTTCCAGATCTCCGCTTCTTCGGTGAAATCGTCTTCCGCCACCGTCCCGGTACACGCCGAAAGATCCGCCACCAGCACGTCTTCCTCGAAGCCCCTGGCGCGCGCGAAAATCCGCCCGTCCGGAGCGTACGCCCCGCTGCGACCGTCGAAGATCAAATCGTCGTTGGCCCCCACCTGGTTCACGATCGCCACCGGCACACCGTACTTCTGCGCCATGTGCCCCAGCATGCGCTCCCGTAACCGCTGCTTGGATACCGTGAACGGCGAAGCCGAGAGGTTCAGGATCGCCTGCGCCCCCGCCTGCGTCAACTCCTCAATCGGGTCCTTGTGATACCGCCGCCGCTCCCAGAAATCGCGGTCGTTCCATACATCCTCGCAGATGCTGATCCCCAGCTTCATGCCGGCCATCTCGAGGATCTGCACCCCATGGTACGGCTCGAAGTAGCGGTCCTCGTCGAACACGTCGTACGTCGGCAGCAGCGACTTGTGGAACGCCTGCCCGATCCGCCCGCCATCGAGCAGCACCGCGCTGTTGAACAGCGGCCGCCCCACATCCGCCGGATTCGGCGTCGCCACCCCCACCAGCAGCGGCGGACCGTCCTTCAATTCCTGCGCGAGAAGCGTGAGTTTCTCCCAGGATCGCCGCACGAACCCCCGGTTCATCAGCAGATCGCGGGGAAGATACCCCATCAGCGCCAGTTCCGGGGTGGCCATCAGATCGGCCTTCTGCCCGCCGGCGGCGCGCGCCGCACGCACAATCAGTCCCGCATTGCCCTCGAGGTCGCCCGCTGTTGGATTGATTTGAAGAAGCGCTACCCGCAAGCCGGTTCACCCGCCTCAATTGTTGCAAAGCGATTCCAAACAAGTTGCGGAATCGCAGGGGTTTTCACAGTGTATCAAGTTGCACATTGGGTTGGCGTTGCTATATTGGAGGTTTCCGTGGCCGCCCTCGTCTCCATCGTAACCCCTACGTTCAATATGGGGCGCTACCTGCCCGAGGCCATCGAAAGCGTCCTCTCTCAGGATTACACCTCCGTCGAGTACATCGTTGCCGACGGCGCCTCCACCGACTCGACCCCTGCCATTCTCGCCTCCTACGGCTCCCGCCTTCGCTGGTTCAGCGGCAAGGACAATGGCCCCAGCGACGCTGCCCACCGCGCGTTCGCCCAGGCGCGCGGCGACATCTTCGCCTGGCTCAACGCCGACGACAGCTACCTCCCCGGCGCCATCCGCACCGCCGTCTCCTACCTCGCCGCACATCCCGAAATCGATGTCGTCTACGGCGAAGGCTACTGGATCGCCGAGGACGGCGCCCGCATTTCCCGCTACCCCACCCTCGCCTGGGATGCGCGCGTCCTCGAGCGCGACTGCTTCATCTGCCAGCCCGCCGCCTTCTTTCGCGCTTCCGCCTACCGCAAGTGCGGCCTCGACCCAGAGATCAACCGGTCCTTCGATTACGACCTCTGGATCCGCATGGCCAAAGCCGGGATCCGCTTCGCCGCCATCCCCGAGTACCTCGCCAACTCCCGTATGCACGCCGGCGCCAAGACCATCTACGAGCGCGAGCATGTATTCCAGGCGTCCATGGATCTGCTGCTTCGCCACTACGGCTACATCCCGATGCCCTGGATCTTCGGTTACGCCGCCTGGCGCCGCGACGACCGCGACCAGTTCTTCGAACCCCTCCGCCTCACCCCGGCCACCTACCTCGCCGCCCTGCCCCTCGGCCTCCGCATGAACCCGCGCCGCCGTCTCCGCTTCTTCAGCGAATGGCTCGCCGCCCCCCTCCACGGCCTTCACCGCCGTCTTTACTGATTAACTTCGGACAACGCTAACTTCGATACCCGTTTCAGTCTTGTTTGTTGCCGCGCACCGCGCCAGGATTGCTTTGGTCCCAATGGCACATCGATTCGAACTCGCGGCCGGAGCTTCAGACATCCCTCACCCCTGTCCTCTCTGTTGACCATCTCAATCCGCTCCTTTTCCCGCCTTCCCGCCGGCCACAGTGGGGCAGGCTTTCGAGCCTGCCCTTTGGACGCGACCCGCCAGCCCGACGCTATCGTAATCGACACCGTGGTTCAACTGCTTCGTGAATACGGTGCATCCGGCCTGTCACAGGTGAGATTCGAACTCACGACCCCTTCCACGCCATTTAAGAAATATCAATCGCTTGCAGACAGTTTGGCGCAAAACAAAAGACTTAGGCAACTTGCGGTTTCGCAATATTGCGAATAGACTGAAATCGAGTGCCCAAGACCAGAGTGGTCCTCCACCGGGAGGAGGATGGATCGTGCCCGTTCATCGAGTGGTTCGACAAGTTGCCGGCTAGAGTGCAGGACAAGTGCTACCTCCGGTTGGAGCGCCTACGCGAGATGGGCCACGAACTGCGGCGGCCCGAAGCGGACATCTTGCGAGACGGCATCTACGAACTGCGCGCCAGCTTGGGAGGGGTTCACCACCGGATTTTGTACTTCTTCCACGGCGCGGTGGCGGCGGTGGTCTCGCACGGGCTTGTGAAAGAGAGCGTTGTGCCGCCGAAAGAGATCGATCGGGCCGTCGAACGCAAGAAGCGGTTTGAGGCGAATCCGGCGAAGCACACTTATGAGGAGGCTTGACCATGCCAGATAAGAAAGCAAAGATCATGAAACCGGCTCGCGAT
>JBBIQR010000517.1:0-2688 GCA_037442245.1 Candidatus Solibacter sp. | reverse complement strand
ACCAAGGCCAAACAGGTGCAGAGCCGCGTCAAGGAACTGGAGCGCATCGAACGCATCGAAATCCCGCCCGAAGAGAAGAACATCCACTTCAGTTTCCCCCAACCCAAGCCCAGCGGACGCGTGGTGGCGGAGTTCCAGAAGGTCGCCAAGGCATACGGCGATCACGTCGTCTTCTCCGGCGCCGATATGCTCATCGAGCGTGGCGACCGCGTGGCTCTGGTCGGCGTCAATGGCGCCGGCAAGTCCACCATGATCAAGATCCTGGCCGGCGTGGAACCGGTCACCTCCGGCGAATACATTCTGGGCCACAACGCGCAGCCCGACTACTTCGCGCAGGATCAGTATAAGGAACTCGAC
This sequence comes from Candidatus Solibacter sp., assembly GCA_037442245.1. Lineage (GTDB taxonomy): Bacteria > Acidobacteriota > Terriglobia > Bryobacterales > Bryobacteraceae > Solibacter. Next base: position 2,331 of record JBBIQR010000517.1, on the reverse strand, counting down.
CCCGCCGCGCGGCTCATCGACGACCTCGCCTGCGTCGCCCCGCGCGCCACCAATACCGAACTGCGCACCATCCTCGGCTCCTTCCTGTTCGGCGAGGACGACGTGTTCAAACCGATCGGGGTGCTCAGCGGCGGCGAGCGCAACCGCTACGCGTTGGCCCGCATGCTCATGGTGCCGAGCAACTTCATGCTGCTCGACGAGCCTACCAACCACCTCGACATGCGCGCCAAGGACGTGCTGCTTACCGCGCTGCAGGAGTACCACGGTACCGTGGTCTTCGTCTCCCACGACCGCTACTTTATTGACAAGCTCGCCACCCGCATCATCGAGGTGGAAGACGGGCAGGTGCGCAGCTACCCCGGGAACTATGAGGATTACCAGTGGCGCAAACAGGGCGGTCCGGAAAAGCTCGCACTCGCCGGCGCCCGCCCCGTGGAGGCGGCGCCCGAGGCCGTCCGGGAGGCCCAGGCTCAGCCTACCGCCGCCGCCGTTGCACCCGCGCCCGCATCATCCGCGGCGCCGTCCTCTCGCGCGCGGCTCAACCCCATCAAACTGAGGCAGATGAAGGAACGCCGCCGGGCGATCGAAGACGAAGTTACGCGCCTCGAAGTGGAGATCTCCGATTACGAAGCCGGACTCGCCAACTTCGTCAGCGCCGAGGAGACGCAACGCATCAGCGGGTTGCTCGACGCACGCCGCGCCGATCTGGAATCCCTGATGACGGAGTGGGAAGAGGTTTCGACTGCGATCGAGGCCAATTCGTAGGGAAGCGGGCTATTCCTGAAGCGGAGCCTGGGATTCGATCTCCCGCCACGCGCTGATCTTCAGCCTGCGGCAAACCCAGCACAGCGGTTCGGCCGCAGCCAGCACCGTGGTTTCCGCGCCGCACACCGAGCACTTCACCGCCTTTTTCAGGCGGTCCGGCGAAATGGACTGCTTCGCCTGTTCCAGCATCTCTACCGGAACCACGGGCTCGAGTTTGTGCGCTTTGCGCTTCATAGCGTCCGGGTTTTCCTGCTTCCACTATGACAGAAGGCGCCGCATTCGACAACCCTCTCCCGTCCCAATCGCGGGACTAGGCCGCTTCTGGTACCTGTACTACAACCGCGACTTCCAGGGAAGATCCGCACCGCGGGCACTTCGAACCCTTCGCCACCCGGGGAAACTTGCCCTTCAGATCGATTTCCGCAGGCACCGTATGTGTGCACATCGGGCAGTGAGCCAACCCTTGCGTGTGACGTTCCATCAGGTTCTTCATCATTTCTTCAGCCCTCCCTATCGGTTCCGACGCAATTCCCCGCCAAACGGTTTATCGCCCACCGTAAAAATTGCTAAATCCGGGCGTGCCGATTTCGGCCGATGCGCGGAATCCCCAGTGTTACCCTGTCCTTATGACTCAGCAGCCCGCCCCGAGGATTCATTTGATCAACACCCCCGACTACCGGGAAACCTACGCCAACAGCGTCCAGATCCGTCTGAACCTGTGGGACTTCTTCGTCATGTTCGGGCGCGTGACGCAGTCCACGCCCGAAGAGGTGGAAATCCACAATTTCCAGGGCGTCTACCTCAGCCCCCAGCAGGCCAAGGCTCTGCTCCGGCTCCTCCAACAGAACGTTGGGCAGTACGAAGCCGCGTTCGGCGAAATCAATCTGGACGCCAAAGCCCCTGGCGTGGTTCAGTAAACGGCCGCGGGGTGGTAGCTTGGCCGTATGACCTGGCTACCCTGGGCACTGCTCTCCGCCGCGTTCGCCGCCCTCACCGCGATTCTCGCCAAACTCGGCGTGCAAGGTATCGATTCCAACCTGGCTACCGCCGTGCGCACGTCCGTCGTGGTGCTCTTCACGTGGTTGGTGGCCGCTCTCACCGGCGCCCGCGGCATCTCCGCCATCCCGGGACGAAGCTGGCTCTGGCTCGTGCTCTCCGGCATCGCCACCGGCCTCTCCTGGCTGTGCTACTTCCACGCCCTGAAACTCGGCCCCGCCTCCCGCGTCGCGCCCATCGACAAACTGAGCGTGGTATTAGTGATCGTTTTCGCCGCCGTATTTCTTGGCGAACGCATCACGCCCGCCAAGACCCTCGGCGCGCTACTCATCGCCGCCGGGGCGATTGCGATTGCGGCGGAATAAACTCACCATCCCGTAACACACCAGGCACATCCAGAAATCCACCGCCAGCCCCCAGTCGATGGCGTACGGTTCGTGCCGCGCCCGCGGCGGCAGGTAGCGCTGTACCGAAAAGTAGATGGCGTTGCCCGCCAGGACGGCGATCAACGATCGCCAGAAATTCTCCGGTAGCCGCAGCACGGGACGCGCCATCTCCACCAAGGTAAAA
>JBBIQR010000516.1:0-2699 GCA_037442245.1 Candidatus Solibacter sp. | reverse complement strand
GTGCAGTTGTTTGTATTCTTCGATTTTCTCCGGCTGCACGCCGAGGACCATTCCGTAACGTTTCATGGTTTGGGTTGGGGGTTCAGGTTTCTTGGGTGAAGGCGCCGAGTTGGATGGATCGCCTCCCGCGCGGTCGCGGATCATTCCACCACGAACCACGTCTCGCCGTGCGCCGGCACCTTCACCGGCAGTACCACGGCGTAGTCCCGGCCGAGCGCGTACTTGCGGGCCTTCCCTTCCTGCTCGCGAAGGGACGCCGTCCGCGTCAAACCGGTGTAATACAGCGGGATGTTCAGCGTCCGGCTCACCTCCCGGTCGAGCGGGTTGTACACCATCAGCAGGCCCTTTTCCTTGAGCGCCGGGTTGACGTGCAGGAGGTAGTCGAGGTCGCGCCCATCCGCACGGCGCAGGTGGAGGAGGTCGGAATTCAAGATGGCGCGGTGGCGCTTGTAGAAATCCACCCACTTCTTCACGACGGCTTTGGTCGCGTCGCTGTCGTAAAGGCGCGGGCCGCGATAGCAGGCGATCACGCCCGCGCCGAACAGGTTGGCCAGCCGCTGCTCGTAATGTGGCAGGTGGTCCTGAAGCGGCTCGATGGTCGCCGCAGCGCCGCCGCCCTGGTACTCGGTGAGCGGCACGAACATCCAGCCCATGCTCGGCGTTTTCTCCCACGTGCCGTCGAAGATGTTCTGCCGCTCGATGATTTCCTGGTACTCGCGCGGCAACGACCAGTTCACCTCGCGGTAGCCCATGCCGGTCTTGTTGCCCCCGTTGAGGAAATACCAGTCCGGGATGTTGAGATAGACGCCCTGGCCGCGACACCATTTGTAGAAGTCCGTGATCGCCCGCCACTGGACCCATTGCGAATCGTCCTGACCGCGATGGAACGGGTGGTTGGTCGCGGCGCAGGTGTCGCCGGGATACGAGCCGTCGTGCTCCAGCACGCCGAGACCGGCCGTGGAGATGAAATGCCGCAACTGCGCCAGGTAATCGCGTCCCCACTGGGCACCCAGACACGGCATGACGCCGAAGGTGGCCTTGCCGACGCAATTGTCCGCCGCCGTGGCCGCGCCGCGGCTGGCGAGCAGCGAGTAACCGCCCAGCGCGATGCCTTGGGAACGGGCGTAATCGGCCAGTTCCTTGATCTGAGCCTGATACGCAGGGTCGCGGCTCTCAAAATCGAATCCGCTGCCGAAGGTCAGGATGATCATCTCGAAACCCACGGCGGCGCATTGGTCCACGGCTAGGCGGACCGCGTCCGGCTTCGCGCTCCGGACATGCATGAGCACCGGGTTTTCCGTGACCCACGGCGCGAGGGCGCGATACATGCGGCGCTGCGCCAGGCCGCGACGCTCGCGCTCGGTCGAGTCGGGCACCAGTTCGAACGTGCGGAAGGACTCGAACACGCCGCCCGGCTCGATTACCTGGTCCGGCCCCAATGGCGGACGACACTCCAGCAGGCACGGGGTCTGGAGATCGTAATTGACCTGCGACGTGTAACTCGGATCCGCCAGCCAATGCACCGACGCGGCCGAGCCTTCGGCGCTCATCGAGCCGCCGAAGGCGTAGTCGGTTTCGACCTGGAGCCCCGGCAACTCCCAGCGCTGCGGATTGCCCACGGCCGACTCCGGCTCCACCGCGGCCAGGATCTCGCTGGTGAACGAATTCAGGCGCACCGGCCGGTCGCCGCCGTTGCGCACGGTGATCCACTTGCTCAACAGCGGCAGGCCGTCGTACAACTCGTAATGCACCTGGATGGTGACCGCGGCACTCGCGGCAGCGCCGGAGTGAGCGTCCGCCCGCGCGAACTCCAGCGTCAACGAAACACCCGGCGGCGGCCACAGCCGATCACCGGGCATCCACTCGCGGTGCTTCTTCCAGGCAAAGCGCGCCTCGGTCTTCCCCGTCTTCCATCCGACGAAGAGAAATGCCGTCGGGTCGGCGCGCATCTGGTCGAGCCAAGCGGGCTTGAGGTAGTTCTGGATGGGCTGGCCGACGAGTCCGCCCACCTCATACTTCACGCCGTCGAGTTCCACGCGCGCTTCCGGGCGCACGGCACGGAGCAACGGCGCGCCGGTCATCAAGTTGTCGAGTGTGACCGTCGCGGCATTCGGCTGGAGGCGGATGATCCGGCGCACCAAACCGTTCGACAACTCGACCTCCTTGCCGTCGGCGCTCTCGATGACGCGGGCGACGAACGGCGCGGGATGGAGGAGCCAATCAACCACGCCCGCCGGGCGGCTGGCGGAGGCGGGCGGGTGCGTACCTCCCGCCGAGGCGGACAGCGGTGCGGAGGCGGCTTCGAAACCGAGGACCAGCGCCAGCAGCGGGAAAAAGCTGTTCATCGGCCGAGGGTCGGCCAATTGCACGCGAACGGCAAGATCGGGCTTGGGTTCTGTTGGTTGAAGACCGCCGATGAGGTGGAGAGACAATTGATCCAAGAGAAGCGCCAGTTGGGCAATACCAGCAGGGCGTAGTGGGCGACGCAGGCCGAGACGCGCGTCAGTATGGAACTCCAGGGCCTGGCTGCCTCCGTGCGCAGTCGCAAAAACCGCTGAAGTCGCGGTGTGTCTTTGGGGTGATGGCGGTGCGCGAACGGATTTGGCGCAGCCAGCTCCCGGCCTGCCTGCGCCCTTTACCCCAGCGATGGGGCGCGAGCCCGCGGGGACGGTCTCGACGGCGGGAGCGGGTGCTGACGG
>JBBIQR010000515.1:0-2703 GCA_037442245.1 Candidatus Solibacter sp. | reverse complement strand
CGCGGTACTGTTCCAGGATGCGGTCGAGCACCGCGAGCGGGCGCCCGCCATCCACCATGTAATTCTCCGAGATGATCTCGAACCAGTCGACCACCGGTTTCCGTTCCAGAATGTGATCGAGGTGGGGCACGCGGAGCCCGACACCGATGCCGTAATCGCTGAACTTGTGCATACAGGTTTCCACGCGGCGGAAAGGAAGGGGGACGCGGGAGGCGTCCCCCCGGTGAGGACTACATCTTGGCCTTGGAGCCATCGGTCGCGCAGGCGCCTTTGCCCTTGCACGAGTTCTTGCCCCAGTGCTTGGCATCGCCGCCGCCCTGCCCCTTGCAGGAGTTCATGCCCTTGCAGGCGTGCTTTTCGATCTGTTTCTGATCGTCGGCCACGCTGGCCACGATTCCCGCGCCGCTACCCCGCACGGCGGACGGAGCAGCCTTCGCGGCGGTACCCCCCACGAGTCCGGCGAATGCCGCCGCGAGCGCCAATGAGTTCTTCGAAATCTTCATTTTTAATCTCCTTCTGTGTTCATCCGCGATGCCCGGCGGGCACCGCCCTCTGAATTGGTTTTCGAAAGCGGATCGCTTCCACCGGGTGAGTGCGGGGAGGAGGCGAACTCTTACAGCCATGGCTGGAATTTTTTCGCGGGTCGTGGGATTCACACTGTGGAAGAATAAGGAGGTGCCGATGCGCGCGCCGTTTGGAGTGCGAAGATGACGGCCGTACCGCCGCTGGCGGCGGAGTTCCTGGAGCGGTTGCGCCGCCGCGACCCCGAGGCGCTGGCCGGAGCCGTACAGGAGCACGCGAAGCCGCTCTTCCGCGCGGCCCGCGGCATGGGCTTCGCCGCGGCGGATGCCGAAGACCTGGTCCAGGATGTGTTTACGACGTTTCTGGAGCGGCTCGAAGCGTTCGAAGGACGCTCGCAGCTCCGCACCTGGCTCTTCGGAATCCTGCACCGCAAAGCCATGGAACGGCGCCGCGGCCTGGCGGTGGACGAGCGCACGGACCCGATCGACAGCGTCTTCGAGGCGCGCTTCGATACGCGCGGCCATTGGGTGCGTCCGCCCGCGGACCTGGAACGAATGCTCTTATCCCGGGAAGCCGGGGAGCGGATTCGCGGCTGCATGGAGGGTCTGCCTGCGAATCAGCGGGAAGCGTTCGCATTACGCGAGGTGGAAGGGCTGGAGACGGCCGAAATCTGTAAGATTCTGGATGTCACCGTCACTCACTTTGGAGTCCTGCTGCACCGGGCGCGCGCCCGGCTGCGGGAGTGCCTCGAATCGCAGGGCTGGAGCCACAGATGATTTCGTGCCGGAGCGTCGCCGAGTTGCTGGATGCGGACCTGCTTCACGCGCAGAGCTGGTGGAAGCGCGCGCAGGTGCGGCTGCATCTGGCGATGTGTGGCGCCTGTTCCCGGCTGGCTCGCCAACTGGAGCAGTTGCGCGCCGCCGCCCGCGGCGCCGGCAAGGGGCACGAACCCGACGCCGGGCTCGAGGAGCGGATCCTCCACAAGCTGCGGCGTTAGGCGGCGCGCGCGCTACCTGCCCGCGCCCGCCAGCACCAGGTACATGTTCGCTTCCGGCGGCGCGGCCTTTTCGGAGTTGGAGCCGAGCGTGAGGCTCTCCGCCCGCGTGGTGTCGCGGCGATAGAGCTTCATGGCGCGGCCGGCGATGGAGAGGCTCTGCGCCGTCGGCTGAAACTGGCCGGTGAGCCAGCCCGGCTTCACGATGCGCTCGTCCCAGGCGACCCAGACGGTGGAGCCGGCTTTGACCGCAACTTCCATCAGGTCCACCGCACTATAGGAAGCGTCCTTCTGCGCGGTCTGCACATAGTCGGCGCCTTCGAGCGCGGCGGGCAATGCATCGATCGCGGCGGAACTATCGGTGTAGGGCAGCGCGCCTCTGGTGGCGCCGGCGACGATGCGCACCGCCGTTGCCGCGGGTCCCGAGTAGGAGAACGCCGTCACGTAGCGGCCGGTCGCAACCGCCGCCGCGGAAGAGGCTCCTACCGGCGCGGCGCCGCCCGTCGCGGCCATCTCCGCCGCATTCACCGCGGGCAGCGGAGGCAGGTTGGGCGAGAGTCCGGAGGGCGCCGGGAATTGCCTGGACCGCACGGTGAGCGACGCCGGCCTGAGGCCCTCGCCCCTGGCCTTGACCGTGATCGCGCCCGCGGAACGTGTGGCGCGAACCGCCACGCGGTTGATGCCGGCTTCGAGATCGAGCCAGGTGTTGTTCGTGGACTTGATCTTGCCGCTGTTATAGCCGCCGCGCCACACGCCCGGTCCGGAGATTTCGAAATCCACGCGCTGTTGGAAGGTGGGGCAGCGGTCGCCCTTCGCGTCCACCGCTTCCACGTCGATCAGCAGCACGTCGCTGCCGTCGGCGAGCAGTCCCTGCGGCCCGGTGATCGGGGTCATGCGCAGCGCCGCGGCCGGACCCACGGTGTGCTTCGCGGTGGTGGCCACGATTTTGCCGGCGGTGGAGGCCACCGCCTTGATTTCGCCGGCTTCCCAGGTGATGTCCGGAAACGTGAACAGGTAGCGGTCGCTGACCTTGCCGTGGCCGAGCGGCCGCCCGTTGACGAACAGCTCCACGTCCTCCGCGTTGGACGCCACGTACACCGCCTTCTTCGTGCCGGCGGGATAGGTCCAGTGGCCGATGATGTGCACCTGCGGATCGCCGCGGTAGAGCACCTTCATCACGTAGTAGG
>JBBIQR010000514.1:0-2705 GCA_037442245.1 Candidatus Solibacter sp. | reverse complement strand
CACCCGCATGCTCACCATGGCCATCCCCGATGAAGTCGCCCAATACGCCGAAGGCCATCGCATCGTCAGCTATTTCCCCCTGGGCCAGACCACCGACGGCGCGGAGACTCACAACATCTGGCTCTGGACCACCACTACCGACAGCCGCGCTCCTTGGGATTACGACAGCTTCCGCGTTTTCACGTGGAGCATTCGCCGCCACCGCTACGAAACGGCCCACATCGAGCGGGAGGTCCGCGGCTATTCGCCCGTACTGATGACTCCCTCCGGCTTCAGTGTCTGCGTCGAGGATAAAGCGGGCGCCCGCATGCGGCGTGAATACACCTTGCGCGGCAATACGGTCCGTTTTGCTTCCCAGGCGCCCTGCGAACAACCCGAGCCGCCCCTGGAAGTAAAGTCGCCCGCCCCCCTCCCGTTCGCCGGCGCCGCAGCCCCGCCCAAGGAGGGCTTCGCCGCCCGAATCCTGCGCCGTCTGCGCGGAAAATAGGACGCCGTTTGCGTCCCTCGTCCACGTTGCGGAGCCTTTGGCATTGTGCTATTCATGAGTCAAGCCGGAAGATTCCAACAAACCGCCCCGCTGAGTGAAAACTCAGCAGTAATTCTCCATAGAAGGATGGCATCCCGTGGAAGCTGTCAACCGCAAACTCATCCGTCCGTCGCTGAACGAGATTAAAGAATCCATCGCGCCTCCCCGCCGGACGCAGACACAGAGCCAGGGCCTGCAGCAGAAGAAACCCATTCCACCGGATCAGACCAACGCCGAGAATTTTTACTACGTGAAGCAGATGCAGGCCAAGACCCCTATGGTCTTCGTGCTCCGCGACGGGGAGACACTTCACGGGGTCATCGAGTGGTACGACAAGTGCTGCCTCAAGGTCAACCGCACCGAGGGGCCGAACCTGCTCCTCTATAAGCCCGCCATCAAGTACATGTATAAGGAAGCGTAGCCGCGGCGGGACCCTTCAGTCCCCGCCCTTCGCCCGCGCACGCATCGCCAGCCGGTACTCGCGCCGCTCCCCGGCTTGCTCGTAACGCCGCTTCTCCTCCGCAGTCTCCGCAATCGCCGCAGGTATTGAGGTCGCCCGGCCTTCCTTATCCAGCGCTACAAACGTCAGGTACGCCGAACACGTGTGCCGCCGCTCACCCGTCAGCAACTTCTCCGTCATCACTTTGACCCCGACTTCCATGGACGTGCGGAACACCCGGTTCACGCTCGCCCGCAGGATGATCAGCTCGCCAATATGCACAGGATGCAGAAAGTGCAGGCTGTCCACGGAAGCCGTCACCGCGGTGGTGCGCGCGTGCCGCATCGCCGTGATTGCCGCGGCCAGGTCCACCAGGTGCATCACCTTACCGCCCAGCACGTTCCCCAAACCGTTGGCGTCGTTCGGGAGCGCCAGTTCCGAGTACTCGCTGGCCGATTCGCTTACCGCCCTGCCGTCCATCATGCCGCCTCTTTCCGCCGCCGGTAGCTCGCCGCGTATGCCGCCGCCTGCCGCCCCACTAACTCGTCCGGCGCCCCGGAAGCGCCGCCATCGGCGGTCACCGTGATCGTCCCCTGCCCATCCGGATAATGCCCGCGCTCGATCGCGTAGAGAATCTCGACCGCGGCGCCCCGATCCTGCGCGACGGCGAATCGAACCGCGTCGGGTCCTTCGCCCGCCGGAAACCGTGCGCACTCTCCCCGCGCGTAGCCCAGGTTGCAGAGGGCGGCATCCCCGGTAGGGGCCGCCCGCTCTCCCGCGCGGCATTCTCCCGTCCAGAAATCGCCCAGTGGAAGCGTAGCGCTACCACCTCGCGATTCGGTAGGGTAGAAGTAAGGGCAGGACACTTCGGAGGTATAGTAACATGGCAACCCGGCTAGAGACGCTGCAGAGCATGGTCGCGCAGAATCCCGGCGACAGTTTTTCGCGCTATGGCCTCGCCATGGAATTGCGCAACACCGGCGACCTCGAGGGCGCCATGCACGAATTCGGCGAACTGCGCCGCCTGAACCCCGATTACACCGCGACCTATTTCCACGCCGGCCAGACTCTGGAGCGCCTTGGCCGCATCGACGACGCCCGCGCGTTTTACCAGGAGGGCATCGAAGCCGCCACCCGCAAAGGGGACCTTCACGCCCGCAGCGAACTCCAGACCGCCCTCGATCTCCTCTGACCCCGCGGCGGCCGGCGCGCCTGCCGCGTTACGCCGCCCCCAACCGCCTGGCTTGCGCGACCACCGACTCCACCGCGTGACGCAGGGCCTCGCGCTGCCGCGGCTGCAGGTCCTTGTGCCAGGCCAACATGGTCGCGGCGGCCTGGCATCGCGCCACCGCCAGACTGCTCCCCCTCAAGCTTGGCGCGTAGCGGAGCACTTCCCTGGTATCGTCCGCCGAATCGTCACGGTCCAGCGGATCGAACCGCAGTACATTCAGCACCATGGCCCGCCACGCCAGCGGCATGCCGCGCCGCAGGCGCGCCGCAGCCGCGAGGTACCCCAGATGGAACGCTTTCAGCCAGTCTCCCTCGGGCTGGATTGTGCCGCGTCTCCGCGCGGATTTCGGCTTGACGGCGGCGCCGGTCACCGGAATATCGCTCTGTCGCATTCGGATTGAGTCCTGGAAAAGAGTGCAGGGCGGTTAACGCGGAGACCGCCTCCGGAACCCGCCGCCCTTCCGCTATCACTTAAGCACACGCATCATCGTGCTCTCTGCCCTCCAGCCC
>JBBIQR010000513.1:0-2717 GCA_037442245.1 Candidatus Solibacter sp. | reverse complement strand
GGGCGCGGTCGAGGATCGGGTGGTGGCGGTGGAAGGCCGCGTCGAGATACGTCCCCGGGCTACCGTCACGCTGGCTGCGGACCATCGCACGATTAACGGAAGGAGGGCGGCGGAGTTCGTGACGAAACTGAAATACACCCTGGAGAAGGGGACGTTTGAATGAGCTACGAGCGCGAGTTCTTACTCTCGCTGTTCCGGACGATGGTGACAATCCGGCGCTTCGAGGAGCGGGTGAAATACCTGTTCCTGGAGGGTGTGATGCCGGGTACGATCCACCAGTACCACGGGCAGGAGGCCATCGCGGCCGGAGTTTGTGCGGCACTCGATCGAAATGACGTGATCACGAGCACGCACCGCCCGCACGGGCACGCCATCGCGAAGGGGCTGGGCGTGGCGCCGCTGATGCACGAGCTGTTCGGCAAACCCACTGGGTGCTGCCGGGGCAAGGGCGGCTCGATGCACGTGGGCGATCTCTCCAAGGGGATGGTACCGGCCATTGCCATCGTCGGGAGCGGCGTGCCGGTGGCAACGGGCATGGCACTGGCTTTCCGTCTGCGGAAGGAACCGCGGGTGGCAGTGTGCTTCATGGGTGACGGGGCGGTGAACGAGGGCGCGTTTCACGAAGGCGTCAACATGGGCGCGATCTGGTCGCTGCCGGTGGTGTATGTGATCGAGAACAACCGCTACTCGGCTTCCACGCCCATCGCGGACACCGTGAAGCTGGAGCATCTGGCCGACCGCGCAGCCGGCTACGGCATCCCCGGCGTGACGGTGGACGGCAACAATGTCCTGGCAGTGTATGAATGCACGCGGGCCGCGTTGGACAAGGCGCGTGCGGGCGAGGGCCCCACGCTGGTGGAGGCGTTGACCTACCGCATCACGGGACACTCACGGCGCGACCCATGCAATTACCAGCCGGAAGACGAGCGCAAGAAGGCGCTCGAACACGAACCGATCGGCCATTTCACCGCCTGGCTTCTGGAGCAAGGCGCGGCCGATCAAGCCGCGCTGGAGGCGATCGGCGCGGAAGTGGACGCAGAGATCGAGTGCGCCGTGAAGTCAGCGATGGGGGCGCCGGACCCGCGGCCGGAAGACGCTCTCGGAGACGTGTACGCATAGGAGACCGATCATGGCTCGAATGACAATCGCCGAAGCGTTGCGTCAAGGGCTGCGCGAGGAGATGGCGCGCGACCAGCGGGTCTTCTGCATCGGAGAGGATATCGGCGTTCCCGGCGGATGGGGCGGCGCGTTCACAGTGACGCTGGGTTTGGAAAGAGATTTCCGCGAACGGATGATCGACACGCCGATCTCGGAGAACGGGTTCATCGGCATGGCGCTGGGAGCCGCGATCATGGGCATGCGTCCGGTGGCCGACGTCCAGTACGGCGACTTCCTGCTATGCGCCATGGACCAGATTGTGAACCAGATTGCCAAGATGCGGTATATGTCGGGCGGCAAGCTTCGGGTCCCGCTGGTGCTGCGCGCGCCGGTGGGTGCCACAGGACGCGGCGCCCAACACGGGCAGAACCTGGAGGCCATGTTCCTGAACGTGCCGGGGCTGAAAATCGTGTGCCCGGCGACGGCCTATGACGCCAAAGGTCTGCTTAAGGCAGCCGTACGGGACGACAACCCGGTGCTGATGTTCGAGCACAAGCTGCTGTATGGCGCCAAGGGGGCGCGGGCGGAATCGGGAAGCCTGGACGCCTCGAGCGAGATCCCCGAAGAGGACTACGCGGTTCCGATTGGGCGCGGCGTAGTGCGGCGCGAGGGCAGCGACGTGACAATCGTCGGCACGCTGCTGATGATGCACCGCGCGCTGGCCGCGGCGGAGTTGCTGGCCGGAGAGGGCATCCGCGCGGAGGTGATCGATCCGCGGAGTCTGGTGCCGTTTGACTGGGACCTGGTGGCGGGGTCGGTGCAGAAGACGTCGCGACTGGTGGTGGTCACCGAAGGGCCGCGGACGGGCAGCGTGGCATCGGAGATCGCAGCCACTGCGGGAGAAACACTGATGGATTACTTGACCGCGCCGGTCGCGCGAGTGACCTCGCCGGACATTCCGGACCCGTTTGCGCCGCCGATGGAGAATTTCTACCGGCCGACCGCGGAGCGGATCGCGGATGCAGCCCGCAGATCGGTAGGAGCAATATGACGATTACAGCGACCAGCGGCGGGTGCCTCGCAAAGATACGTGCCAGCCTCAAACTTAGGCCGAAATCAACTGCTCGCATCGCCGGCTTCATCCTGCGGTCTGCGGAGGAGGCGCGGGGTCTCTCCATCAATGCGCTGGCCGAGGCGTGCGGCACGAGCGCCGCGACGATCTCGCGCTTTTCGCGGGACCTCGGTTACGGCAGCTTTAAAGAGTTCCAATTGGACCTCGCCACGGCAGTGGCCAAGGACGAGGCTTTTGCGCCGGAGGATTTCCCGAGCGGGGTGAGCGCGGAAGCCATTGTCCACCAGGTTTTCGAGTGCAACCGGAGAAGCCTTTCCGATACCGAGCGCGTGTTGGATCACGCGGCGCTGCTTCAGGTTGCCGAGGCGATTCGCGGGGCCGAGCGGGTGTTCCTGCTGGGCGTGGGTGGATCGGGGTTGGTGGCGCGCGAGGGCGTGCAGCGGTTCCTGAGCCTCGGCCTGACGGCGATCGCTCTGGAGGATCCCTACTTCCACATTTTCGCGACCTCTAATGTTAGCCGGAAGGACGTCGTGATCGGAATCAGCCA
>JBBIQR010000512.1:0-2728 GCA_037442245.1 Candidatus Solibacter sp. | reverse complement strand
CTCCAGAAACTCCTGGTGCTCCGCCGGCGCCGCTTTCTCGAACTCCATGTGCCACCGCCGCATGTCGTCTTCGCTGAATCCGGCGCCGGCCATGATCGCTACCCACTTCTCTTTCGTAATCATCCGATTCTTCCTCATCTCTTTGGCGTTGAGCAGGCGAGCGATGGCGCGTTGATGCCCGCGCAGGCGCTCCACGGCGGCCCCGATTTCTTCCATGCGCCGCCGCAGCACTCCGCATGCATCGTTGCGCGGCGCGCCCGCCAGCGAGCGGATGTCCCCCAGAGTCAGCCCGGCCTCACGGTAAATACAGATCTGCCGCAGCCGCTCCGCGTCCTTCTCCGTGTACACGCGGTAGTTGCCCGCGCTGCGGCGCGGCTTCGCCAGCAGTCCGATCGACTCGTAGTACAGCACCGTGCTGCGCGCCAGGTTGCAGCTCCTGGCAAGCTGGGTGACCGTCAGGTTCATCGCTCTGATCCCATCCTCAACCCTGAAGCTTTAGACAGGTCAAGCGCTTTTTGTACGGCCTCGAGATGCGAGCGCGCGTCGGGATAATCCGGGAACCGCCGCAGCGCCTCGCGGAAACACCCGGCCGCCTCCGCCAGCCGCCCCTCGCGTTCCAACGCGGCCCCGTACGCGTATTGCGCGACGAAATGCGTGGGCTCGATCCGCACCGCTTCGGCATAGTGCGGCAGCGCCTCCCGGTAACGTCCGCGCGCTTCCAGCGCCGATGCGAGGAAGTACTCCGCGCCCGAATTCCCGCGCGTCACCGCCACCGCACGCGCAAACAGTCCGGCGTCGTCCCTCCACAGCGGAACATACTGCGCCGTCCCGGCGGCGAGGCACGCCGCGGCGCCCGCGAATACGAGAGCAGCCGCGCGGCGCCGGCCGCCGAGCGCTTCCGCCGCGCACCACACCACCGCGATCGCCAGGCCTATGTGCGGCAGATACGTGAAGCGGTCCGCCATCCCCTGCCGCCCCACCTGCTTGAGTCCGCTCGCCGGCAGCAGCATGATCGCAAACCACAGCCATCCCACCGGCAGCCAGGGACGGCGCTTCGCCTGCCACAGCGCAATTCCCGTGATCCCCGCCAGTAGCAGCGCCGCCGCCGCCGCTTGCCAAAGCGGCACCCGCGTGTCGAACGGATACAGGATCGCCAGATCGTGCGGCCAGAAAGAAAGTTCCAGGTAGCGGACGTAAGAGACCAGCGCGTTGGCGGCGCGCTGCCCCAGGGTCAGCGATGCGCCCCAGTTGGCGATCCCCAGCCGCGCCGTCCCGATCGAGGTGATCAGCGCCGAAGCCAGCGCCATCGCCAACAGCGGAGCCTTCTCGCCGATCGCGCGGCGGCCCAGCGGCCACCAGTCGAGCAGCAGCAGAATCACCGGCAGCGTCATCACCATCGGCTTCGCCATCAGCCCCAGCGCAAACGCCCCGAGCACCAGGTTGTACCGCGTCTGCGAGGGGCGCTCCACGTAGTTCAGGTAGAGCCAGATCGCGGCCAAAAACCAGAAGGAGCTGAGCAGGTCCTTGCGCTCCGCGATCCACACCACCGATTCCACTCGCAGCGGATGCAGCGCGAAGAGCGCCGTCGCCGCCGCGCTGCGCCAGTAAGCACCCGTCAGGCGGCGCAGCAGCGCGAAGAGCAGCAGCGTGTTGGCTACGTGAAACAAAACGCTGGTGAGATGGTGGCCCGCCGGCCACAGCCCCCAAAGCTGGCAATCCAGCATGTGCGAAAGCCACGTCAGCGGCTGCCAGTAAAACCAGTCGATGCTGGTGAACGCCCACCGCACGCCGGCCGCGGTGATCCCGTGGTTCACCCATTGGTTCCCCGTCACGTAGCCGGGATCGTCGAAGTTGAGGAAGCCGGCGCGCACCGCCGCTCCGTACACCGCGAAACACGCCGCGGCCAGCGCCAGCATCACGGCAACGGTGCGGCGGGATCCGGTCATAGCGCCTTACGGAAAATCAGGATGTGCTGCCGCGGCAGATCTTCGATCCGCTTGTCCAGCCGGAAGCCCTCCGGTTCGAGTTCCGCCTTCACCTGCGCCACCGTCATCTTGTGCTCGGGACGGATCGGCACGCTCGGGTCCTCGCCGCGATATTCGAGCAGCACCAGGCGTCCGTCCGGTTTGAGCGCGGCGCGCATGCCGCGCAGCATCTCTTGCGGGTGCTGGAATTCGTGATAGACGTCCACCAGCAGGATCAGGTCTACCGCGCCGGCGGGAAGCCGCGGATCGTCGAGCGCTCCCAGCACGGGCACGACGTTCTCCAGTTTGCGCTCGCGCATATTGCGGCGCAGCAGATCGAGCATTCCCGGCTGAATATCGGTGGCGTAGACCCGCCCGCCCGGACCGGTGCGCTCCGCCATGCGCCACGTGAAATAGCCGGCTCCGGCGCCGATGTCGGCGAGCGTGCTGCCGCGGGCGATCCCGATCAGTTCCAGCGCGCGATCCGGTTGCTCCTCCGCTTCGCGCTCCGGACGGACCAGCCAGTCCGCGCCGCCCATGCCCATCACGCCCGCGTAAGGGCGTCCGGTAACCGGGTGGCGGTCCTGCGCGCCGAGTGCCGGAACCAGCAGCACAATGGCGAGAGCGGCGCGCCCCCATCGTGCGCCGCGGCTATTCATTGGTTTCGTTCACGGGATCGATGTCGGTCGGCAGGTCCTTCAATCCATCCAGCGCGCGCCGCATCGGCGGGCGGATGACCGTCAGAGTATCCAGCAGCCGCTTGG
>JBBIQR010000511.1:0-2746 GCA_037442245.1 Candidatus Solibacter sp. | reverse complement strand
GCTGTAACGCCGCCTGCGTGTCGCGCAGCGCCGCCATCTTCTGCTCGGCGGCGTCGAGTTGCCGCGCGTAACTCTGCACCTGCTGCTGCTGGCCCGCGACCGTGTTCAGGCTCCCGATGTTGCGCCGGATCCGGTCCTCGTCGCTCGTGGTGTCGCTCGTCTGCCGCGCCGCGTCGGCCAGCGCCCGGTCGTTCTCCACGATCTGCCGCTTCTGCGCCGCGATGGCTTCCAGTTGCCTGCGGCCGGCGTCGCTCAACACGCGATTCGAGACGAAATCCGCCAGCATGTCCGGACTGATACTGGCGATCGTGTAGGTCTGATCGAAGACGCGCTCCTCGCTCACCGGAAACTCGCGCGTGGCGCCCGGCGCCAGTTGCAGTTCGAAGCGGTACGCGGCCGCGGTCTTTTCCGTGGGCTTCTGGTTGAGCAGCGTGTACCCCCAGCGCAGCGGGTGTTCGATAATCAGCGTCTTCGCCTTCGCATCCACGTTGCGCACCGTGTACGTGCGCGTCTCCTCCGCCGCCATCTTCGTGGTGAGGACGCCGCGCGCCGCGTGAAACTCGCGCGTCACCGCCGCCTTGCTTCCGAACGCCTCGGTGATCCGCGTCCCCAGGTCCACCGCGTAGCTGACCAGCCGCTTATCGCCCGCCTTGAGCGTCTCCATCAGCGCTTCGCCGCCGTAACCGCCGCCGTCGTACACCGTGACCGGCCCGCCGTCCAGCGTCTTCCCCGTATTGTTCGTCAATTCCGCCGCGTTGGTCGGATGCTGCGACGAGTGGTCGGAATAGATCAGCAGCTTGCGCCCTTCAATCGCCTGCTGCAGGAACGGAATCATCGCGCTCTCTCCCTGCCGGATGGTCACCGGCTGCGCGATGCGGTATTCGAAAAGGTCCCCCAATTCGCGCGCCGACGCTTCCTCGGCGACGCTGCTCGGCGCGCCCATCGGAGGCGGCGGAGGCGCCGGCGCCGCCACGGCCATCTGCGCCCGCATTGCCATCGGCCGGTCCATCATCCCCCCGATCACGCCCCCGGCGACGCCGGCCTTCTTGGCCGCGTCGCTTTCGAACCCACCCGCATGCACCACCGGATTCGCCGCCGCATCGTCGGCCAGGTCCGCCTCGGGACGCGCCACGTACTTCGGCGGATACAACTGGCTCACGAAGGAAATCGGCCGCCCCGAAACCAGCGCCAGCGAGACCTTGTTCCAATCCTCGCCGGTGGTGTTGTCCACGATCGCCCACCCTTCCAGCGTCGCCGCCTTCTCGCCGAAAATCAGCCGGTAGCTCGATTTCCATACCGCCGCCGGAACCAGGTATCCCGCGGTGATCTCCCGCTCTCTGGCCTCGGTCGAGTCGATGTACACGCTCCGCTTGTCCTTGCTGCGCGCCGACGCCAGCGCCGCCAGGTAGTCGCGGAACTGCTGCTGCAGCTTCGCATCCGGGAAGCGAATGCCGGCCGCCGCCGAAAGATCCAGCACCCGGAAATCGCCCGTGTCCAGCAGCAGGTTCAGTTCGTCGCGCGGCGGCGCCTTGTCCGTCCCCGCGATCGACCGCGCGCCCACCACCGTTCCGGACACCGTCTCGTTGCCGAACTTCAGCTCGATCCGCGATCCCTTCAGTTGGTCCAGCAGCGACGCCATCCCGCCGCCCGAAATCTGAAACGGGAAGTCGGCCAGCCGATGGCTCAGCGGATCCAGCGAGTCGTAGCGCAGCCCCGTGACTTTGGCGCCGTGCTCGTCGATGGTCAGGCTCTTCAGGACGTCGTTCATCTCCGCCGCCGTGAAATCCAGCCGCGCCGCCTCGCCCGGCGCCAGCTTTCCCGAGCGTTCGAAGTAACCCACTCCGTGCTTGTACAGCACCACCTGCTTCACCGGCAACTCGGCGCACAGCGCCGCCGCGCCGCATAACAGCAATCCAACCGGAACGCGAACCTTCATATGGCCTCCAGACGTGTTATGCCGCCGCCCGCGGCGTCCTTTCATTCTCCCATCGCTTTAATGATGACGCGCTTCCGCCGCTGCCCGTCGAACTCCGCGTAGTACACCTGCTGCCAGGGTCCGAAATCCAGCTTGCCCTTCGTCACCGGCACGATCACCTCGTGGTGCACCAGCAGGCTCTTGAGGTGCGCGTCGCCGTTGGATTCGCCCGTGTGGTGATGCCGGTAGTCGCCGCGGAACGGCGCCAGCTTCTCCAGCCACTCGTCGATGTCCTCGATCAGCCCGTCCTCGGCGTCGTTCACCCATACCCCGGCGGTGATGTGCATCGCCGAAACCAGTATCATGCCTTCCCGAATCCCGCTCTTTTCCAGCACGCCTTCTACCTGCGGAGTAATATTAAGGTAGTCTCGATGCTTGGCTGTCTGAAACGTCAGGTATTCCGTATAGAACTTCATAGCGACATCATAGCTGCGCCAACTCATGTCCGGTGACCCGATCCGCGTCTTACTAATCGATGACGAGCCGTCGCTCCTGCGCATGATGAGCCTCTATCTCTCGCGCAAGGGCTTCACCGTAGCCGTCGCCGCCACCGTCGAGGACGCCCGCGCGCATTCGGCGTCAAACGGGTTCGACGCGGTGGTGATGGACGCCACTCTCCCCGGCGCCACTCTCGATCAACTCGCGCGCGAATTCCTCGCCGCCGGCCCGCGCCTCCACCTGCTCGCCGCCAGCGGCTATCCTGTCGATATGAGCCGCTTGGCGGCCGAGGCGCCCGGACGCGTGGCGTTTCTTCACAAACCGTTTTCCGGT
>JBBIQR010000510.1:785-2772 GCA_037442245.1 Candidatus Solibacter sp. | reverse complement strand
CGCGCGCGTTAGCAAGCGGTTGGCACACCGAACCGAACCTGCCGGTCAAAGCACTGGCCCCACCGCCCCGCCGGCGCTTACTGCCGCTCCAGAATAATCGCCGCCGCGTCGTAATCGCCGCGCAGCCCCAGCGCCAGACCGTTGCTCATCAAATACGCGCCGCTATACTGCTGCTGTTGTCCCGGCATCACCCGCCCCTGAATCGCCTCGATCTTGTACACGGCCTTTTCATCGAGCCCGCGCAGCCGGATCGCCGGCGCGTCCGTGCGGTACTCCTGCGCGTGGCGGAACGCGAACAGCACGCTCTGCTTCCCGTCCCCCGCCACATACTGGTTCGCGGTCACGTCCTCGCCCCGCGGCGAGAGCAGCCGGTAAAGATCCCCCGTCTGCACCGTGCCCCGGATGCGCTTATACGCCGCGATCATGCTGCTCGCCGTCGCCGTGTCCTGCTCGCTGAACTGATTCAGATTCGCCCCGATGCCGAGCGCTCCCTGCATCATCACCACAAAGCGGTACGCCAGCGATACCGACCGCCCGTTCATGTTCGGCACGTCCGTCACCCACGCCGACATCACCTTCGGCGTGTACGCGTACGTGAAGCCCTCCTGGATGCGCAGCCGGTCGAATGCCTCGGTGTTGTCGCTCGGCCAGACTTCGTCCACCCGCCGCAGAATCCCCAGGTCCACTCTCCCGCCGCCTCCCGAGCAGGATTCGATCTCCAGCTTCGGGTGCTTCGCCCGCAGCCGGTCGATGATCTCGTAAAGGTTGCGCACGTACCCCACCCACAGCTTGCGCTCCCCGGCGGCGCCGGCTTCCGGCCATCCCGGTTCGCTGAAGCTGCGGTTCATGTCCCACTTGAAGTAGCGGATGTTGTACTCGCCCGCCAGCTTATCCAGCACCCCGAAGATGTACTCTTTCACGTCCTCCCGCGCCAGGTTGAGGATCATCTGGTTGCGCAGTTCGCTCCGCGGCCTCCCCGGAAAATTCATCACCCAGTCCGGATGCTTGCGGTACAAATCGCTGTTCGCGTTCACCATCTCCGGCTCCACCCACAAGCCGAAATCCATCCCCAGCGAGTTCACGTGATCGATCAGCCCCTTCAATCCCTGCGGAAATTTCTGCGGGTTGACGAACCAGTCGCCCAGCCCGGCGCGGTCGTTGTTGCGCGCCCCGAACCAGCCGTCGTCCATCACGAACAGTTCCACCCCGAGCTTCGCCGCCTTGCCGGCCAGTTCCTTCTGCCCCGCTTCGTTAACGCGGAACGTCGTCGCCTCCCAGGAGTTGTACAGCACCGGACGCAGCCGCGCCGCCGCGCCCCCCGGAAGAATCTGCTCGCGCTCGAACCGGTGCAGCATCCGCGACGCGGCGCCGAACCCGCTCCCCGCGTACCCGCCGTAGAACGCGGGCGTCTCCAGCGATTCCCCCGGCTGCAGCGGATACGCGAAGTCGAAGGAGTTCATCCCGCCCGTCACGCGCACCTGCCGGTACGGCGTCTGCTCCACCGTGATCCGCCAGTTCCCGCTCCACCCCAGCGCGCCGAACCACACGCCCCCGTGCTCCTCCCCGGCATCTCCGCCGTCGATCATGAACCACGGGTTGAAATTATGCGACGTGTGCCCCTTGCGGCTCTCCAGCACCTTCTGGCCTTCGTCGATCGGCTCGCGGTGCAGTTGGTCCTCCGCCGCCCACCGCCCGGCCACGTAGGTCAGTCGATACCCTTCGCCCGCCGGCAGGTTCCACGCCGCCGATTGCGCGCTCTCCACCGTCAACCCGCGATCCGTGCCGTTGCGGATCACCGCGTGACGCTGCACAATCCCGTACTCCGGATAAACCCGGTACACCAGCGCGACCTCGATCGCATCGTGGATGTCGCGCAGGTTCACCGTCAGCTCATTCCCGTCGATCCGGTGCGAGGCGTACCGCAGCACCAGGTCCCGATCCCCGTCGTCGCGCGTGATCTTGAGCGCCGGCTCGTAATACCGCGGAC
>JBBIQR010000510.1:0-775 GCA_037442245.1 Candidatus Solibacter sp. | reverse complement strand
AGCCCGGAAACTCCTCGGCTTCCATCATCTGGCGCGGATCGAAACTCGATAGGTCGTGCCGCGGCGCAACCGCCGCCACATCCTCGGCCCGCCACAACGGAGCGCCCCAATAGACATGGCGCAACGCTCCATCGCCGGCCACCCCGAACGCATACGAGTTCTGCCGGGTGGTGAGCAAAAAAATCTTCTTCGATTCCAGGTATTGCACCGGCTGCCCCAAGGCAGCCCCGGCAAACGCCAACAGAATTAACGCGCGGCCCATAGCTCCAAAGCGTAGCACCTGTAGGGTACGCCTCCCGGCCTACCCCATTTCTATTTCGGGCCGATCGGAGATCCCGTAGAGCCTGGTGGACACAGGCCGCACGTGTGCGCGAGGATTCTGCCCGGCGTCCGCGGCGCGCCAAGTGGGGTAGGCCTCCCGGCCTACCCGGTTTCGGCCTACTGTGATGACCGTGTGGTTTCTTCCGTTTCATCGGCGACCGCTCCCTTACGGTCGCGGCTCGTTTCCGAGCCGCGCGCGTTAGCAAGCGGTTGGCACACCGAACCGAACCTGCCGGTCAAAGCACTACTTCACGTAGATCACCGTGTTGTACTTCGTGATGCTGGCCACGTTGCTCCCCACGCTGTTCACCAGCACCACCAGCGGAACCGGCGCCGTCACATCCGTCACCCCCGGCACCCGCACGTTGATCTGCCAGATCCCAGGGAACTGCGGAGACAACCCGGAGAACTGCACCGGGTTCGCCGGCACCGTCTCTCCGGATGCCGTCGGACA
>JBBIQR010000509.1:0-2781 GCA_037442245.1 Candidatus Solibacter sp. | reverse complement strand
GTGTGGCGCGACCTGGACTGGCTGCCGGACGAGGTCAAGCAGGTTCTGCCGGCGAGCGCGCGGAGCAATATCGCGGCGTCGCTGGTGGGGGTGTTCGATTCGCAGGTGAGCGGCGGGAAGCGGTACGACCTGGCGACGGCGGGGCGGCGGCTGGCGCACGCGACGTATTACGCGTCGCACGGCACGGACGAGGAATCGGCGATCAACTTCGCGATGGACCTCACGCCGCTGGTGGACGACCCGGGGCTTGGGGTTACGGACTACGTGCTGGGACGGATCGAGTTGTTCCGCGCCGACGTGGAGAAGCGGGTGCGGGGGCTCGAGTAGGCTGGGGGCGATCCCACGGAAAAGATTTATGCGTATTGCCATACCGACGAATGACGGTGTCACCGTCTCCGTCCATTTCGGCCGCAGCGCCGGTTTTATTGTGTTCGAGACGGACGGCGGAGCCATCCTGGGGCGGGAAGTCCGCGCCAATCCCGCGGCCCACAATCATGCCGAGGGAGAGGAGCATCACCAGCACGGGCAGGAGCACGGCCACAACCACGACGGGATCGTTGCGGCGCTGGCGGGCTGCGACGTGGTGGTGTGCGGGGGGATGGGCCAGCGTGCGGCGGACGCGCTGCGCGGCGCGGGGATCGCGGTGGTGGTGGCGGCTCCGGCGGGACCGGCGGAGGAGACGCTCCGGGCGTACCTTGACGGAACGCTGAGTACCGCGGGCGGGGGGTTGTGCCGCTGCTCGCACTGAAGGGCCGGTAAGATCGGAGAGTGAAATCCGCGCCCAAACGGACTCGTCCCCGGCGATCCGGTTCCCCCGTGTTCGGCCCCCGGTTGTGGGGCCTGTTGTTTCTGATCGCCGCCGGAGTGGGCATAGCCGGCGGCGTGCTACAGGCGAACTACACGTTCACGGTGCAGACGCCGCTGCGGATCCGGTTTCAGACGCCTCTGGTGATTGCTCCGAGGGTGTGGCCGGAGGAAGCCGACGCGGCTCGCGCGGATCAACTGGGGCGGCGGCTGACGGCGTACCAGCAATACGCGTGCAACAAGTTTGGAGGGGCGTGCCGGGTGGCGCTTGCGGTGCAGCGGGCGGAGAACCCGCGGGGCGTGTGCGAGATTTACCATTACAACAGCGACGGCACGCTGGATTGGGGCTACTTTCAGATCAACACCGTGCATCTGAAGCGTCCCGGGCTGAACCTGCGCGACCTGCTGGATTGCAAAGCCAACATCGACTTCGCGTACCAGTTGTACACGGAGCGCGGCTTTCAGCCGTGGAGTACGTATACGAGCGGGGCGTACCTGCGGTACCTGCGGAGTTTTTGAAGGTGGTTCAGGCGGCTGTGCTGGAGCGTTTGCCGGCTTGCCACTCGACGACGGGAGCGTTATCCAGCCAGCGGCACATGGTGACCGCGACTTTTTCGACGCAGGTGGAGAGTTCGCAGTCGAAGTCGCCGGGCCAGAGGCCGCTGCCGATGGAGAAGGCCACGGTTTCGGCGTCGCCGGCGTCGGCGAGGGCGCTTTCGATGGCGTCGTGGACCTGGAGGGCGGCGCTTTCTCCCATGGAGCCGAGAAAGCGGGCGAAGGCGAGGAATTCGAAGGCGAAATCGTCGCGGCGGAGGCGGCGGCGGGCGGCGGGCATGACGGCGACGATTTCGGCGGGACCGGCCTTGGATTCATCGCAGTAGATGGCGGCGACGCCGCAATCGCGGAGGTCGTGGACGAGGACGAAGAAGCGGGCGGAGAGGCCGCGACCGGGACTGCAGGTGACCGAACCGAACCAGCTTTTGCCGGAGGCGCTTTCGAGCCCACGCAGGAGGCCCTTGTTGACTGCGTCGCGGCACGGCTCACTGGGCCCGTGCCAGGTTGCGCTGCGCGAATCCCAGCCGTAGAGACGGATGGGTTCACCCGGATGCCCCGGCCCCGTTACGGCGCGCCGGCCCGAGGGCTGCCGGCCATTCTGCAAAACGGACATTGAAGCCATAATAGACCCTAAACTCTGAAATAGGAAGTGCCTCTTTGGAGCCAGTGACGCGGCCGGGGCGGTCCGGTTCTGTTACCTTATCCTCATGAATCGAAGGCAATTGCTTGGTGCCCTGGCGGCTCTACCGGCTGCGGCGCAGCCTCCGGCCCACCCCGAGAGCGGGTTCCGCTTCCGCGCGGGGCTGGTGGCGTACTCGTATCGCAAGGCGCTGGCCGCCAAAACGCTGACCTACGAAGACCTGATCCGCCGGATCGCGGATTGGGGCCTGGACGGCCTGGATTGCACGGTCTACTGGTTTCCGGACACTTCCGCGGCCTACCTGGCGTCGCTGCGGAAGACGGCGTTCCGGCACGCGGTGCAGATCTATAACGCCGGGGTGCGGGTGCAACTGGCACAGCCCACGGCCGAGTTGCAGCAGGCGGAATTCGAGAACATCCGCAAATGGGTGGATGTGGCCGACCGGCTGGGGGCGGGGCACGTGCGGGTGTTCGGGGGCAACATACCGAAAGGCGCGACCGAGGAGCAGGCGATCGGGTGGGCGGCGGAAGTGCTGCGGCGCGGCGCCGATTATGCCGGGACGCGGGGCATATTCCTGGGCGTGGAAAACGACTACGGACTGACGGTGGAGGCGGCTGCCACGGCCGCGATTGTGAAACAGGCCGGGTCGCCCTGGGCGGGTGTGAATGCCGATACCGGCAACATACGCAAGGACGGGTACCGGCAGCTCGAGATCCTGCTGCCCTACGTGACGAGCGTCCACTTGAAGAGCATGGTTTCGGCCGCGGACGGGAGCAAGGAGG
>JBBIQR010000508.1:0-2787 GCA_037442245.1 Candidatus Solibacter sp. | reverse complement strand
CAAGCAGGATGGTGAGAGGCGTGAGATCCTTCAGTTCCATGGAGCGCAGCGCCCGATAGTTCTCAACCCGAAGCTGCTCAATTCGGGCGGGCGTCGAACCTCTGGGAGAAGACATCGTGTCGACCATCCTTCCTCTAAGCCTTCGGCCACACAATCGCTGCTGGCTCGTCTGGGTATTTGCTCAGCGCCATCAAAGTCGAACTGCGCGACTGAGGCGCTTCATCCGAGAATCACAAGTTCCTGCCCGGCGTCCGGCGGCATCGAGCACAACGATTCCTCTCGCCGATGCTCCAGAATGAGGGCGATCGCCTCACGAATGTACCAGGGACCATCCCTCTCGACAATCGCCGTGAACTCGTCGTACATAGCCTGATTCTATCGCGCCTGACCCGCCCCTACCGCCCCTGGTAGCGCGTCCACGCCTCCACCAGGTCCTTCCCCCGGATCCGCACCGTGCGGTCGTCCACCACCTCCCGCTCGCCCGCCATCCCCGCGCTCACCGGCAGCGAGTTCCGCGTCGTGTACTCGATCTCCAGCGTCACCGGACCGCCGATCCGGTACGGCCCGATCGCCCCCATCTTCCGCGCCGCCTCCCCCGCCTTCTCCCGGATCATCTCCCGCGCCGCCGCCGCCGATAGCGTGATGCACGCATACCTCCCCAGCCCCTCCTTCACCTCGGCCGTCACCGCCTCCGGCACGATGTCGTGCAACTCCCTCACCGCCGCCCGGTCGCCGCTCAGAAAAATCACCGGCATCCCAAACGCCCCCGCCAGCGCCGCCCGCGTCTCGATCTCGCCCACCGGCTTGCCGTTCAAACGCATGTTCTGAATCCCCAGCGAACTGTAGCTGTGCGCCATAATCCCCCCGCGCACGCCCGCCATGCTGTGCTGCCCGAGAAACGCCACCGCCCCATATCCGCGATCGAACGTCATCCGCGGACCGATATCCCCGATCACCAGTTTCGCCTTCGGATGGATCGTCGCCGCCGAAAGCGTTTGGCTGCCGTCGTGACCGTCCCACACCACCACCTCATCCGCCCCGCCCGCCAGGAATCCCTCCACCGCCGCGTTGACTTCCCCCGTCAGCAGTTGCCGCAGTTCCGGGTCCTTCGGCTCCGTCTGCTCCTGCCGGCAGATCCCCGCCACCCCTTCCGCGTCCGTGATGACGAACACGCTCCGCTTCGGCTGAGCGGGACACACCAGCGCCGCACAGGCGCCCACCACACAAATCGCCCTCAATCGCATCTCAGTCTCCTCGCCGCCGGGCGCCCATCAGAAAGGGAACATCCGCTTCAACTCGTCCTCCGAAGGCTGCCGCCCGTACTCGCAGACCTCGAACCCCTGCGCATACCGGATCTTACCCGCCCGCTCCGCGCCGTAATCCTTCGCCAGCGTCTCGCGAAACCGCGTCGCATACCCCGCATAACGCCGCTCCAGGTTCGTCCGGCACTCCGCCGTCCGCCGCGCCCGCCCCGCCGCGTCCGCCGGATACAGGCTCGCATTCCCGTCCGCGCCGCCTTCCTGAATCTGCGACTCCATCAGCAGCAGCGCGTCCAGCGTCGGGTCGATTAC
Source organism: Candidatus Solibacter sp. (assembly GCA_037442245.1). Taxonomy (GTDB): domain Bacteria; phylum Acidobacteriota; class Terriglobia; order Bryobacterales; family Bryobacteraceae; genus Solibacter. The sequence continues at coordinate 1,216 of JBBIQR010000508.1, read as the reverse complement.
ATCGTCGATCCCCACCGCCACGTCCGCGCGGAACGGATTCGGCCGCTGGAACCGGTCCGGCGCATACAGGTACACCGGATTCCTCTTCAGCGACGGGATGCTCGGCGTGAAGAACGGCACCCCCACCATGTACGCCGAATCCTGCACCAGGATCGACGTGTACCGGTGGTCCGGATGATAGTCGTTCGGGCGGCACGTGATCACCACGTCCGCGCGCCATTCGCGGATCAGCCGCGTGATCGTGCGCCGGTTCTCCAGCGTCGGCATGATCTCGCCGTCGTGAATGTCCAGCACCTCGGTCGCCACCCCCAGCCGCTTGTCCACCGCCAGCACTTCGTTCTTCCTGCGGATCGCCAGCGGACCGCCCGCCATCTGCCAGTGCCCGATATCGCCGTTGCTCACCGATACCAGCTTGACGTGATACCCCATCCGCGCCCACTTCATCGCCACTCCCGCGCCCTGATACTCGGCGTCGTCGGGATGCGCGCCAAAAAAGATGATGCGCGGCTTGCCGTCGTCCGGCGGCGCTGCCTGCGGCGCAGCCGCCATCAGACCCCAAATCCCAATCCCCGCCGCTCCCGCGAGGACCACCCCAAGAACCGAACGTTTCATACGTCTACCTCCTGTTTTCGATTTCTGTTTCACGTGAAACAGAATTTGCTCTCGCCCGGAGTCCGTAAACCGCCGCCCCAGCCGCCAGCGTGACCACCCCGAACACCTCGTATTTCCAACCCGAACTCGCGAAAACGTACGCCCATCCCGCCAGCGCCGCCGCCGCCGGCAGCGGATACAGCCACATGCGGAACGGCCGCGCCACATCCGCGCGATGCCTCCGTAAATAGTACAGCGCCGCGATCTGCCCGAGGAACTGAATCAGAATCCGCGACGCCAGCAGCGCCGAAATCACCGTGTCCAGTTCGAAAAAGCTGGCCGCGATCGCCAACCCGCCCAGCACCAGCAGCGAAACGTCCGGAAACCGTCCGCTCGCGTGCAGATGGGCGAACGGCCGGAAAAAGTGTCCGTCCACCGCCGCCGCGTACGGGATGCGGCTGTACCCGAACAGCAGCGCGAACACGCTCGCGAACGCCGTCCACAGCACCAGCACCGTCACCGCGCCCGCCGCCCGCGCGCCGTATAGCCGCTCGATGAACTCCGCCGCCACGAACTTCGACTGCATCACCTCGCGCCACGGCAGCACCGCGATGATGCTCAGGTT
>JBBIQR010000507.1:0-2788 GCA_037442245.1 Candidatus Solibacter sp. | reverse complement strand
CAGCGTGAGCGGACAGACGAGCATCCTGAGCGGGTTCACGATCCAGGCGGCGGGCAGCAGTATTCCGAACCTGGAACCCTTCGCGTTCGTGAGCTGGCAGGGATCGCACCAGACGCGTCCGTTGACGAGCAGCGTGGCGACCGGGACGACGTACCTGATCTCGAGCGCGCACTCGCTGACTTACGGGTTCCAGAAAGCGTTTCTGACGGGGACGAGGGTGACGGTGGATGTGTCGCAGCAGAGCCTGACGCAGAACGCTCCGGCGAACCTGTATAACCCGAGTTTGTCGGGGAACGCGGAGATCACGATCGTGCAGCCGCTGCTGCAGGGCTTCGGTATCGCGACGAACCGGCGCGCGATCACGATTGCGAAAAACAACCTGACGGTGGCGGATCTGACGTTCAAGACGCAGGTGGTGGCGACGGTGAAGAACGTGATCGATCTGTACTGGGACCTGGTGAGCCTGAACGACAATCTGCACGCGAAGCAGCGGGCGCAGGAGATCGCGCAGAAGCTGTATGACGACAACCGCAAGCGGCTGGCGGCGGGGGCGATCGCGCCGATCGATATCGTACAGGCGGAGGCGGGGGTGGAGACGGCGCAACTCGATATGCGGCAGGCAGGCGCGCAGGTGCTGCAGCAGGAGCTGATTCTGAAGAGCGCGCTGACGCGGACGGGGGTGGACAGCGCGACGATCATGGACGCGCACGTTATCCCGACGGACGGGATCCAGGTGCCGGATACGGACCCGATCCGGCCGATACAGGACATGGTGGCGGAAGCGATGGCGAACCGTCCGGAATTGCGGATCTCGCAGATCAACATGGAGAACAGCCGGATCAACATGAAGGGCGTGAAGAACGCGCTGCTGCCGGGGCTGGATGTTTTCGTGGATTTGCAGAACAACGCGCTGGCGGGGAGCGTGAACGGGCTGCCGATCCCGACCGATCCTTACGGGCAGCCGCTGTTCCTGCGCGACACGCCGAACAATTTCTTCCTGGGCAATTGGGGGACGGTTTTTTCGCAGCTTGCGGGGCGCAATTTTCCGACTTACGCGGCGGGGTTCAATCTGAATATTCCGCTTTCCAACAGCGCGGCGCGCGCGGATATGATCAAGACGCAGCTCGATTACCGGCAGGCGGAGATCGACGCCAAGAGCGCGGAGAACGCGGTACGGCTGAACGTGGTGAACGCGCGGATTTCGCTGGAGCAGGCGCGGGCGGCGTGGGAAACGGCGGTGAAGGCGCGCAAACTGCAGGAGCAGACGTTCGCGGCGACGCAACGGAAGTACCAGATGGGGACGTCGACGTTCACCGACGTGGCGCTGCTGCAACGCGACGTGGTGACGGCGCAGACGGCGGAGAACAACGCGCTGAACGGGTACATCAAGGCGCGGAACAATCTGGACCAGGTTCTGGGGCGGCTGCTGGAGGTGAACCGGGTGGATCTGCAGGAGGCGTATCAGGGGAAGGTGAATCGTGCGCCGAGCGCGCCGCCGGTGGTGGGGCGGCGCTGAGGGGCACGGGGGCCGGGTGCGGGCGATATACTCATTCGGTGCGGCCGGATCGAAGGGCCGCGCAGGGGAGCTCCGAGTGAATCGCAGGGAACTGGCAAGAGTGGCGGGCGGCGCGGCAATCGCGGCGTGGAAACCGGTAGGGGCCAACGAGCGGCTGGGGATGGGCCTGATCGGGTGCGGGCGGCGGGGCACGGAGGTGATGCGGGCTTTGCTGGCTTCGGGGGGCGTGGAACTGCGGTGTCTGTGTGACGTGTACGACGCGCATCGCGAGAAGGCGCGGCAGGCGCTGGTGGGGGATGCGGCCGCTCCGTTCGCGTGTACGGCGCACGAGGAGGCGCTGGCGCGGCGGGACATCGACGCGGTGCTGATCGCGGCGCCGGACCATCTGCACGTGGAGCTGGCGCGGGCAGCGCTTGCCGCCGGGAAGCACGTGTATCTGGAAAAGCCGACGACGCATCACTACGCCGAAGGGGTCGCGCTGCGGGAGGCGGTGCGGGCTTCGGGGAAGCTGTTGCAGTGCGGGATGCAGCAGCGCAGCGGTGAGCATTACCAGCGGGCGAAGGCGGAGATTTTCGGCAAGAAGCGGCTGGGGGAGGTGGTGTTCGTGCGGACGTTCTGGAGCAACTTTCCGTGGCAGGCGCGCACGGTGGCTCCGGCGCCGCAACCGGCGGGGCTCGATTGGGAGCGGTTCCTCGGTCCGGCGCCGCAGCGGCCATTCGATATGTTCCGGTACGATTCGTGGCGGTGTTTCAGCGATTACGGCGGGGGACTGCTGGCGGACATTCTGACGCATTGGGCGGATGTGGCGCAGTGGATGATGGAGGAGCAGCGGCCGCGGGCGGCGCTGACGGGGGGCGGCATTTACCGGCTGCACGACGAGCGGGACAATCCGGACGTGGTGAACTCGATTGTGGAGTACGGCGGGTGGAACCTGAGCTTCGAATCGACGGTGCTGCCGGTGCGGGAGGCGCGGGCGAGCGTGATGTTTCTGGGTACGGAAGGGACGCTCGATTTGAACCGGCAGGGGTACACGTTCACGCCGCGGAAGGGGGCGGCGGAGACGGTGGCGGCGGTGCGCAGCCTGGAACTGGCGCATACGGCGAACTTTCTGGAGGCGGTGCGAAACGGCGCGGCGTTGAACGCTCCGGTGGCGACGGGCATTGAGGCGTGCAATCCGGTTCACCTGGCGCGAACGGCGTACCGGCTGGGGGGGCGCGCGACGTGGGAGATGGTCGGGTGAGGCGGGGGGGAAGGCAGAAGACAGGAGTCAGG
>JBBIQR010000506.1:0-2822 GCA_037442245.1 Candidatus Solibacter sp. | reverse complement strand
ATCCGCGCCGCCCTCCCCCCGGTGTCACCATGACCCGCTTCGCCCTCCGCTGGATCCTCATGTTCGACGCCGTCACCTGCGCCATCCCCGGCGGCAAACGCCCCGATCAGGTCGCCGAAAACTGCGCCGCCAGCGATCTCCCGCCTCTCTCCGATGCCGCCATGATGACCGTCCGCCGCGTCTACGACGAGCGCATCCGCCCCGCCGTCCACGCGCGTTGGTAGGAGCCGCCCTCATGCCCGCCATCGAAATCCGCGACGCCCTCGACCCCGACCTCCCCGGCATCCTCCGCGTCCTCGCCGAAAGCGGCATCGACGGCGGCGAATCCTTCACCCTCGCCGAAGCCCGCGCCCACCTCGAACGCATCCGCCAATCGCCCGGCTTCCACCTCTTCGCCGCCATCCTCGACGGCGAAGTCGCCGGCACTTACTCGCTCCTCATCATGCAGAAACTCGGCAAGCGCGGCGCCCCCGCCGGCGTCGTCGAGGATGTCGCCGTCCTCCCCGCGCTCCAGGGCCGCGGCATCGGCCGCGCCATGATGGCCCACGCCCTCGAGCAGTGCCGCCGCGCCGGCTGCTACAAACTCGCCCTCTCGAGCAACCTCCGCCGCCAATCCGCCCACCGCTTTTACGCTTCCCTCGGCTTTGAGCGCCACGGCTACAGCTTCGCGATTTGGCCGCCGGTAACCCAATCAGAGCCGCGACCGTAAGGGCGCGCCACCTATCGCCTTCTCCTGGCTTTTGCCGCGTGCCATACTGCATGACAATGACTACCCGATCGCTTGCCGCCGCGGCAGTGGCGGTACTGCTCACCGCCTGCGGTTCCTCGCCGCACGGCCCCAACCAGGTGCCGCAACAAAAGCAGGCCATCGTGCCCCCCAAGCCGCCGGACGAATCGCGCTATCTTCCACGGACCGGTCAAATCGCCACCGAGGTGATTGCGGATCATCTGCTGGGCAAGAGTTTCATGACCGGAGGCACTTTGGGGCGTTACCGCAGCGGCAAGGAAGAATACCAGATGTTCGTCCGCAAACTGGCGACACCGCTAGACGCCGCATTGGCGCTCGCCGATTGGCGGCGCGCCTTGAAGGACGCCAAACTGGTCCCGGCATTCGGCGCTTACGCCGGGGACGACGGCGGCCGCCCGGTCTTCGTCTTCACCAAGGGCCCCTGGATCGCCGGAATTGCCGGCCTCAACGAAAAGCAGGCGGACCTGCCGGCGCGCTCGCTCGCCGCCATGCTGAACTGAAAACACGCACTCGTGTCCGCCTGCGCCAGTGGGTGTGCGACGTAAGCCGTTTGCCCATGACCGCCTTGCATCCGGCTCCCTAACCCCGGAGCCGGCGCCTCGCTGCCCTCCATCCTCTTTTGCACCGCGGGCCGCGCCGCCCCCGGAGTTACCATGAGGTTACTCCCATGGAACTCAAACTCATCCCGCTCCGCATCCCCGAAAACGGCAACCTCATCCTCGGACAATCCCATTTCATCAAAACCGTCGAGGACATCTACGAAGCCATCGTCAACACCGTCCCCCAGATGAAATTCGGCGTCGCCTTCAACGAAGCCTCCGGCCCCTGCCTCACCCGCGTCGACGGCAACGACGACGCCCTCAAATCCCTCGCCGCCGAAAACGCCACCGCCCTCGCCGCCGGCCACACCTTCGTCGTCACCATGACCGGCGGCTTCCCCATCAACGTCCTCTCCCGCATCAAGGACGTGCCCGAGGTCTGCGGCATCTTCTGCGCCACCGCCAATCCCGCCCACGCCGTCGTGGCCGCCGCCGAAACCGGTTGCGGCGTCCTCGGCGTCATCGACGGCTCCTCCCCCAAGGGCGTCGAAAGCCCCGAGGACGCCGAAAAACGCCGCGCCTTCCTGCGCATGATCGGCTATAAGCGCTAAACTGGAACATCACCGTATGGCCGTCAGCAAAGAGTTACTCGAAATCCTGGTCTGCCCCCTCTGCAAGGCGACCGTCAACGTCACGCCGGATGGAAACGGCTTGAAGTGCGTGGAGTGCCACCGCGTCTACCCCATCCGCGACGATATCCCGGTCATGCTCGTCGACGAGGCCAAAATCGAACAGTAACGTGCCCAATCCGCTCGACAGCCTTCCCCCGGCAAGCCGGGTCGCGATCCTGCGGCTCCGTTCTCTCGGCGACTGCGTGCTGACCACCCCCGCGCTCACCCTGCTCAAGCGGCATCGCCCCGATCTCCGCGTCGCCGTCTCCGTCGAGCCTCGCTTCCGCGACGTCTTCTCTCCCCACCCCGCCGTCGATGAAGTGCTCGACCCCGCCTGGCGCTCCCTCCGCCGCTTCTCTCCCGCCCTCTGCCTCAACCTCCACGGCGGCACCCGCAGCGCCTGCCTCACCGCCCTCAGCGGAGCGCCCCTCCGCGCCGGCTTCGCCCACTATCGCATGCAGTGGGCCTACAATCTCCCCATCCCCCGCGCCCAGGAAATCCTCGGCCTCGCCCGCAAGGTCCATACCGCCGAACATCTGGCCAGCGCCATGTTCTATCTCGGTGTCCCGCCCGCCCCCATCCCCCGCGCCAGCCTCGTCGCCGAAGCCGCTCCTCCCCAAAGCCGCCTCGCCGTCCTCCACGCGGTCGCCGCCCAGCCCGCCAAATCCTGGCCCGCCCCCAACTTCGCCGCCCTCGCCCGTCACCTCTCCCACAACGGCTACGAGTGCGTCTTCATCGGCGGCCCCGCCGCCGATCTCTCCCCCTTCGCCTCCTATCGCACCCTCGCCGGCGCGCCCCTCGCCGAAATCAAGCGCCTCCTCGCCGCCGCCGCCCTCTTCGTCGGCAACGATTCCGGCCCCGCCC
>JBBIQR010000505.1:0-2843 GCA_037442245.1 Candidatus Solibacter sp. | reverse complement strand
CGACGCCATCCGCCACCTCGCCGACGACTCCCTCAACTGGGGCAGTTACCACTACTCCGAGTGGCTCGATACCTACGAAGGCGTCCGCCAATCCGCCGCCCGCCTCATCCATGCCTCCCCCCAGGAAATCGCCCTCGTCAAGAACACCTCCGAAGGCATCGCCACCATCGCCATGGGGCTCGATTGGCAGCCGGGCGACCGCATCGTCGGCTTCACCGAGGAGTTCCCCGCCAACCTCTACCCCTGGAAACGACTGGAAGCAAAGGGCGTCTCCGTCACCTGGCTCTCCATCTACGACTCCCTCGACCGCATCGACCAAGCCACCCGCGGCGCCCGCCTCCTTGCCATCAGCTTCGTCAACTTCCTCTCCGGCTTCCGCGCCCCCATTCAAGCAATCGGTGAGATTTGCCGCCGTAACCATTGCATTTATTTCGTGGATGCTATCCAGGGGCTCGGCGCCTTCCCGCTCGATGTCGAAGCCTGCCACATCGACGCCCTCGCCGCCGACGGACACAAGTGGCTCCTCGGTCCCGAAGGCTGCGCCATCCTCTACATCCGCCGCGAATTGCAGGACCGCGTCGAACCCGTTGAATTCGGCTGGACCAATGTTGCCTCCTACGCCGACTACGCGTCTCGCGACATGACCCTCCGGCAGGACGCCGGCCGCTACGAGTGCGGAACACTAAATACAGTGGGATGTTTTGGTTTGAACGCGTCCCTGGAGTTTTTACTTGAGGTCGGGCTGGGAGAAATCGCCCCGGTTGTCCAAAATCTCGGCACCCGGATCGCCACCGGCGTTCAGGCCAAGGGCTACGAGATCCTCGGCTCCCGCACCCCGGACACCGCCGCCGGCATCGTCAGCTTCCGCAAGCCCGGCACCGATACCGCCGTCCTCCTGCGCGCCCTGCGGGAACACCGCATCGTAGTGGCGCCCCGCGCCGGATGGATCCGCTGCTCCCCGCACTTCTACATTTCCCCCGCGGAAATCGACCGCCTGCTCGAAGTTCTGCCGTGAAGCGCTCCGTTCTCGCCCTGTTCCTGCTGGGACAGGCGCTCTTGCACTTCTGGAGCCTCGGGCTGCTCTCCCCCTGGGGCGACGAAGCCTACACCCTGCTCCTGCTTCGCCACTCCGCCGCCTACACCGTCCGAACCGCGGCGGCGGACGTCCATCCTCCCGGCTTCTACCTCCTGCTCTGGCTCTGGCAGCGTCTGCCACTCGGCCTCGACCCGGCCGTGCAGGCCCGCATCCTCACCGTCCTGTTCGCCCTCGCCGCCACCGCCGCTGCCGCGCGCCTGCTCGTTCCCAGACTCCACCCGCGCGCCCGCGTCTGGTTCCTGGCCCTCTGGTGCGCCTCCCCCTGCCTGCTGCTCTACGCCCGCATGAGCCGCTCCTACAGTCTCCAGGTGCTGGTCTCCGTCATCGCCGCCGGATGCCTCCTGCGCTGCCTGGACTCCCCCCGCCGCAGTCTCGTCGCCGCCACCGCTTTCGCGGTGCTCGCCGCCCTCTACACCCACTACGTCCCCGGACTCGCGTTCGCCGCCGCCGCCAACCTCGCCCTGTTCGCCCGCCGCCGCTGGCGCGACGCCGCCCTGCTCGATGCCATCCTGGCCGCCGGCTTCCTCCCCTGGGCCGTCTGGCTCCTCCACGCCCTGGCCGCGTGGAGCCGCCACGGCGCCGGGTACGCGGTCATCGGAGGTCCAGCCGAATACCTCCTCAAGCTCGCCTACGCCGCCATGTCCTTCCTCGCCGGCGAAGCCCTCCCCGACCCCCTGCTCCCCGCCGCCATCCTGCTCGCGCCCGTTGCCCTATACGTCCTCTGGCGCGCCCGCCGGTCCGACCGCCGCTTGTTCGCCCTCGCCGCCTTCCTCGCCGTCACCGGCTTCATCGGCGTGGCGCACTGGGTCTCCTACCCGTTTATCCCGGCGCGCATGATCTTCCTGCTCCCGCTGCTGCTCGCGTTATTCGCCGCCGGCGCCGCGTCCTGGTCCCGCGCCGGAACCGCCGCCGCCGCCGCCCTGCTCGCCCTCTCCCTCGCCGGCGACTGGTGCTACTTCCACAAACTCGGCTTCCGCAACAAGCAGTACCCCATTCCCATGCGCGAAATCGCCGCCCTCATGGACCCCGCCTCCCTGACCCTGGTCGATTCCACCAACTCCGACCCCTACGCCCTCGAGTACGCCCTTGGTCCGGCCCGCAAAGTCTGGCAAACCGAAAACCCCGAAACCGAGGCCCGCCTCGCCGGCCCGCCCCCGCCTGCGGTCTGGTTCCTCCGCAACACCCACGACGTCTCCCCAGACTCGCTTGACGCCCGGTACGAAGCGCGCCTCAGATCCTCCCTGCGTCTCGTGCGTGTCCGCCGCTACGAGGCTTTCTCCCCTCTCGAACTCCGCCTCCTGCGCGCCCTCGGAATGCAGGACCCGCCGCGATACTTCACCGAACTCCTCGAGTTCCGGAATCAGCCCTTCCATTAGCGCACTGGGGGGGCCGCGATCCGGTATAATCGGGTCCGGTACGCTATGGCCATCCGGTTCCACCGGTCTTTCAAACTCCTACCTGGCGTTCGTCTGAACCTCGGGAAGCGCGGCGTGGGCATCAGCGCGGGCGTCCGTGGACTCCGCGTGGGTGTGGACTCGCGCGGCAAGCAGTACACCAGCATCGGCATTCCCGGCACCGGGATCTCCGCCCGGAACTACGCGAAGCAGAGAGATCCGCGGCAGGTGCGGCAGTTTCAAGGCGCGTTCCTGCTCGGTGTCCTGATCGCGATCGGCATTCTGGTGATGCTCGCGATCATCGGCATGGCAATGCGGCACTCCTGACTCCTGACTTCTGACTTCTGACTTCT
>JBBIQR010000504.1:0-2854 GCA_037442245.1 Candidatus Solibacter sp. | reverse complement strand
TGCCCGCCAGGACGGCGATCAACGATCGCCAGAAGTTCTCCGGTAGCCGCAGCACGGGACGCGCCATCTCCACCAAGGTAAAACACCGGCGGGCGGGGTGGTGAGAGTGGGGCGGGATGAACCGCCCCACTTGGGGAATACCTGAGCGGGCCGCGGCTTTCGGAAGGCGCTGGCAGGCCCGATGCGCCCTCCGGATGCAGGACTTTATGGCAAGCAACGCGCGGCAGGCTTCCCGGCACCACATCGAATGAGGCGTCCTCCGATCACTCACCGCGATTCCGGGGCGCCTACCGCAGACTCCCTACGGAGCAATTGCGCTGCCAGTACTACCTATCCAACAAGCTGCTTAGTTTCCATGGCTTGCCTGTCCTCCTAGGTGTCCATGCGATGGGCAGCCGTCTACCGCATGTACGGAAATGTCCACCAAGTGGACACACGCCGGAGTCTCGGCTACACTGGTTCGCTAGTGGACGCCCTTTCCCAAGCCGAACTTCATCAGCGTCTCGCCGCCATCCTCGCCATCTGCCAGAAGATGAACTCCGAGCGCGACCTCGGCGCCCTGCTCGACCTGATTGCCCGCGAAGCCACCAACCTGCTCGATTGCGACCGCGCCAGCATCTTCCTGCTCGACCGCGAGACCAACGAGTTGTGGTCCAAGGTGGCTCTCGGCAGCGACGAGATCCTGCGCTTCGACGCCCGCCGCGGCATCGCCGGCACCGCCGCCCTCACCGGCGCCACCATCAACGTGCGCGATGCCTACAGCGACCCGCGCTTTTACAACGCGATCGACGACCGGACCGGCTATCGCACGCGCAACCTGCTCGCCGTGGCCATCCACAACCCGCACGGCGAAATCGCCGGCGCCTTCGAAGTGCTCAACAAGCGTACCGGCGTCTTCACCGCGCGCGACGAAGAGTCCCTCTCCGCCCTCGCCGCACAAGCCGCCGGCGCCATCGAAACCGCGCAGTTGATCGGCCAGTTGAAACGCAACCACGCCGAACTCGAGCAGCAGAACGACCATCTGCGCCGCGAAGTGGAGAGCCGCTACTCCACCCACGGAATTATCGGCAGCGGAGCGCGGATTCAACAGGTGGTGCGCCTGATCGAGCGCATCCGCGACAGCGCGGTCAACGTGCTGATCACCGGAGAAAGCGGCACCGGCAAGGAACTCACTGCCAAAGCGATCCACTACACCAGCCCGCGCGCGCGCCGTCCGTTCGTCGCGTTGAATTGCGCCGCCCTGCCGGAGACTCTGGTGGAGAGCGAGCTCTTCGGTATAGAAAAAGGGGTGGCCACCGGCGTCGAGCGCCGCATGGGACAGTTCGAAAAAGCCTGCGGCGGCACCCTCTTCCTCGACGAAATCGGCGACCTCAGCCTGACCGCGCAGGCCAAGATGCTGCGCGTGCTGCAGGAGCGCGTCGTCGAGCGTGTGGGCGGCCGCGCCTCCATTCCGGTCGACGTGCGCCTGCTCGCCGCCACCAACAAGGACCTCGAAGCCGAAATCGCCCGCGGCGCCTTCCGCGAGGACCTCTACTACCGCATTAAGGTCATCCACATCCACATGCCGCCGCTGCGCGAGGTCCGCGAGGAGGTGCCCCTGCTGGCCAACCATTTCCTGCGCGAATACTGCGCCGAAACCGGCCGCGGCGCGCTCGAATTCGCACCCGCCGTGCTGCGCCATCTCACGCTGCGTTCCTGGCCCGGCAATATCCGTCAACTGCGCAACGAAGTCATGCGGTTGGCCGCCTGCGCGCGCGGCCATCGCATCGAGGAGGACGATCTGCTGCTCGGAGTCCCACCGGCCGCGCCGGAACCCGCGCCGCGCCTCGCCCCCGGCGACGGCCGGAAGGTCTCCCTCAAACAGGCCACCGAAGAACTCGAGCGCCGCATGATCGCCGATGCGCTCGAAAGCACCCGAAACAACCAGCAGCAGGCCGCGCGCCTGCTCGGACTCAGCCGCCAGGGGCTCATCAACAAGATGAAGCGCTACGCCCTCGGCGCATAGCCGGCCGCCACACCATGACCAAAGAAGAGATCATCCTCGCCAACCGCGAATTCCTGTTTCCCGCCGTCTTCCACTTTTTCCAGGAACCACTGGTCATCGTCCGCGGCAAAGACCAATACGTCTGGGACGCCGACGGCAAGCAGTACCTCGATTTCCTCGGCGGCATCGTCACCATCAGCGTCGGACACTGCAACCAAGAGGTGAACGCCAAGGTACACCGCCAACTCGATACCTTGCAGCACGTCTCCACCCTCTTCGCCAACGAGCCGCAGGCCGCTCTCGCCCAAAAGATCGCCTCTCTCACGCCCCAACGGCGGCTCACCAAGAGTTTCTTCACCAACAGCGGCAGCGAGGCTAACGAGACCGCCATCCTCACCGCGCGCTGCTACACCGGCAGCACCGAAATCGTCGCCCTGCGCCACTCCTATCACGGCCGCTCGGCCCTGACCATGGCGCTGACCGGGCAGGGGGCGTGGCGCCTCGGCCCGCCGCAGCCCGGCATTGTTCACGCGCACAACGCTTACTGCTACCGCTGCCCGTTCGGCCTCGCCTACCCGCAGTGCGATGTGCGTTGCGCGCGGGATGTCGAAGAGTTGATCCGCACCACCACCTCTGGCCGTATCGCCGGCTTCATCGCCGAGCCGATTCAGGGCGTCGGCGGTTACATCACGCCGCCGCCCGAGTACTTCCCCATCGTGGAAGAAATCGTGCGCAAGTACGGCGGCGTCTTCATCTCCGACGAGGTGCAGACCGGATGGGGACGCACCGGCGGCAAGTGGTTCGGCATCGAGCACTGGGGCGTGACTCCGGACATCCTCACCGCCGCCAAGGGACTCGCCAACGGCAGCC
>JBBIQR010000503.1:0-2940 GCA_037442245.1 Candidatus Solibacter sp. | reverse complement strand
CTGGTTGAAGACCTGGACCGTAATCTCCATGCGGACCTTCGAACCCTCCGCCGGCTCTGCCGCGCCCAGTGAAGCGCCCGCAACCAAAGAAAGCATCGTAACCATCCACGTTCGGCCGTTCATTTTTTCGCTCCCGGCCGAAACGCGTGCGCCAGAGCAAAAAACCGACACGAACCGGGATTTCAGGGTTAGAATCGGAGAACAGTTTCAAGGGAGGTCCGTATTGGCGGACTCTGTTGGAGAGGTATCGGTGCTCCTGGCCGAGATGCGATCTGGCCGGAACGATGCACTTGGCCGGCTGCTGCCGCTGGTCTACAACGAGTTGCGCCGCCTGGCGGGGCGCTACATGCGCGACGAGCGCCGCGGGCACACCCTTCAGCCCACCGCCCTGGTTCACGAGGCCTACCTGCGCCTGGCCGGCCAGGACCGCGCCAACTGGCAGAATCGCGCGCAGTTCATGGGGATTGCCGGCCAGCTTATGCGGCGCCTGCTCGTGGACCACGCACGGAAACGTCATGCCGCCAAGCGCGGCGGCTCCATGGTCACGCTGGACGAGGATTTGGCTAAACCCGGCTCCAGCTTTGCCCAGCCGGAAGAGATCCTTTCCGTGGACGAAGCCTTGACCAAACTGGAGCAACTGGATACGCAGTCCCGCGTGGTCGAACTGCGCTACTTCGGCGGGCTCTCGCCGGAGGAAATCGCCGAATCCATGGGGATTTCCCAGCGCACCGTGGAGCGCGAGTGGGCTCTGGCGAAGGCCTGGCTGCGGGCTCAGCTTGCGGATCGGGAACCGGCGTGACGCCGCAACGCTGGTCCCGGATTAAAGAGGTCTTTGCCGCGGCGCGGGAGACCGCCGCGCCGGACCGCCCCGCGTACCTCGACTCGGTCTGCGGCAGCGACACCGAGCTGCGCGCCGAAGTCGAACGCCTGCTGGCCAAAGACGACGCGCCCAGTCTGCGCCGTCCGTCCCCGGATCTGCTGGACAGCATCGCGCCGCAACTCGCCCCCGGCGACACGCTGGCGCAGTACCGTGTGGAGGCCAAACTCGGCCAGGGCGGCATGGGCGCCGTGTACCGGGCGTTCGATACGCGCCTGCACCGCCAGGTCGCGCTCAAGATCCTCGCGCCGGAGCATTTCGCCAGCCCGGAATTCAAGCGGCGGCTGATGCGGGAGGCGCGCGCGGCGTCGGCATTGAACCATCCCAACATCGTCACCGTGCACGAAATCGGTTCGGAAAACGGGGTGGACTTCATCGCCATGGAACTGGTCGAGGGCAAGACGCTGAAAGAGGTGATCCCGGCCAAGGGGCTGCCGCTGGCGAAGACGCTCGACTACGCGGTGGAGATCGCCGGCGCGCTGGCCAGGCTCCACGCTTGCGGGATCGTCCACCGCGACCTCAAGCCCGGCAACATCATGCTGACCACAAGCGGGTCGGTGAAACTTCTGGATTTCGGACTGGCCCGCCCGGCGCGCCTGGACGGAGAACGGGAGACCACGCTCACCGCCGAAGGGGAAATCGCCGGCACGCCCGCCTACATGTCCCCGGAGCAGGCCGAAGGAAAACCCGTGGACGCGCGTTCGGACATCTTCTCCTTCGGCGCGCTGCTCTATGAGATGGTGACGGGGCATCGCGCGTTCCCTGGGGACAGCCGCATATCCGCGCTGTCCGCGGTCCTGCACCAGGAACCGAAGCCCCTCGAAGACGTTCTGCCGAGTCTGGAGAAGATCGTCCGCCGCTGCCTGCGCAAGGAGCCGGACAAGCGGTTCCAATACGTGGCCGACATCGGGGTGGAACTCGAGGAGGTCAGGGAGGAATCCGCCGCGGGCACGCTCTCCGGCGCCCAACCGCGGCCACGCCGGCGATGGCGTGGCTGGGCCGCCGTCGCGGCGCTGTTGCTGTTCGCGGCGGCGGGCGCTTCCTTCTATGCGTGGCGTTCGTGGGAAGCGGAGGCTCCGCTGAAGGTAGTTCCGCTCACTACCTACCCGGGCTATCAGATGGGTCCGACTTTCTCGCCGGACGGCCGCTACGTGGCCTTCAGTTGGAATGGGGAGAAGCAGGACAACTTCGACATCTACGTGAAGCTGGTGAGCGGCGGAACTCCCCTGCGGCTGACCACCAACCCTGCCGCGGACTTGGCTCCGGCGTGGTCGCCGGATGGTGCTCAGATCGCGTTTTTCCGCGGCGGGTCCATTTATCTGATCTCGCCGCTGGGGGGGCCGGAACGCAGGTTGACCAAGGCGTTCGACAGGCCGTCCTGGAGCCCCGATGGGAAATGGCTGGCCTTCGGCGACCGCGACTCGGATTCCGAGCCTAGGGCCATCTACCTGGTCTCAGTCGCGACCGGCGAAAGACGAAAATTGACTTCTCCCAGAGTCGGATTCTGGGAAGGCGACTCGAACTGCGCGTTCGCGCCCGATGGCAAGAGCCTGGCTTTTGTCCGTGGCTTTGTGGCATCAGTGGTGAGCGATATTTACATTCTGCCGTTTACGAACGGCACGCCGGGTGGCAAAGAGTGGCGTTTAACCAACGGGAATCGTAATGTCAACGGACTGGTGTGGACACCCGATGGCCGGGAGGTCGTGTTTGCCGCGGACCGAGGGCGCCGCAGCCTGTGGCGGGTAGCCGTCTCCCCAGGGGCGCAGCCCCGGCCGGTGCCTGGCACGGAAGAGGGTGTCACGCCCGCGATTTCCTGGGGAAAGCCTCCGCGTCTGGCTTATCAACGCCTGGTCATCGAAGTAAACGTCTGGCAAATGGAGTTCTCTCCCTCCGGGAAGCCATCGAATCCTCCACGGCGCATTATTGCCTCCACACGCCTCCAACGCGATCCGCAGTTCTCACCGGACGGCAGAAGAATCGCCTTTGTTTCGGAGCGTACCGGCTATCCCGAGATCTGGATAGCGGACAGCGACGGATCGAATCCCGCACAGTTGACGTTCTTC
>JBBIQR010000502.1:2329-2946 GCA_037442245.1 Candidatus Solibacter sp. | reverse complement strand
GTTTCCTGTTTGCTATAAGGGCCACTATGTTGGGGAATACGTGGCCGATCTAGTCGTCGAGGAGAAACTCATCGTCGAATTGAAGTGCGTTGACCGCTTTGCCAACGATCACCTGGCGCAATGCATCAATTACCTGAAAGCCTCCGGTCTCCGGGTAGCCCTGCTTCTCAATTTCCAAAGGCCCAAGGTGGAGTGGAAGCGCCTCGTTCTGGACCGGTAGCGGTAGCGGTCGGCCAGGTGCGGTCAGCGTTGCGCTTTCGATCACGTTTCCTCGCGGTTCGACATGCCGCACGCGGTTCGCTTACAGTGTTCTTTATGATTGCGCTCCTTCGCGGCACCCTGATCGAGAAGCATCCCAACCAGGCGATTGTGGAAGCCGGCGGGGTGGGCTACGACGTGGCCATCCCGGTTTCGACGTTCACGCGGCTGCCGGAGGCGGGGGCGGAAGTGAGGCTGCGGATCCACACGCACGTGCGCGAGGACGCGCTGGCGCTGTACGGATTTCTGACGCAGGATGAGAAGGCGCTGTTCGAGAAGCTGATCTCGGTGAGCGGCATCGGTCCCACGCTGGCGGTGAAGATTCTTTCGGGGCTTTCGGCGGGGGACCTGGTGCAGTT
>JBBIQR010000502.1:0-2280 GCA_037442245.1 Candidatus Solibacter sp. | reverse complement strand
GTGTAGCGGCTGGTGCGCGTTCCCGGGGTGGGCAAGAAGACGGCGGAGCGGATGGTGCTGGAGCTGCGGGACAAACTCCCCGCGCCGGCGGGCGAGGAGCCGGCCGCGGCGCCGGCGGAGACGCTCTCCGCGGTGGACCAGGACGTGCTTTCGGCGCTGCTCAACCTGGGGTGCGCGCGTCCGCAGGCGGAAGCCGCGGTGCGCAAGGCCAAGGCCGCGGGGGCGGGGGGCGAATTCGAGCCGCTCTTCCGGCGGGCTCTCGAACTGGTACGGTAATCTGTAACAAGGATGCCCGACCGGCAACTGATCTCCGGAGACGCACAGCCCGACGAACTTCAGTTCGAAGCGGGACTGCGTCCGCGGCGTCTCGCGGAATTCACCGGGCAGGAGAAGCTGAAGGAGAATCTGGACATCGCGATTCGCGCGGCGAAGATGCGCGGCGAAGCGATGGACCACGTGCTGCTGTACGGTCCGCCGGGACTGGGCAAGACGACGCTGGCGACGATCATCGCGGAGGAACTCGGGGTACAGATCACGAACACGTCGGGACCGGTGTTGCAGAAGAAGCTCGATTTGACGGGCATCCTGAGCAATATCCGGCTGCAGCAGGTGTTCTTCATCGACGAGATTCACCGGCTGATGCCGGACGTGGAAGAGATGCTGTACTCGGCGCTGGAGGATTTCCGGGTGGATATTCTGGTGGGCGCGGGTCCGGGGGCGCGAACGGTCTCGCTGCCGATGCCGCGATTCACGGCGATCGGGGCGACGACGCGGCAGGGGCTGGTGAGCGCGCCACTGCGGGGACGCTTCGGGCTGGTGTTACGCCTGGAACCGTACACGACGGTGCAACTGGCGGCGATCGTGGGGCGCTCGGCGCGGCTGCTGGAAGCGGTGATCGAAGGGGGCGCGGCGGACGAGATCGCGCGCCGGTGCCGGGGCACGCCGCGCATCGCGAACCGTCTGCTGCGGCGGGTCCGCGACTACGCGCAGGTGCGCGCCGACGGACGCATCACGCAGGCGGTGGCGCAGCACGCGCTGAACCTGCTGGACGTGGACCGCTACGGGCTGGACGAGATCGACCAGAAGATCATGATGACGATTCTCGAGAAGTACCGCGGAGGTCCGGTGGGGGTGAACACGATCGCGGCGTCCATCTCGGAGGAAGCGGAGACGATCGAGGAGGTGTACGAGCCGTACCTGATTCAGCTCGGCTTCCTCAACCGTACGCCGCGCGGGCGGGTGGCGACGGAACTGGCGTACGAGTATTTTCAGGTGAAACCGAAAGTTCGCAACAGCGATCAGGCGGCATTGTTTTGACGACCGTGTATCTCAGTCTGGGATCGAACCTCGGCAACCGCGAGGCGAATTTGCGGGCGGCGCTGGAGCGTCTGGAAGTGCGGAGGGTGTCGCCGATTTACGAATCGGAGCCGGTGGAGTTCACGGCGCAGCCATTCTTTCTGAACCTGGTGGCGGAGACCGGGACGGACCTGATGCCGCTGCAATACCTGGGGTTCACGCAGGACATCGAGCGCGAGTTGGGACGGATGCGCGGGATCGACAAGGGGCCGCGCGTTATCGATATCGACATTCTGACGTTCGGCACGCATTTGATTCACACGCCGGAGCTGGAGGTGCCGCATCCGCGGCTGCACGAGCGGCGTTTCGTGCTGGTGCCGTTGGCGGACCTGGCTCCGGAGCTGTGCCATCCGGTGACGCGGCGGACGGTGCGGGAGATGCTGGACGCGCTGCCGGCGCGGGACATGGTGCAGGCATGGACGCCGCTGCCGGGGGCGTGAAAAGAAGCCGGCCGCGCGGGGGCGGTTATTTCACGACGGTTTTTTCGACCGATTGATTGCCGTAGTCGTCTTCGACGCGGACGGCCAGGGTGTGCTCGCCGGCGGGGGCGTCGAGGGTGAGTTCGTAGTCCAATTCGGGGCTGTCGCTGAGGCGGGTGATGGGCGCCGCCACCTTCCACTCGGCGCCGTCGAGCGAGTACTCGCAGCGGGCGATGTTGCTGAGGGCGTCGGCGGCGTGCCACTTCACGGAAAGCTTCGCGGCGGAGCGTTGCGCCGCGAGGGCGGTCACCTGGGGCGGGGTGTTATCGATGAGGAAGGGGCTGCTCTCCTGCTGCGCGGTGAGCGCTTCGCCGGGCGGATTACCGGGCGCGTCGCTGGCGGTGACACGCACGCGGTACCAGCCGTCGGGATAGGCGGCCGAGTCCCAGGAAAGGTAGCGCTCGTTGACTTTGTCGCGCAGGAGTTTCCAGGCGGTCTCGCTCTC
>JBBIQR010000501.1:254-2955 GCA_037442245.1 Candidatus Solibacter sp. | reverse complement strand
CGCGACGTAGTCCGGGTTGGTGCGCTCGATCGCGCGGTTGGTGAGGGTGAGATCCGTCTGCACCGACCCGGGGCGCGAGATCAGCAGCACCTTCTTCTCCGCGATCGGCGGGCTGATGGGCAGCTTCGGTTCCGCGACCGGACCGCCCTTCCATGCGGCCAGGTGCCTCTCGAGCTCCGCCAACGCGTCCTGCGCGGAGATGTCGCCGGAGACGCCGGCCAGTTGTCCCGCAGGTACAAAGTAGCGCTTGTAGTGCTCCACCAGGTTTTCACGCGTGATCTTCGCGAGCGATGCCGGGGTGAGCCCGGTGTTGCCGCGCTCGTCCGCGGGGTAGAGCAGCTTCATCATCGCGTCGTTCGAGAGGGTTGAGGGGTTGGTGCGCATCTGCTGCAGCATGCTGCCCTGGCGGCCCTTCCAGCGCGCGAACTCGTCGGCTGGGAATGAAGCGTGCAGCAGGATGTCGGAGAGGATGACGAGCGCGGCGTCGAAGTTCTCGCTGAGCGCGCTCACCGTGATCGTGGCCGCGAGGCCCCCCGCGCCGCCCCCGCGTCCACCGAATCCGCCTCCGCCGCCGAAGCTGATGGTCGCGCCGATGTCGGCGAGTTGTTCGGAGATCTGGCGCGCGGTGCGCGATTCGGTCCCCATCATCATCATGGCGGCGGTGGCGTCCGCGAGTCCGGGCAATCCTTCAGGATCGCGCAGGCGCGAGGAAGGCGTCTGGATCACCAGGTTCACCGTGGGCGTTCGATGGCTCTCCAGGATCAGCAGGCGCAGTCCGTTGCTGAGCCGCCGCTCCACGGGACGCGGCAGCTTCACCTTCAACACTTCGTTGGAGACCGGCGCGCGATTGAGCCGCACCATCCCGCGATAGGTCGGCGCCGGTGCGGCTTCCTGCGCCGCGGCCGCGCCGGCCAGCGCGGCGAGCATCAATAATGTACGGGTCATGTCAGCGTCCTCCCCTGCGTCCGCCGCCGGCGGGCAGCGTCACCACCACCACACTGTTGGCCTTCACGAGGTGCGCCTTGGCAGCGCGTTCGATGTCCGCGGGCGTGACCGCAAGTTCCGCTTGCAGGTCGGTGTTGACCTTGCCGGGATCGTTGAACACCGCCGCGGCATCGGCGAGCGCCTGCGCGCGGCTGAGCACCGTGACGCGCGATTCCGCGCCGCGCCGCACGCTCATCTGGAAGCGCGCCAGTTCGTGCCCGCTCACCGGTTCGGAGTAGAGGCGCGCGACCTCTTCGCCGATGAGGCCCTCGACCTCTTCCGGCTTCACGCCCGGACGCAGCATCGCGGAAATGTGGAAGGCGCCCGGTCCCACGCGCCGGTCTGTATTGGCCGACTCCCCGGCAGCGCGGCCTGCACTGCGCGCGATACCTGGGTGGCCAGTTCCTTCTCCACCACCAGCTTCCGGTACAGGCGCGAGTTGCTAGCGCCGCCACCGCCGCGTCCGCCGCCAAAGCCGCCGCCGCCCAGGATCTGTGCCGCCGCCTGCAGGGCGTGCGCGTCCGCCGTAGTGGAGGGCGGGATGCGGTACGCGATATCCACGCGCACCAGGCGGGCCAGCGGGTCGTTGAGGGTGGCGCGCCGTTCGCCGTTCATTGGCTGTTCGGCGAGATCGGTGGGCTTGGGCGATTCCTGCCGCGGAATGGCGCCGAAGTACTTCTTCACCTTGGCCAGGGTCTGCTTCGTGTCCAGGTCGCCCGCAAGAGCGAGCACCGCGTTGTTGGGCGCGTAGTAGATGCGGAAGAACTCTTTGACGTCGTCCACCGTGGCCGCATTCAGATCATCCATGCTTCCGATCACGGAATGGTGGTAGGCGAAGTTATCGTAGATCAGCTCGTCGATCTTTTCGCTGACGTTGCCGTAGGCTTGGTTGTCGCCGCGCAGCCGCCGCTCCTCTTTCACCGCCTGCCGCTGGTTTTCGAGGTTCTCGCTGGTAATGACCAGGCCGTGCATGCGGTCCGCTTCCAGGAAGAGTCCGAGATCGAGCTGATTCTTGGGCAGCACCTCGTAATAAGAGGTCCGGTCCGTATTTGTGGTCCCGTTGGAGTTACCGCCATTGGTGTAAATCAGAAAGTCGAGTTCTCCCGGACCCACATTTTCCGAACCTTTGAACATCATGTGCTCGAAGAGGTGCGCGAAGCCGGTGCGCCCCTTGCGCTCATCCTTCGACCCCACCTTGTACGCCACGCAGATGGCGTAGACCGGTGCGTAATGGTCCTCACTGATGATCACGCGCAGACCATTGTCCAGGCGCGTATCGGTGAATTGGATTTTGGGCAGGCGGGGCGGAGCCGGCGATTGAGCCATCGCCGCCGCCGCTCCCACAAGGAGCGTGGCCAGCAGTTTCACAACAGACCTCCTGATTCGGATTGGTTTATCTTAACCCGGTTGCGGCGATCTGTTATACATGAATCGTGCTTTCGCGATCACCGTCGCCGTGCCCGTTCTCACGTTGATCCTGGCTCTTTCCGGGGCGTCGGACGGTTCGGCATCCCCCGCCATTTCCGGAGCGGGACCTATCCGCGCAGGTGGAGCGGCGCGACAGCGCGGTTCCTGTAGTATTGTTCTATGCGCGGCTTGATGCTCGTCTTTGCCACTCTGCCGCTTCTGGCGCAGACTCCGACTCCCCCGATCACCCCGCAAGAGAAAATCGTCCTCTTCAACGGAAAGAGCCTGGATGGCTGGTACACCTGGCTCC
>JBBIQR010000501.1:0-244 GCA_037442245.1 Candidatus Solibacter sp. | reverse complement strand
AAACATGAAGATCCGCAGCACGTCTTCACCGTTCGCGACAAGATGATTCGCGTGTCCGGCGAGGAGTGGGGCGGACTCACCACCAAAAACGCATACCGCGACTACCACCTGATCGTCGAGTGGAAATGGGGCGGACCGAACCACGGCCAGCGCGAGGGCCACGCGCGCGACAGCGGAATCCTCGTGCACGGCGTGGGCGATGACGGCGGACACGGCGGCATCTGGCTGCAGTCGATCGAATCGC
>JBBIQR010000500.1:1551-2967 GCA_037442245.1 Candidatus Solibacter sp. | reverse complement strand
AGCCACAGATTGCCGCTGCCAATCTCCAGCCGCACCGTGCGCGATTGGTCGCCGCCCACCGCTTCGCCGCTCAGCAGGATGCCGGCCTTCCACAAAATCTTGCGCAACGCCTGATGATTCCGTTTGCCGATGTCGAACACGTTATGCGGATCCATGATCGACGCGCCGCCCGAGGCGTGGGCCACCAACTGCCGCTTGCTCGCTCCCTTGGCGCAGACCTCCTCGATCAGCCGCGGGATCCCGGTATCGGCGAACATGAAGGGATTCTCTTTGCCCCGCGCCGGATCGATCCCCGAGTCCGGCAGCATGTAGTGCAACAGGCCCCCGACCGCCGCCCTGGGATCGTACACGGCCAGCCCGATACACGACCCCAGCGCGAACGTCGCCAGGACCTTGCCGGCTTCGGCCGCCACGCGGCAATCCGCCATCCCTACCACGATTTGTTCCACCGCCCCTCGCTTCCCGGCCTGCGATAAATCGCCGGCTTGACATATTCCAGTTTGTGCTCCACCCGGGTCAGGCTTTCGGCATGGCCCACGAAGAGATAGCCGCCCGGCTCCAGATGTTCCGCCAGCCGCGCCACCACCTTCTGCTGTGTCTCCCGGTCGAAGTAGATCATCACGTTGCGGCAGAAAATCACCGGAAACGCCCGCCCCCAGGAGTAGCTCTCCAGCAGGTTGATGCGCCGGAAACTGGCCAGCGCGCGCACCGCCGGCGCCACCACGTAATCGGTGGACGGCGGCGGCGCCGGAGCGAAATAGCGCGCCAGCCACTGCGGCGGGATCCCCTGGCAGCGCTCCCGCGCATACCGCGCCGTCTGCGCAAACCCTAGCGCCTTGTTGGAGATGTCGCTGGCCGAAATCCGCAGCTTCCGCCCCGGCGCCGCTTCGTTCACCACCATGGCCAGCGTCCAGACTTCTTCCCCGGTGGAACAGGCCGCGCTCCACACTTCGATCCCGTCGCGCCCCGTAAGCTGCGGCAGCACCTGCGTGCGCAGGAATTCAAAGTGATCGGCCTCCCGCAGAAACGACGTATGATTCGTCGCCAGGGCGTCGATCATCGCCAGCAGCGATTCCCCGGTGCGGTCGGCCACAATGCTGCGGTAATACTCCTGAAAACTGCGGTGGCCTCCGGATCGCGCCAGCCGCCGCAGCCGCGCGGAAACCAGTTCCTCCTTGCCCTGTTTGAGATCCAGCCCGAAGGTACGGTAGGCCAGTTGGCGGATCTGTTCGAATTCGACGGGCGTGAGCGGCGCCACATCGTCCGGCATGAGATCAGGCTTCGGCGGCACTGGTTCTCTCCTTATAGAGACGGTCGAGATCGAGAATCAAACCTACCCGGCCGTCGCCCAGAATCGCGCCGCCGGCTATCCCCGGCGCGTTCTTGAACAACTCGCCGAGCGTCTTAATCACCACT
>JBBIQR010000500.1:0-1541 GCA_037442245.1 Candidatus Solibacter sp. | reverse complement strand
GGCCTTGATGACGACCTCCTGCTTGCCGATCACCTCGTCCACCAGCACGCAGAAGCGGCGGCTTTCGACGTCCGCCACAATAAGCACGCCGGAGGCGGGATCCTCGCTCCGCGCCTGCACCGAGAAGATCCGGTACAACCGGGCCACCGGCAGCAGCGAACCCCTTACCAGCGCCATCTCCGCCTTGCCCTGCACCGTCCACACCGTCTCCGCGCCGGGACGGAAGAGCTCGCGCACCGCAAACAGCGGAATGATGTAGCGCTCGTGACCGACCCCGACCACCAGCCCCTCGATGATCGCCAGCGTCAGCGGCAGTTTCAACAGGAAGGTCGCGCCCTGCCCGAGCACGGAACGGATCTCGATGCGGCCGCGCATCTTCTCGATGTGGCGCCGCACCACGTCCATCCCGACCCCGCGTCCGCTCACGCTGGTCACCTGCGCCGCGGTCGAGAATCCGGGTTCGAAGATCAGGTTGAAGACATCGTTGTCGGTCATCCCCTCGGCCGAAGCAACCAGGCCCTTGGAGATCGCCTTGGCCAGAATCTTCTCGCGGTCCAGCCCGCGCCCGTCGTCGGTGACTTCGATGACCACCTGCCCGGCCTGGTGCGCGGCGCGCAGGAGCAGCCGCGCGCCGGCCGGCTTGCCGGTCCGTTCCCGTTCCTGCGGAGTCTCAATCCCGTGATCGACGGCATTGCGGACCATGTGCATCAACGGATCGGCGAGTTCTTCGACGATGGTGCGGTCGATTTCAATCTCGTCGCCCTGGGTCTCCATCTCGATGCGCTTGTCGAACTGCCGGGAAAGGTCGCGCACCAGCCGCGCCATCCTGCGGAACAACGGGCCGACCGCACCAGCCGCATCGCCATCGCGGTCTTCTGCACTTCGGCCGTGATGCGTCCCAGGTGCCCGATCTTGCGTTGCAGCGCCGGGCTCTTGAGGGCGCTCAGTTCGCCGTCGTGACGTACCAGGCTTTCGGCGATCACCATCTCGCCGGCCATGTCCACCAGGTAATCCAGTTTGGCGGTGTCCACCTTGACCGACATGGCCTCGCTGCGCCGTTGCGTCGTGGCCGCCGGATCGGCCTTCGCCGGTGGAGTCCCCGGCTCGCCCGCGGGTGCATCGGCGGCTTCGGCGGCCGGGCTCTCTTCGGCCACCGGGGAGGCGGACGCAGGGGGCGCCGCCGGCGGCGGGGAGTCCACAGCGGCCACTGGCTCGAGCAGGTTTGCCAGCCGCCCCAGCAGCGTCGTGGGGGTGGCGGGCGGCTGCGAAGCGATGCCTTGCAGCGCGTTCTGCAGGTACCCGAGCCACTGGCGCAAATGATCGGTGCTGGCCAGCACCGCGTCGATGGCGGTGGAATCGAGCACCCGTTCGCCGTTGCGGGCGCGGTCGAGCACCGCCTCGACTTCGTGCGCCAGTTTCTGCACGTCCCACAACTCGAGGAATCCGGCCAGCCCTTTGATCGTGTGAAACCCGCGGAACGCGGCGTGCAGCGCCTCCGATTCGCAGGGGTCGCGTTCGAGCGTCAGAACCTGGGTTTCGAT
>JBBIQR010000499.1:0-2970 GCA_037442245.1 Candidatus Solibacter sp. | reverse complement strand
CGGGCACCAGATCTGACCGTACTCCTGAAAACCGGCGCGGATGCGGGCGCGGATTTGGGGCGGAGTGAGGGCGCGGCTTTCGGTGCTGACGGCGAGCACGGCGGTTTCGGGGGGCGCGGAGGGGGAGAGCGGGACGGAGGCGCGGAGTCCGCGGGCGGCGAAGTGGACGGCGGCGTCGCAGGCGCCGGTGAGGTCATCGGCGACGAGGAAGCAGGTGGAAGGGGATGGCGCCGCGGGTGGCAAATTCAATTCTGGCACGTGGGGGGGTGGTTGGGTCAAAAGCGGCAGGCCGGGAGGCCTGCGCTACCGGGTTAGCGGCCGCGGGTGAGGCCCAGGGCGCGGATACGTTTGTGGAGGTTGGTGCGCTCCATGCCGAGGACGCGGGCGGCGCCGGAGACGTTCCAGTTGGTCTCTTCAAGGGCGCGGAGGATGTGCTCGCGCTCGGCCGATTCGCGCGCCTCCTGAATGGTGGATTTCGGTCCGGCTTCGCGCTGCACGCGGATTTCGACGGGGATGGCGTCGCGGGTGAGGCGCTCGCCGGGGGTGAGGATGGCCATGCGCTCGATGACATTGCGGAGCTCGCGGGCATTGCCGGGCCAGGCGTAGGTTTCGAGGATGGGGCAGACGCCTTCCTCGATGGTTTTGCGCTTGAAGTTATTGCGCACGCAGAAGTCTTCGAGGAAGTACTCGGCGAGCACCTTGATATCGTGGGGACGCTCGCGGAGGGCGGGGACGCGGATGGGCACGACGCTCAGGCGGTAGTAGAGATCCTCGCGGAACTTTTCGGCCGCGACCATGGCGGTGAGGTCTCGGTTGGTGGCGGAGACGACGCGGACGTTGACCTTGATGATCTGCTCGCCGCCGACGCGGTGGAACTCGCCTTCCTGGAGGACGCGGAGGAGCTTGGCCTGGGATGCGCCGTGGAGGTCGCCGACTTCGTCGAGGAAGATGGTGCCGCCGTCGGCGAGTTCGAACTTGCCGCGGCGCATGCCGGTAGCGCCGGTGAAGCTGCCCTTCTCGTGGCCGAAGAGCTCGGTTTCGAGCAGTTCGGTGGGGATGGCGGCGCAGTTCACTTTGACGAAGGGTCCGGAGGAGAAGGGGCTGTTCGAGTGAATATGGGCGGCGAGGAGTTCCTTGCCGGTGCCGGATTCGCCGATCAGTAGGACGCGGGCGTCGCTGCGGGCGGCGAGGGTAGCCTGTTCGACGGCGCGCTGCCAGGGGGGAGTGGCGCCGATCATGCGGGAGGGGCCGCCGACGATTTCGCGCAGCCGCTCATTTTCGCGGCGCAGGGAGCCCTGCTCGATGGCGTTCTTGACGGCGAGCAGGACGCGGTCGCGGGCGAGGGGTTTTTCGAGGAAGTCGAAGGCGCCGGCGCGGGTGGCTTCGACGGCGTCGGCGATGGTGCCGTGGCCGGAGATCATGACGGCGGGGGAGGGGGCGCCGTTCTGGCGGATGGCTTTGAGCACGTCGATGCCGCTGCCGTCGGGCAGTTTCATATCGAGCAGGTAGAGATCGGCGCGGGCGGCATCGGGGTGGCGGGTAAATTCGGCGACGCTCTTGCAGACGTTGACGGCGTAGCCCTCGCGCTCGAGGATCATGCGCAGGGAGCGGCCGATGTTCTCTTCGTCATCCACGATCAGGATGCGCTTGGATGCCATGGTTTGCAATGGGCAGGAGCACGCGGAAGCCGGCTCCGCCCAACTCTCCTTTCACGAGCAGGATATCGCCGCCGTTGAGCAGGGCGCTTTTGCGGGCGATGGAAAGGCCGAGGCCCATGCCGCGCTTTTTGAAGGAAATGGTGGGTTGGAAAAGACTGGAGCGGGCCTGTTCGCTGAGACCGGGACCGGAATCGTGGACCTCGATGGCGATGCGGCCGTTTTGGGCGGCGGTGACGCCGAGGATACGTCCGCCTTCGCCGGCGGCCTCGGCGGCGTTTTCGAGCAGGTTGGTGAGGATGCCCTTGAGCAGGTCGGGGTCGGCCTGGGCGGGGGGCGTGCCGCCATCGAGGCGGCAATCGTAGGCGACTTCGGGGTGGGCGTTTTTGAGGAAGGAGATGCGCTCCTGGAGGAGCGAGTTGACGTCCACGGGGGCGGGGGCGACGGGCGGTTCGCTGGCGAACTGGGAGAAGGCGCGGATGCGGCGTTCGAGGGTCTCGATTTCGTCGACCACGATTTTGGTGGCTTCGGCCATGAAGGCGCGGTCGTGGTCGTCGTGGCGGGCGAGCATCTCCTCGACGGTGAGGCGGATGGGGGTGAGGGAGTTCTTGACCTCGTGGGCCATTTTGCGGGCGAGGGTCTGCCAACTGGCCAACTGGCGGAGGTAGACGAGGCGCTCGGTGCTTTCCTGGAGGCGTCCGGCCATGTGGTTGAAGGCCTGGATGGCGCGGCCGATTTCGTCGTCGCGGCGGCTGGGGACGCGGACGTTGAGGTCGCCGGCGGCGAGTTCGCCGAGGCCGGCGGTGAGTTCGCGGATGGGGCGGCTGATGCGGTGGGCGAGGTAGATGAGGAGGGCGAGGGAGACGAGCCAGATGGCGGCGGCGAGGACGACGTAGGTGAGCTTGACGCCGCGGCGGAGGTCGCGGCGGGCGGCGGCGTCGACGAGGGCGCGGGACTCGCGGATTTCGCGGCGGAGGTTATCGAGGGCGATGTCGCCCAAGTCGAGCGAGTAGACGCGGATTTCGGCGCCGCGGCGGACGAAGTAATCGAGGCGGTTGCCGTCCTGCCCGGCGAGGACGAAGCGCTCGCTATCGAGGCCGGTGGCGAAGCCGCGGACGGGGTCGGGCCAGGCGGCGCGATTGGCGGAATTGTAGATTTGGGGGCGGATGGCGCCGGCGGCGGCGTCGCGGGCGAGGGCGGCTTTGGCGCGGTCGTAGAATTCGCGGGCTGTGCGGTTGAGGAGGCGGGAGACGGTATCGAGGCGGGCGGTGGCGGAGGTATCGACGGTCTCTTCGAGGATGGTGGTGGTGACCCA
>JBBIQR010000498.1:0-3003 GCA_037442245.1 Candidatus Solibacter sp. | reverse complement strand
GCCGCGGATCTGGCACAAGCAGCTGTCCACATTGTGGACGGCGGGGTTGCACGACGCGACGTGGTAGCAGGGGGGAACGGGTCCGTCGGTGTCCGTCCACATTGTGGGCAGCTGCTCCCCCGCGCGTGGGAGGTCCCTCCACCCGCTCGCTGTGAGGCGGACTGCTGGCCGGCGCGTGCGGTGCCCGGCGCGCGCGTGCACCCGCGGCGGTGCATGAAGCAGCAGCACTGCTGCATCATGCGTCCGCCTTGCGCTTGCGGTCGAAGGTGGGCTTCTGGCGGGGCCGGTAGGATTCGCCATCGATGACCAGGTCGTAGGAGTTGGAGGTGAAGCGGTCGATGGCGGCTTGGGCGCGCACGGGATCCGCGAAGGTCGCCAGCCACTCGTCGGGGCCGCGGTTGGAAATCACGATCATGGAGCTGCGGCGATGGCGCTCGGTCATGAGCGCGTAGATGTCCCGACTCTCGTCGTGGCTCATGGCGTCGATGCCGAAATCGTCGACCACCAGCAGATCGACCGCCAGGCGCTTGCGCAACTCGGTCTCGTGGGTGCGATCGAGCCGCGCGTCGCGCAGGGTCTTGAGCAGGACGTCGGCCGTTTCGGCGAGCACCGAATAGCGGCGGCGGCAGGCAATGTGGCCGAGCGCGTGGGCCAGAAAAGTCTTGCCGACACCGACCGGGCCGACGATGGTGAGGTGGGTGTGCGCCTCCACAAAGCGCAGCGCGGTGAGCTCGTTGAACAGGAGGTGGTCGTACGTCACCTTGGCGCTGGCATCCCAGTTCTCCAAACGCATGGTGGGATCGAGTCCGGCCTTGGTCGCCCGCGAGCTGACGGCCACGCTGTCGCGGCGCGTCACCTCGTCGGCGAGCACCAACAGCATGAAATCCTGGTGCGGCATTTTCTGTTGGCGGGCCAGCGTGAGGCGCTCGGGGAGGGTGTCCAGGATCGGACCCAGCTTGAGGCGGCGCAGGGCCGCTTTGAGGTCGGGTGAAATCGGGTCGACGGTGCTCATCGGATCTCTCCGTGTGGGGCAGTGATGGAGACCGCGAGTGGCGGATCGTGGTCTTCGGGCGCGACGCAGCTCAGGACGTACTGGCGCGGGTCGCGCAGATAGCGCGCCGGCGGCAGCGTGCGCACCGGGACCGCGGGCGCGGGGGCCGCGGGGTGCTTCAGCATGGTCTCCAGGCGCTTGATGTTGAGCATCTTGTGATCGAGTGCCGTGGCGCAGGTGGCGTCGACGCGGGCCTCGCCGTAGCGGCGCACCAGCCGCAGCAGCGCATAGACGCGGCGCATCCGCGTCCACGGCAACGGGCCTTCCAGCAGCGCGGCGGCGTAGCGCCCCACGGCCAGACCGCACTCGCTGGCCTGGCGGTACAGGTAGTCAATGTCGCGCATGGCGTAGGGGCGCTTCTCGTCCGGGAAGTCCAGCGGGTCGATGCTGCGGTCCCCACGGGGCTTGCGCGGGTGGGTCTTGACCAGCTCGTGGCGGAAGTAGAAGCGCACCAGCGAGCGGTCGGCGCGCGCCTGCAGCCGCTTGCCGATCCACATGGTGGGCAGCGAGTACAGGGCTTTGACCACCTGGGCCAGGTGATCGCGGCCGACCTTCGGGTCACACCAGATCGGGATGTCATAGGGGGCGGTCGGCGCCGGCTGGAGCTGGCCGGCTTCCACGCTCGCGAAGTGCTCGTGCGGCAGACGCTGGGTGGTGGAGTGCCGGCGCATCCCGTACTCGCTGCGCGCCCAGTACAGCGCCCGCTCGCGGCTCTGTTCGAGGTTGCGCAGGATCTCGCCGCGAAAGCAGTCCTCGCGGGTGTCGCGGACACTTTTTTCCACGCGCCCCTTGTCTTTGGGTTTGCGCACGCGGGCGGTGTCGATGTGGAAGCCGCGTGCCTGCGCGTACTCCAGAAACGTGCGCTGGAGCAGCGGCTCGAGCGGGTCGGCCGTCTGCACAATCGCCTTGGTATTGTCCGGAATCAACACCTCGAACACGCCCTGGTAAAACTCCCAGGCCGCTTCGCAGGCCTCGATCGCTTCCGCGGTGCGTTCCCGAAATACCGGGTACACAAACCGGTAGCGCGACACGTTGGGCGTAAAGATGAACGCTTTGAACCGCCGGCGTACGCCGGTCTCGTCCGGCTCCAGCGCCGTCATCCAGCCGGTGTCCACCTGTAGCTCCTTGCCCGGCTCGCCGTCGGCCACCGGCACCGTGATATCCTTGCCGCCAAACCCCAGCTCCCCGACGGCGAAGCGGTACAGCGTGCCATACGGGATCGCCACGCCCTGGCGGCTCAGCAGCCGTTGACACTTCATCAGCCCCACGTCGTTGTCCAGCCACTTCGTGATCT
Organism: Candidatus Solibacter sp.; assembly: GCA_037442245.1. Lineage (GTDB taxonomy): Bacteria > Acidobacteriota > Terriglobia > Bryobacterales > Bryobacteraceae > Solibacter. The sequence goes on along the minus strand of JBBIQR010000498.1, from coordinate 658 downwards.
GCCCCCGATGCTGCTCGCACGTCGCCCAGGTCGCGCCGCGCTCGCGCACCGGCGCGGGGCGGATCTCCTTGAAAATCGCCGCGACGATTTCGTCGCTCAGTGGTGGCGTATCCGTCCCCACCCGCAATCCGACCTTGTACGCGGCGCGCACGTACCGCCGCACGGTCTTCACATCGAGTCCGAGCTGTGCAGCAATGCGCTTCTTGCCGATCCGCGCCAGCCACAACAACACCGCTTCCTTCACCTCTTCCATCTTGACCTCCCGATACATTCTCCCTCCTTCCCCAGCAGCAGTGCCGGTTCCGGAGGGGGGTCATACCCGTCGGTCACGCGCGTTTACGCGAGGGGGGAATGCTCGTGAAAAACCGCCCCTTCAGGGGGGGCATCCTCGTGAAAAATTCCGCCCCGAAGGGGGGAAAGGTCCTGAAAAATTCACCCCTCAGAGGGGGGAATGCTCGTGAAAAAAACCGGCCTCAGGGGGTCCCTTGCTCGTGAAAATCAACACAGAAGACGTTCGTTCGAGAAGATCAACGTGTTGAGTTGTTCATGAAAGACCGTGCGAAGATGATGCTTCGCTTCCACACTTTTTCTCCGATCATCGGACTTCGGAAGCTCGCCACGATACGAAAGATGGAGTTCCACTAGATCACCCACGACC
>JBBIQR010000497.1:0-3046 GCA_037442245.1 Candidatus Solibacter sp. | reverse complement strand
ACATGCAGGTGGGGGACGCGGCTTGGGACGGGCTGAATCCGCGGCCGGTGCGGCGGGGGACGGCGAAGAAAAAGTAAGTAAACGGTAAGAAGAAGAAAAAAAGAAAAGTGGGTAGGCCGGGAGGCCTACCGTACGGGAAAAGAGGTAGGCCGGGAGGCCTACCCTACACAGGCCGGGAGGCCTGCGCTACTTATACTGGTGGCGGGTGGCGGTCCAGCGGGCTTCTCCGTATTCGGCGAGGGCGGCGGTGCCGGAGAGACGATCGCCTTCGAGCGTGCCGGTGAACTGGAAGGAGACGCGGGTGCCTTCGGTGGGCAGCGAACTCTGAAAGCGGACGGTGTTGCCGGCGACGGTGCCGTTCAGGTCTCCGGAGGCGAACTCGCCTTCGTGGGTGCCGCGTAATTTCGTGCCGTCCTGTTCGAGCATGAGGCGGTGGCGGGCGGCGCCGTAATTGAATTCGAGCGCGAGGTCCCACAGTCCGGAGAGCGGGACGGGGGCGGCGGCGGGAGCGGCGGCGGGCGGCGCGGCGGGGGGCTTGGAGAGGAGCGCGTGGAGGCGTTCGGCGACCACCTGCTCATCGCCCGGCATCATCTGATAGGGGACGATGGAGATGAAGGTGGAGGTGTCTCCGGCGCGCCCGGCGCCGGCTCTGGCGAGCGCGACGCGCGGCTCGGTATCGAGGGCGATGCGGCTCAACTCGGGGCCGGTGATGCCGAGTTTGGCGCTATCCCAGCGGATGACGAGTTCGGGGGAGCGGTTGGAGAGATCGGCGGAAGGCTGGTTGATCCGGGTGGCGACGCCATCGACGCGCTCGACGGACGCCGCGATGTGAGTGAGCCAGGATTCCCACTGCGCCCACTCGGCCTTGTGGTCGCGGGTGACCCAGGCTTCGACGGCGGCGAGCATGCCCATGATCTCTTCCTTGCCGACCTTGAGGGAGCGGCCGAAGGCGTGGTGGGGCGCGCTGTTGATCCACGCGGCCTGGAGGAAGCGCTTCTCGCCGAGGAGGAGGCCGGCGGCCTGGGGTCCCCGGAGGCACTTGCCGCCGGAGTAGGCCACGGCGGTAGCGCCGCGGTCGAGGTGGACATTGGGTTTGAGGGTGAGGACTTCGGCGGCGGCGTCGACGACCACGGGGACGTTTCTGGCGCGCGCCACCTGGGCGATGGCGCGGGTGCCGAGAGGGCCATCGTCATGCGGGCCGGCGAGGATGTAGACCATGGCGGTGCGGTCGTTGAAGGCGCCGGCGAGTTCCGCGGGGTCGTGGACGACGACGAGCTTGGCTCCGACCATGCGGGCGGCGTGATCGTAGACATTGTGCGAGTAGGCGGGGATGACGATCTCGCTCTTGAGGCCGGCGAGGTTGGGGACGCGCTGCATCCGCTCCGGATTGCCGCCGGCGATGGAGGCGAGGGCGCAGTTGGTGACGGCGGCGCAGCAGCCGGAACTGACGATGCCCCACTCGGCGCCGGTCAACTCGGCGAGGCGCGCGCCGACGGCGTCCATGAGCTCATCCATGTGGACGTAGCCGCGGGAGGCGAGGTCCATGGCGCGCTTCACATCGGGGAGGGTTTGGGAGCCGGTGATGATGGTGTAGGTGCCGCGGGCGTTGATGAGCGGACGGACCCCGATGGAGCGGTACATATCGGGCCCCAGGACGAGGGGCGCGGCCACGGCGCGCACGCTGCCGCCGACCGCCTGGGCGAGGGCGAGCAATCCGCCGCGCCGGAACAAGTCCCGGCGGCTGACGCCGCTCCAGGGACGCTTCACCTGCTGCCACCACGCGTTCATAGAAACCTCTCAGGGCTGGTTGTATTCTACCCGGAATGGAGGCGTTGGATGAAGGGAGAAACGTGCAGGCCGGGAGGCCCCCACTACGATTCAGTTGCGGTCCATGACGGCTCCGGGGGTTCCGCTGGTGGAGATGCGGACGCGGGCAGGATCGAAGATCCGCGGGTCCACGGGCAGCGCGCGATAGGGAGCCGTGTCCGGGGTGGCGGAGTAGATATCGTCCAGAGCGGTTGCCGAGGCGTCGAACAGGTTCAGCGGGGGAATCCGCAGGATCTGAAAGATGGTCTTGAGCAGTCCCGGGAAGCTGGTGTTGCGGTGGGTCACGTAGCCGCGCTGGATCCAGGGTCCGAGCGCCATCAGCACGGTGCGGTGCGCGTCGATGTGGTCGACGCCGCTTTGCGCGTCGTCCTCGGTGACGAATACCGCCATCCGGGGCCACCACCGCGTGCCCGAGAGGAACTCGACGATGCGTCCGAGCGCGTAGTCGTTGTCGCCCACGTAACTCTCGCGGTAGGGATAGCCATCGGCAGGGCGCGGCGACGCGGTGTGATCGTTGGGCAGGTGGATGAAAATGAAGCGGGGCAGGTCGCTCCCGGTGCGCAGGTAGCGCTCTTGAATCTCCGCGATGAACTGGCCGGCGCGGTACTGGTCGGGGATGTTGGTATTGAACCCCGGATACTGGCGCGACGTGTTGCGGTACAGCGGATCGGGCATGGGGACGTTGGTGAGGAAGCGGGCGCCGGTAGGTTCGAGATCGCGCCCTTCATCGACGCCGGCCAACTCGAAGCCTTCGCCGAAATTGCGGAAAGGGATGCGGTGGCTCTCGAGGTGATGCCAGAGGGTGCCGCCGGAGAGTTGCTCCTCGGGGTGGACGCTCGAATCCGAGCCGGCGAAGAGCAGGCGTCCCGGCGCTTCTCCCAGCCGGAAATCCTTCTTCTGCTCGCTGTACGCGGCGGAGAGGGAACTCTCGGTCCATGCGGCAGGGGGCGAACCGGCCAGCCAGTGATGCCCGTCGACGCTGACGTCGCTATCGGCGTAGAAGTTATCGCCGATCGTCCAGCGCCGCGCCAGGGCGTGATGATTCGGGGTGACGGCGACGTCGCGCAGGCTGAGCAGGCGGCGCTCGCCGTCGACGTAGCCGCGCATGCCGAAGCGGGCCAGCGCGGGCGCGCCCATGGCGCCGGGGATGTCGCCGAAGACCTCGTCGAAGGTCCGGTTTTCCTTGACGATCAGGACCACGTAGCGGAGTTGCTCGGGG
>JBBIQR010000496.1:0-3049 GCA_037442245.1 Candidatus Solibacter sp. | reverse complement strand
TTCCGCGCTGATATCCACCGGCCCCTTGGCTTCGGTATTGGCCAGTTCCACCAGCACGATCTGAGACCGCTCCAGGTAATCGCCCACCGCGACCAGCAGGATGCGCTCCGGCCCCTGCGCATCCGGCGCCTTGGCCGTGACCGCCGGAGCAGAGGCGCCGCGCGGCCGCGGTCCCGGATAAAAGCGTCCCGCCAGGAACGCCGCGGCCAGCAACCCGGCCATGGCCACTCCCGCCGCGGCCCAGCGCAGCGGAGGCAGCGCGAATCCGAACCAGCGGCGCCGCGCCGGGAGCCTGGACTCGATCCGCACCCATACCCGCGCGCCGTAATCCTCGCCGCGTTCGGGAACCGGCAGCGCATCCACCAGGTTCAGGGTCCGGACCACCGAAGCGTACGTCTCGCGGCACTCGCCGCACTCTTCCAGGTGACGCTCCACCGCGAGCGCCCCTTCGGCGGGCGCGGTATCGCTCTCCTCGCCGTAGTAATGCAGGATCAGCTCTTCTTCGCTCAGGTGAATCATCGCGTGCTCCCCAGCGGCTCCAGCGCCCGCCTCAGTTTCTGCACGGCGCGGAACACGCTATGCTTGGCCGCGCCCGGCTGGCAGCCGAGCACCCGGCTGACTTCCTCGATGCGCATGCCTTCGAAGTGCCGCAGCACGAACGCCGTCCGTTCCGAGGCGCTGAGTTCGCTCATGGCGTCGGCCACGCGCTCGCGGACCTCGCCGCTCATGGCCATCCGGTCCGGCGCCGGGTCGGTCGCCGCCGCGGTTGCCAGCGGGCCCTCCGCCTCCGGGTCCGCCGCCGCCGTAATCTCGCCGCGCCGTTTGCGCGCGCGCACCAGGTCCAGCGAGCAGTTCACCGCGATGCGGTAAAGCCAAGTGCCGAAGCTGGCCCGTTCGTCGAATCTGCCGAGTTGGCGGTAGGCCCGCAGGAGACTCTCCTGCACCACGTCCTCAGCGTCTTGTTCATTGCCTGTCATACGAAATGCCAGCCGGAACAGAGTTCGGCTATGACGTTCCACCAGCACCCGGTACGCGTCGCTATCCCCGGCACGTACCCTGGCGACGATCGCTAAGTCCGTCATTTCCATCCGGCTGTTCGTTAGACTGTGGGGGACCGGGGTGGTTAGCAACATTCCCCGGCCAGCGAACTCCATGCCCGCCGACGAAAGCAGCGTGCCCGCTTCCACCGCCGGACCCTTCCGGTTGAACCGGGTCTACCTCGAGGACTGCCTGGAGGCCATGGCGCGGATTCCCTCCGGCTCCTTCGACCTCGCCATCGCCGACCCGCCCTACAATCTCAGCAAGGGCGGCAACTGGAAATGGGATAATTCCGTCCCGCTCCCCGGTTTCGGCGGCAACTGGAACAAAGTAATGGCCGGCTGGGACAACCAGCCGCTCTCCGGCTACTTCGCCTTCACCCTGGCATGGATCCGCGAACTGAAAAGGCTGGTTCGCCCCACCGGCTCCCTTTGGATCCATGGGACCTATCACAACATAGGGATCATCAACTTCGCGCTGCAACTGCTCGAAGTCGAGATGATCAACGAAGTGGTCTGGTACAAGCGCAACAGCTTCCCCAACCTCTCGGGGCGGCGCCTCACCGCCAGCCACGAAACCATTCTCTGGGCCCACACCGGGGGCCGCAAGCGCCGCTACTTCTTCGACTACGAGCGCGCCAAGGCACTCTGCCCGCCCGGGGACCAGCTCAAAGAGGGGGGCAAGCAACTGCGCACCGTCTGGGACATTCCCAACAACAAGTCCCGCGGCGAACTCGGCGCGGGCAAACACCCCACGCAGAAGCCGCTGCGGCTGCTGCAGCGCATGATCGAAATCTCCGCTCGCCCGGGCGGCCGCTGCCTGATCCCTTTCGCCGGATCCGGCAGCGAGTGCGTGGCGTGCGCCAACGCCGGGCTGGCTTTTCTGGCTTTCGAAATCGCCCCCGAGTACTGCGAAGTCTGCCGCCGCCGCCTCGACGCGGCAGGCTATCCCTTGCACCGCGAGTAACTTCCACCGGACACCATGCGCCTACCTTCTTCCATGCCCCAGACACCCGGCCGCGACCCGGCGGCGCGCTACCTGCCCCTGCTGCTCCTGCTGTTCGCCGGAAGCGGCTGCTCCGCCCTGATCTACGAGACCGTCTGGTACCAGCTTCTGGAACTGGCGATCGGGATGACCGCCGTCTCCCTCGGCTTCCTGCTGGCGACGTTCATGGGCGGACTCTGCATCGGGAGCCTACTGCTGCCGCGCAGCCGCTTCGCCGCGCGCCATCCGCTCCAGGTCTACGGATTCCTCGAACTCGGCATCGCGGTCTGCGCCATCCTGGTGCACTTCTACCTGCCGCTGGTCAACCGCATCTACATCGCCGGCGCGGAACACGGCATGCCTGGGGCGCTGCTGCGCGCTCTGATCGCGGCGGTGTGCCTGTTGCCGCCGACGATCCTGATGGGCGCGTCGCTGCCCGCCATCGTGCGCTGGATCCGGAGCACCCGCCAAGGCGTCTCCTGGTGGGGTCTGCTCTACGGCGCGAACACGCTGGGCGCGGTTTTCGGCTGCCTGCTGGCGGGCTTCTACCTGCTGCGCCTGTACAACATGGCGACCGCGACCTTCGCCGCCGCCGGCATCAACGTCGCGGTGGCGCTGGGGAGTTTCGCGCTCGCCGCCCGCACCCCCGAACAGACCGCCGCGCCGGGTGAGGAGCAGACGCCCGATGGCGCGCCGGCCGAAGCATCGGCCGCCGCTCCCTGGCCGGTCTACATCGCGATCGCGATCTCCGGCGCCACCGCGCTCGGCGCCGAAGTCGTGTGGACCCGTTTGCTGGGATACCTGTTCGGACTCACGGTCTACTGCTTCTCGATCATCCTGGCGGTGTTTCTGATCGGGCTCGCCATCGGAAGCTGGCTCGGCTCCCTGATGGTCCGTACGGTGCGCGCCCGCCTGGCGCTGGGCTGGACCCAGATGGCGCTCGCCGCCGGCATCGCCTGGACCGCCTGGATCATCGCCCGCTCCCTGCCCTGGTGGCCCATCAATCCACTGCTACAAATCAGCCCCT
>JBBIQR010000495.1:0-3052 GCA_037442245.1 Candidatus Solibacter sp. | reverse complement strand
CGGCGGTCGAAATCTGCGCGATGGCTTCGCGGTAATCGGCGACGCGCTCCAGGCGTCCCTTGGCGACGACCGTCTCCGCGGGCATCTCGAGGATCTGATACTTGAGCGAGGTCGAGCCGAGATTCGGAATGAGGAGGTTCACGTGAGTTCCTGTGAAGCGGGATTCGCCGGCGCGGCGTGATCCTCTATGATAGTCCACCGTGTCCGGCGGCAGACCATGCTGGGAGCACTGTCGCGGCAGAAGTGAAAATGAATGCTCCCGGACTGATTTCCGGGCGCCTTGGTACGGGTTGGGAGAAGCCGGTTTTCAGGTTGCGGGGGCTAGGTTAGCGCTTGTGGTTTTTCGAGCCGCGGGGCCTGCACTCCCTGGGCGCAGGGGCGCAGGGGTGGCGGACCTCCCTAGAGGCGGGCGATGCGGATGGCGCCGTTTTCCTCCCAGGCGGCGACGATGGCGCCGTCGGGCGCCCGCACGATCGAGGGGAAGGCGCCGGCCGGGGAGAGTTGGCGCGGGGTGTCCTGGCCGGGTATACGGGCGGCGATGCCCTGGGGCGTGGACCAGACGGCCCAGAGGCCCTGGGCGTTGGCGGCGAGCGCGATATCCTGTCCCGCGCCGAGCTTTACTTCGGGCTCGCCGGGCGCGGCGAGGTAGACGTCCTTTTCGCGGCGCCAGGCGCTGGCGATGCGGCCTTCGGGGAGGGCGAGGCCGCCGCCATCCATGGGGCAGGCGTCGAGTTTCCAGGTGCCCTGGCCCTGTTTTTCGGCCGGTCCGGCGGGGCGGCCGGCGCGCAGGCGCATGGCGTAGAGATCGCGCGAGCCGTCCAGGGAGTTGCGCCACATGGCGACGAACTCGCCGTTGCCGGCGGCGGCGAGCGAAGGGTGGCAGCATTCGCAGATGGTGCCGGAGGGGGATTCGTAGAGCATGGCGTTCTTCGACCAGGAGGCTCCGCCATCGGTGGAGAAAGCGCCCCAGAGGCGCTTGCCGCGGGGGCCGACGCGGTCGTCGAGCCAGACGGCGGCGAGGCTTCCGGCGGAATCGCCGGCCATGGCGTGAAGGCCTTCGCGGGCGGCTTTGGGGACATCGTTGACGGTGATGGGGGCGGACCAGGTGAGGCCGCCGTCGGTGGAGCGCCAGGCGACGAGGTTGCCGGCTTCGGAACTGATGGCGCTGACCACGATTGCCGCGCCGGCGATGGCGACGCGCGGACCGCGGTGGCGGCCGAGGAGCATTTTCGGCAGATCGGCGATCCTGGCCGGGGAAGAGAATGAGCGGCCGGCATCGGTCGAGCGCGCGAACCAGATGCCTTCGCCGGAGCCGAAGACCATAGCGGTGATTCCGTTACCGGCGGCCAGTTGCGGCTGGCGGTTCGGCCCCGGCGCGACCGGCGCCACGGAAAGAGCGAGCAGGATCGCGAACGTACCCATGCCGATAGTGTATGCCAGACGGCGAGGGGGCAGTACAATCGGGCATGGGCCGCGTGGGCTGGCGGGCGCTATGCCGCGATCGGGGATTCACGCTCGCGGCGATTCTGCTGCTGGGAGTGACGATCGGGGGGACGGCCGCGGTGTTCACGGTGACCGACGCGCTGCTGCTGCGGCGTCTGCCGGTGCCGCGTCCCGAGGAACTGGCGCGGGTGGTGGAACCGATCGCGGGGCGGCCGCCGGTGGCGCGGGTCACGTGGGCGGAATACGAGGGCTGGCGGGCGCGGACGCGCAGCTTCGCGGCGGTCTTCGCTTACACCGAACTGGACGCGGACCTGGAGCAGGATGGCGCGGCGCGCACGGTGCGCGTGGGCATCGAAAGCCCGGAGTATTTCGCGGTGCTCGGGGTGCGGCCGGCGGTGGGGCGCCTGCCGGCGAGCGACGACGAGGTGTTGCTGAGCGACGATTTCCGGCGGGGCGCGTGGGGCGGCGATGGCGGGATCGCCGGGCGGGTGGTGCGCATTCACGGGCATCCCTTCACCGTGGCGGGCGTGCTGCCGCGGGGATTCCACGGGGTCGCGGTGGAGAGCGGGCCGCAGATTTACGTGCCGTTCGGCGGAGCGCGCTACCTGTTCGATCGGGGCGACGGGCGCACCTGCTGCGAATGGGAGATCGGGGGGCGGCTGCGGGCGGGGACGACGCCGGCGGCCGCGTCGGCGGAGACGGCGGAGACCATGGCGCGGGTGGAAGCACTGGAGGGGACGAGCGGGAAGCCGGCGATCCGGGTGGTGACGCTCCAGTGGGGCGTCTCGGCGTTGCGCGAGCGATTCGGCAAGGGGGTGCTGGCGCTGTTCGCCGGCGCGGGGCTGCTGTTGCTGCTGGCGTGCGCGAACATCGCCGGCATGATGGTGGCGCGGGCGGCGGCGCGGGAGCGGGAGATGGCGGTGCGGGCGGCGTTGGGGGCGACGCGCGCGCGGCTGGTGCGGCTGTGGCTGCAGGAAAGCTCGCTGCTGGCGCTGTGCGGGGGAGCGGTGGGAGTGGCGGTGGCGGCGCTCGCGCTGCCGGCGCTGGCGCAGCGGATGCCGCCGCTGCGCGACCTGGCCGCGGTGCGGATTCCGGTGGCGCTCGATCTCGGGCTGAACTGGCGCGCGATGGGGCTGGTATTCGGGCTATCGGCAGCGGCGGCCCTGTTGGCGGGGGTGGCGCCGGCGTGGCACGCGGGGCGCGCGGGACTGGTGGAATCGCTCAAGCAGGGGACAGCCGATCCGCGTAGGGCGCGGCTGCGGGCGGTGCTCACCGTGGCGCAGGTGGCGCTGTGCACGGTCGTGCTGGCGAACGCGGCGCTGTTGGTAGCGACGCTGCGGGTGTTGCGCGCGGCGCCGGCGGGCATCGACCGCGCGCGGCTGGCGACGTTCACGGTGGAAACTCCGGGGGCGGGCGACCTGGCGATGCGGCTGGAGCGGGGGGCGCGGACGCTGCCGGGGGTGGAGCGCGCGGCGGTGGCGGCGCGCAGCCTGATGCGCGGGTCCGGGTGGAAGGTGGCGGCGGCGCTGCCCGGGTCGCGCAACCGGCGCGAGCTCAACGCGAGCAGCAACACGGTATCGCCGGAGTACTTCGCCACGATGGGAATGCG
>JBBIQR010000494.1:0-3075 GCA_037442245.1 Candidatus Solibacter sp. | reverse complement strand
TCCGCTTTCGATCGCGTTCCCGCAGCCGGGCTGGGTGGAGCAGGATGCGCGCGAGCTTTGGGCTTCGGTAACGGGCGCGGCGGAGGATTGCCTCGCGCAGGCGGAAGATGCCGCGATCGCGGCGGTCGGGGTCTCGAACCAGCGCGAGAGTGTCGTGGTCTGGGACCGGCGCAGCGGAGAGCCGGCGGGGCCGTGCATCGTCTGGCAGTGCCGGCGCACGAGCGGCTTCTGCGAGGAGTTGCGCGTCCGCGGGCTGGAGCCGCTGATCCGCGAGCGCTCGGGCCTGCCGGTGGATCCGCTGTTTTCCGCGTCCAAGATCCGCTGGCTGCTGGCGAACATTCCGGACGGACTGGCGCGCGCGCGGGCCGGCGAACTCTGTGCGGGCACGGTGGATAGCTGGCTGTTGTGGAACCTGACGGGTGGCGCCCAGCATCGCACGGATGCGAGCAACGCCTCGCGCACGCAGTTGCTGCAGGTGGAGAGGTGCGCGTGGGACGCGGATCTGCTCGAGATCTTCGGCGTGCCCGAAGCCTGCCTGCCGGAAGTGCGGCCCTCAAGCGGGATCGCCGGCGTCACCGCGGCTTCGGGCAGGCTGCCGGGCGGCGTGCCGGTGGCGAGCCTGATCGGGGATTCGCACGCGGCGCTGGTGGGGCACGCGGCGTTCGCGCCGGGGGTGGTGAAGGCGACGTACGGGACGGGATCGTCGCTGATGTCGCCGCTGGAGCGGGCGGTGCTTTCGCGTCACGGGCTCTCGACGACGGTAGCGTGGTCGGAGCCGGGGCGGGTGCGGCACGCGCTGGAAGGCAACATCACGAACACGGGCGGGACGGTGGAGTGGCTGGCGGGGCTGCTGCGGGTACCGGTGGAAGAGCTCGCGGCGATGGCGGAGAGCGTGGAGGACTCGGGCGGCGCGTACCTGGTGCCGGCGTTCGCGGGGCTGGGCGCTCCGCACTGGGACGCGGACGCGCGCGGCGTGGCGTGCGGTCTGACGCGGGGCACGACGGCGGCGCACGTGGCGCGGGCGGCCATCGAATCGATCGCATTCCAGGTACACGATGTGTTCGACGCCATGGAGCAGGACGCGGGGATGGAGCTGCCGGCGCTGTTCGCCGATGGCGGGGCGAGCCGCAACCAGGCGCTGATGCAGTTTCAGGCGGACGTGCTGGCGCGGCCGGTGGTGCGGAGCGATTCGGCGGATCTCTCGGCGATCGGGGCGGCGTGGCTGGCGGGGCTGGCGGCGGGGTTCTGGAAGTCGCTGGAGGAACTGGAGGCGCTGGAGCGGCGGTACACGCGCTTCGAGCCGCGGATGGGCGCGGCGCGGCGGGAGGAGTTGCTGGCGGGCTGGCGGGACGCGGTGCGGCGGGCGCGGTCGCGGGACGGGTGTAGCATTGACAACGCCGCCAAAAACTCAAAGACATGATTGAGCCACAGCTGAACGCAGATAAACGCGGATGGAACCAGGAATCACGGTTGGGCTGTTAGGGCGGACAGGACGCTAGGATCAAGAACATGGCTCGAATCGACGAACTGCGGCTGATGGCGAAGATCGCGCGGATGTACTACACGCAGGGGATGCGGCAGACGGCGATCTGCGAGCGGCTGAACATCCACCAATCGACTGTGTCGCGGGTCTTGCAGCGGGCGGAGCGGGAGGGCATCGTGCGGATCTCGGTGAGCCTGCCGCCGGGGACGCACACGGACATCGAGGAGGGGTTGCAGGCGCGCTACGGGCTGGACGAGGCGGTGGTGGTGGACTGCCTGGAGGACGATGCGCAGATCGCGCGGGACCTGGGGGCGGCGGCGGCGTTCTACCTGGAGAATACGCTGAAGGCGAGCGACGCGATCGGGATTTCGTCGTGGAGCGCGGCGCTGCTGGCGATGGTGAACGCGATGCGGCCGAGCCAGCGGTTCAAGAATACGCGGGTGATTCAGATTCTGGGGGGCGTGGGGAGTCCGAACGCGGAGGTGCACGCGACGCAGGTGACGCGGCGGCTGGCGGACCTGATCGGGGGCGAGGCGACGCTGCTGCCGGCGCCGGGGATCGTGGGGTCGCGGGAAGCGCGCAACGTGCTGCTGAAGGACCGGTTCGTGCGGCAGGCGCTGGAGCTGTTTCCGGCGATCACGCTGGCGCTGGTAGGGATCGGGGCGACGGAGCCCTCGCGGGCGCTGGTATCGAGCGGAAACGTATTTTCGCCGCTGGAGATCAAGCTGCTGGCGGGGAAGGGCGCGGTGGGGGACATCTGCCTGCGGTTCTTCGACGGGGCGGGGCGGGGGGTGATCACGGAATTGAACGACCGGGTGATCAGCATCGAACTCGAGGAGTTGCGGAAAGTGCGGCGGGTGGTGGGGGTGGCGGGCGGCAGCCGCAAGACGGGCGCGATCCGGGGGGCGCTGGCGGGCAAGCTGATCAACGTGCTGATCACGGACCTGGCGACGGCGGAGCGGCTGCTGGAAGGCGAAGAGGAGGCGGCGGCGGGCACGGGCGGACGCGGGAAGAGGGGCGCGAGGACGCGATGACGGCGTACGGGCATCTGGCGGCGGCGGTGGCGCTGCTGGGCGGGCTGCACTCATGCGCGCCGTGGACAGTGCGTCCGATCGCGGAAGAGAAGGGAGCGCCGGCGACGGCGGCGGCGTACGTGGATTCGATCTGGGGATCGAAGCTGGTTCCGGCGGTGAAGAGCGGAGCGGTGGATGCGCGGGTGCTGCTGGACGCGATGGCGGCTTCGGCTACGGCGGCGCGCAGCCGGTACGGGCACTGCGAATCGGGCGACTGCTACTTCCTGGTGAAGGGCGCGGGGAAGGTGCTGAGCGTGGACCGGCGGTCGCGGGTGGGGCTGGCGCTGGTGGACGTGGCGCCGTTCGACGGGCGGGCGGAGGTCTCGATTCAAATCGGACCGGTGCTGCGGGGCAATGCGCTGCGCGACGCGACGGGGCTGGTGCGGTTCACGGATTTCGTCAACCAACTGCAGTTCGCCGATGTAGGGAACGAGATCAACGATCGCGTGCTGAAGACGGTGCTGGCGCGGCTGGGGGCGGGGCCGGCGGCGGGGCGGGAGATCGCGTTCACGGGGGCGG
>JBBIQR010000493.1:0-3085 GCA_037442245.1 Candidatus Solibacter sp. | reverse complement strand
GCCGGACGCACCAGCCGGAAACCCAGCCACTGCGCGTCCGTCATGTACCAGATGCTCTTGGGTAACTGCGGGTCCGACTGCTTCCAGTTCGGGTCGGAAGGGACCCGCGCGGTGCAGCGCAGCACGTCCGCCGGATCGTTCCAGGAACCGCCGCGCACCGCGTGCGGATACGGACCCTTGGCCTTCACCCACGGGTCCGTCTGTTCGCCGGACGCGTACGGGGCGTAGCCGTCGAGAGTCCACTCCATCACGTTGCCCAGCATGTCGAACAGGCCCCAGGGATTCGGCTTCTTGGCCGCGACCTTCTGATACTTGCCCTGGCTATTGGCCGCGTACCACGCGTAGTCGCCGAGTTTGGACGGGTCGTCGCCGAAGAAATACGCGGTGGACGTGCCGGCGCGGCAGGCGTACTCCCATTCGGCTTCGGTCGGCAGGCGGTAGAACTCGCCGGTCTTCGCGCTCAACCACTCGGCGTACTTGTTGGCCGCGTGCTGCGTCATGCTGATCGCGGGGAATCCGTTGATCCCCATCCCGAAGCTCATCTCGACATACGGTTTGGTGGGGCGGCTGACCGCGTCCACCGCCTCATCCGCCGCGGCCGTCTCGCCGCTCTGCGAGGCGAACATGAACAGGCGGTATTCGTCCCAGGTCACTTCGTGCGCCTGCATCCAGAACGCGTCGACCTTCACTTTGTGGACCGGCTGTTCGTCCTTCTTGCGGGCCGACCCCATTTCGAATTCGCCCGCCGGGATCGGGACCATGTCGTAGGACACCTGCGTGTTGGGAATCGTGACCTTGTAAGCCGCGGCGCCATGCTGCTTCCTGGCCGCGATTCGATCGTGGAGCCGTTGTACGGCGGCGCGCTCGCCGGAATCGGAGGCCGCCTGGGTGTGGTCCGCCGCGGCGGCGGCCAATAGAAGTCCCGCCGCCGCGGTGAGGTATCGGGGTCTCATGCTTAGAAGAATTTCGTCACGCCCGGCTCGGCGCGCGGCTTCATCTCCAGGCTTCCTTTCCAGTCCAGATTCTCGGGGTAGAGGCCCTCCTGCGAGTTCAATGCCTGCTCCCAGGTCAATTGTTGCCCGGTGTATGCTGCCATCCGGCCCATGATGGCGAGCATGGTGCTGGTGGCCAGCCGCTTGCCGTTGTTCACCGGCTGGTTCTTGCGGATGGCCGCGAACAGCACGTCGTGCTCCTTCTGGTACATGTTGTACGGCTGCCCGTTGAAGGTCCAGGTGTTCTTGCCTTCGATGCGCGGACGCGGTCCGCGCCCGATCGTGCAGGTGCCGTCGCTGCCCAGCATGTAGTCGGAATTCTCGTTGTAGCACCCGACCATCTGCCGGTTGGCGAGGAACGCCCGCACGCCGTTCGGGTAGATGTAATTGACCTCGAAGTGATCGTAGATGTTGCCGCCCTCGGCCGGAATCGTGCGTCCACCCACCGCGACGCAGCTCTCCGGAGGATTGTCGTGCATCGCCCAGGCGATCTTGTCCGCGGAGTGGACCGCCTGCTCCACCAGGCTGTCGCCGCAGAGCCAGACGAAGTTGTACCAGTTGCGGATCTGCCACTCGGCGTCGCTCATGCCTGCCGGGCGCGTGCTGGCCGCCGGCATCGGCTTCACCGGGTTGGTGTAATACGTCGCATAGTAGGCCGCCAGTTTTCCGATGGCGCCGCCCTCCACCTGCTGGAAGGTCTCCTCGATCATGTTGCTGTAGCGCCAGCAGAAGCCCGCGACCAGCGAGAGATTCTTCTTCGCCGCCAGTTCCGCGCTGGAAAGCGCGCTGCGGATGCCCGGCGCGTCGGTCGAAACCGGCTTCTCGCAGAATACGTGCTTGCCGGCGTTGATCGCCGCGGCGAGGTGCAGCGGGCGGAATCCGGGAGGCGTCGCCAGCAGGACCACGTCCACCTTGCTGTCGATGACCTTCTGGAAGCCGTCCAAACCCGCGTGCTGCCCGGACTGCTCCACCTTCACGCGATCGGCGATCTTGCCGATGCGCTTGAGCGACGCCAGGCTGTGATCGATCTCCTCCTGCCCGATGTCGGCCACCGCGGTAAGCTCCGCGTAATCGTCGGCGGTGAGCGCTTGCGATGCCGCGCCGGTGCCGCGTCCGCCGCACCCCACCAGCCCCACCGTGATCGCGTTGGTCACGGTCTGTCCGGAAATAATTCCGGGGAAGCCGGCCGCGATGGCGGCTCCCGCTGTCTTCAGAAAGTCACGCCGTTCCGGTTTTGTCGATTCGTTATTCATAGTCTCTCCCGCCCACATGCGTGATTCTATCGCAGCACGCCCGGGGCCGAACCCGCGAGCCTAACCGATCAGCCAGAATAGCGGTACGAGTCCCGCCGCGGCCAGCGCCGCGAGCAGCGCCAGGCTCTGCTTTCCGGTCCTGCGGTCGCAGATCGAAAAGGCGTAGAAGCCCTTCACCACGTTGTTGCTCGCGGCCGCGATCAGGATCGCCACCGCGGCGACGGAAACGGTCGTCGCCCGGCCGGCCGATTGCGTCATCCCCATGATGAAGGGGTCCACGTCGGTCACGCCCATCAGTCCTGCCAGCGTGTATGCGCCAGCCTTGCCCAGGTAGGTCACCACCAGGTGGGTGGCCACGATCATCGCCAGGAACAGCGCGCCGAACAGGAAGGCCGCGCGCAGTTCCAGCGGATTCTTCGGCTCGAACTTGCGCTCGAACGAGCCGGATGTCCCGTCCGGCACGCGCGTCCAAATCCATCCGGCGGCGATTCCCGCCACCGACAGCGTCAGGAACGGCGCCGCCAGGGTCTGACTCAGCGAGCCGTTGAACAGCGTCACCAGCAGCGCCAGCCGCGCGTACATCATGCCGGAGGCGATCAGGATGCCGCCGGAGAACAGGTGCGGACGCTCTTCCTGTTTCGCCCGGCGCGCCAGCACCACCGTGGTCACCGTGGAGGAATAGGCGCCGCCCAGCGTCGCGGCGACGATCACGCCGCCCTGCCCCTTGGTCAGTTTCTGCACCAGGTAGCTGCCGTAGGACACCGTGCTCACCGCGGCCACCACCAGCCACGAACGGTACGGGTTGATCTGGAACGGTCCGAATACCTGGTCGGGTACGAT
>JBBIQR010000492.1:0-3088 GCA_037442245.1 Candidatus Solibacter sp. | reverse complement strand
ATCGTGACCCACGCGTCCTGTGCTCCGCTCACTCGATAATTTCCAGAGTGAAGCGGCGGTTCAGCTTCATCCCCGCCGCACCCAGGATGGTGCGGATGGAACGGGCCGTCCGGCCCTGTTTGCCGATTACTTTGCCGAGATCACTGGGGGCGACTTTCAACTCCAGCACGGTCACCTGTTCGCCCAGGACCTCACGCACCGATACTTCTTCCGGGATGTCGACCAGAGCTTTCGCGATATCTTCGATCAACTGTTTCATCACCCCGCCTCCACCACTCTCATGGTAGCCTAACCGCGTGCCCTCAAAGGATTACCAGCCGGGGCAGCGGTTAGGAATCACACGATTGTAATGTTCAGGCAACCGGCTGCGCGGCCGGATTCTTCTCGACCAGACGCTTCACCGTGTCGCTCATCTGCGCGCCGCTGCGCGTCCAGTGCTCGATGCGGTCGTGCTTCAGCACCACCTGCGCGGGATGAGCCAGGGGATTATAGTGTCCCAGGACTTCCACGTGGCGGCCGTTGCGCGCGCGCTCCTTCTCAATCACGACCACACGGTAAAACGGCTTCTTTTTGGCGCCAAACCGCGCCAGGCGAATCATCAGCATCTATACTCCAGAAGGCGGGCTAGATCCCGCCGGTGTTTAAAATCGTAAATTTCACTGCCCGGGAAATCCGCCGAATGGAAAGCCCCCCGGCAACTTCATCTTACCCAGCTTTTTGCCGAGGAAGCCGCCGGAGAAACTCTTCATCATCTTCTTTGCCTGGGCGTACTGCTTCAACAACTGGTTCACTTCCTGCACCGAGGTCCCGCTGCCCTTGGCGATGCGGCGGCGGCGGCTCCCGTTGATGATCATGTGGTTGGCGCGTTCGTGCGGTGTCATCGAATCGATGATCGCCACCACATGACTGATTTCCTTCTCATCGACCTTGACGTCCTTGAGTTCCTTGAGCATCCCCACCTTCGGCATCATGCCCAGCAGGGATTCGAGCGGGCCGAGTTTGCGGATCTGTTTGAGCTGGTCCCGGAAGTCCTCGAGCGTGAAGTCGTTCTCGATGAGCTTGCGCTGCATCTCGACCGCCTGCTTCTTATCGATCGCCTCCTCGGCTTTCTCGATGAAGCTGAGAATGTCGCCCATCCCCAGAATCCGGTTGGCCGCCCGGTCCGGATGGAAAGGTTCGAGCGCGTCGCTCTTTTCGCCGACGCCGACGAACTTCAGCGGCTGTCCCGTCACGTGCCGGATCGAAAGCGCGGCGCCCCCGCGCGCGTCGCCATCCATCTTCGTCAGGATCACGCCCGTGATCCCCAGCCGCTTGTGGAACTCGTCCGCGCTCTTGACCGCGTCCTGCCCCGTCATCGCGTCCGCGACGAACAGAATCTCCACCGGCTCGAGTTGCTGCTTCAACTGCTGCAACTCCACCATCAAATCGTCGTCGATATGCAGGCGTCCGGCGGTATCCACCAGCAGCACGTCGCGCCCCGTATTGGCCGCTTCGCGCCGCGCCGAACGCGCCAGGTCCAGCGGTGCGGTCTCGCCGGCGGCGCCCTCGTAAATCGGCTGCGCGACGTCGCGCGCCACCACCTTCAACTGCTCCCGCGCCGCCGGACGGTACACGTCCACCGAAACCAGCAGCGGGCGATGCCCGTTCTTCCCCAGCCAGCGCGCGAGTTTACCCGTCGAAGTCGTCTTGCCCGAACCCTGCAAGCCCACGATCAGCACCACGCTGGGCGGTTCGTTGGCGAACCGCAGCTTGGATTCGTGCGCCCCGAGGATCTTGATCAGTTCCTCGTGGACAATCTTGACTACCTGCTGCGCGGGAGACAGCGACAGCAGCACATCCTGCCCCATCGCCTTGACCTTGATGTTCTCGATGAGCTGTTTGACGACCTTGAAGTTGACATCGGCCTCGAGCAACGCCATGCGGATTTCGCGCAAGGCGGCTTCCATGTTTTCAGCCGAAAGTTTTCCTTCGCCGCGCAGGTGCTTGAAAACCCGCTGCAGCTTATCCGATAGATTGTCGAACATGAGAACAGGCCGGACTCCAGGCAGGCTGACGCCACACGGAGCGCTGCGGTGCTTCCATTATAGCGGTTATTCGGCGGGCGGGATGCGCAGGCTGCTCGCTGCCAGTTTGCCCGTCCGGTCCATGCCCAGCTCGTACATCACCCGGGTACCGGGTCGCAGATCCGTTGCCAGCCCTTCGGCGAGCCGGGATACGTGGAAGAAGATGTCCCGTCCCCCATCGTCCGGCCGCAGGAATCCGAAGCCCTTGGCCTCGAAGTAGGTCACCACGCTGCCCGCTTGTTCGCCGCCGGGCGCTTCCTCGGCGGACTCCGACGCGCTCTGCGCCGGCCTGGTGCTCTTATCGCCAACGCCCTGTTTAATCAGGGCCAAATCGGCTTCCGACCAATCCGCCGGCGGCTGATTCTCGGAAGGAATTTTGAGGTCCGGATTGCGCTTCCGGGCCTCTTCGAATAACCGTTTTTGACGCGCGTTCAAAAGTCGATCCTTGTTCTCGCCGCCGCTTACACCGCGGCTGGGGCGGTTTTCTTCTTGCGGGAACCCTTCTTTTCGGCAGGGGGCTGCCGGTCGCTCTTCTTCAAACTGCCCATCACCATCTGGGTGACGAACTTCTTTTCGCCGTGGTCATCGAACTTGATGACAATACGTTCGTCGCTGCTGGACAGAACGGTACCCAATCCGAACTTCTGGTGCTCGACTTGGGCGCCCTGGGAATACGTGTTGGATGCCATAGGTTTCTTTAAGGCTTACTCCTCGCCTGATTTTCTGGGGATAGAGTGTACCGGTTGATTGCGGCAAGAATGATCGGGCGGCAGTACCACAATGATCTGAGGTATATCATAGCAAGCCGCATGCCAACCTGTCGAGCCGCAAAACCATGCCAAACCATGCGCTCCGGCCGCAATCGTGATTGACTATTAGTTCCGGAGGCACCCATGAACCGCAGGAATTTCGTACAGACCGCCGCCGCCGGCGCCCTCGCCGCCGCCGCCCCCGCCCAGACCCCAAAGAAGATGATCGGCATCCAGGTAGGCGCCGCCTCCTTCGTCGACGAGGGCGTCAACCAG
>JBBIQR010000491.1:0-3094 GCA_037442245.1 Candidatus Solibacter sp. | reverse complement strand
GTCTTTCAGTTCGCTCACCACCACCTTGCGCATCGCGGTGTTGAGCCCGAGCAGAAGGCTCTTGATCAGGTCGTGCGTCATGGGCCGCGGGGTGGAGACCTTTTCGATTTCCAGCGCGATGGCGTTGGCCTCGTAAACACCGACCCAGATCGGCAGCACAGAGTTGCCGCTTACGTCCCTCAGGATGACGATGGGCATATTGGTGACGGGGTCCATCATCAGGCCGCGAATTTTCATTTCCACTTCCATGCCGCCCTCCTCCCAACTCAATTACACCACAGTTGCGCTCTCACCCACCAAGGAGT
Source organism: Candidatus Solibacter sp. (assembly GCA_037442245.1). Taxonomy (GTDB): domain Bacteria; phylum Acidobacteriota; class Terriglobia; order Bryobacterales; family Bryobacteraceae; genus Solibacter. The sequence continues at coordinate 2,789 of JBBIQR010000491.1, read as the reverse complement.
TGGGGCCGGAGCGCGTCACCCGTACGGGCAGATACTCACCGGCCAGGTCCGCCGCCGCGGAGCCGGGATGCGTGAAGTTGAGGGTGCGGTTGCAGGAGGTACGGCCGATCCATTGCCCGAGGGCATGGTTGCGCCCCTCGACGAGCACCTCCTGAATCGTGCCGACCAGCTCCGCGTTGCGGCGGATCTGGATGGCGCGCTGTTTTTCCTGGAGCACCACGAGCCGGCGCTGCTTTTCTTCTTCGGGGACCGCGTCCTGCATCCCGAGCGCGGCGGTGTTGGGGCGGGGCGAGTACTTGAAGCTGAACAGGGAATCGTACTGCACCTCGTCGAGCAGGCCGAGCGTTTGCTGGAAGTCCTCCTCGGTTTCGCCGGGGAAGCCGACGATGATGTCGGTGGTCAGCGAGTAGTGGCGCGCGGCGTTCTTGAGCCACTCGATACGGCGCATGTATTCGTCGCGCGTGTACTGCCGGTCCATGGCGGCGAGCACGCGGGTGGAGCCGGACTGCACGGGCAGGTGGACGTGATCGCAGATGGCGGGGTTGCCGTCCATGGCGTCGACGATCGGGCGCGTGAAATCGCGCGGATGGCTGGTGGTGTAGCGGACGCGCCGGATGCCGGGGATTTCGGCGACGCGGGCCAGCAGCGCGGCGAAGTCCCACGCCGCCGGCGAGGGATCGCGGTAGCTGTTGACGTTCTGGCCGAGCAACTGGATTTCGCTGAAGCCCTGATCGGCAAGAGCGCGGCTCTCGGCCATCACGCTCTCGCTGGTGCGGCTGCGCTCGGGACCGCGGGTGAACGGCACCACGCAGTACGCGCAGGATTTGTCGCAGCCTTCGATGATCGTAATGTAGGCGCGGTGGGGGTTGTCGCGGCGCGTGAAGGGCGTATCGAACGTGGCTTCGGTATCGAGCGAGAGTCCGGTGACCCGCCGATTGCCCGCTTCCAACTGCACCAGCATTTCCCCGAGGCGCGTGTAGCTGGCCGAGCCGGCGACGAGCGAAACGTGCGGGGCGCGGTCGAAGATTTTTTCGCCCTCCTGTTGGGCGACGCAGCCCAGGACTCCGAAGATCTTCCCTTTGCCGGCGTCGCGCTTGAAGTTTTGCAGGCGGTGGAAGACCTTCTGCTCGGCTTTATCGCGGATGCTGCACGTGTTGTACAGGACCAGACCGGCGGCTTCGGGCGTGTCCACCTGGGCGTAGCCCTGGCTGAGCAGCGTGCCGGCGACTTTTTCGGAGTCGTGGGCATTCATCTGGCAGCCGAAGGTTTCGATGTAGAACGTCTTGGAGGGCACTGTTTTCATTTTACAAGGTCCGGCGGTTGATACACTGGAAGGGTTAGGGCAGCGTTTGTACGCGATAAGTGGAGGGAAAAAGCGGTGAAATTCTTTCTCGATACGGCAAACCTGGATGAGCTGAAGAAGGGCGCGAGCTGGGGCATCGTCGACGGGGTGACCACCAACCCCTCGCTGATCGCCAAAGAGGGACGCCCGCTCGAAGAGCAGGTGCGGATGATCTGCGACATCGTCGACGGCGACATTTCGGCCGAGGTGGTTGCCACCGAGTCCAAGGCGATGATCGAAGAGGGCCGCAAGCTGGCGAAGATTCACAAAAACATCGTGGTCAAGTGTCCGCTGACGCGCGACGGCATCATGGCGACCAGCGCGCTCAGCAAGGACGGGATCCGGGTGAACGTGACCTTGTGCTTTACGCCGGGGCAGGCGCTGCTGGCGGCCAAGGCGGGGGCGTACATCATCAGCCCGTTCGTGGGGCGGCTGGACGATATCGGGTACACCGGAATGGATCTGATCCGCAGCATCACGCAGATCTACCGCAACTACGGGTACAAGACCCAGGTGCTGGCGGCTTCGCTGCGGTCGCCGACGCATGTGATCGATTCCGCGCTGGCGGGGTCGCATATCGGCACCATGCCGTTCAAGGTGCTGGACATGCTGTTCAATCATCCGCTGACCGATAAGGGGCTGGAACAATTTTTGAAAGATTGGGGCAAAGTCTTCCACGAGGCGGGCGCCGCCCGGTAGGGAGACACTAGCATTTCCGTGGCGATGCCGGTTGTGGATTCTGCGTACGCCGCCGCGCGGCTGGCTGTGCTGGTGCTCGGCGGTGTGCTGGCGGTCCTGCTGGCGATCCTGGGCTGGCGCGCGTGGCAGCGCTCGCGCGTGACCCCCGAAGAGCGCGAGCGGCGGCGCCGGGCGTGGCTGGCGGCGGCGGGGAAACTCGGCGACGCGGCCATCGTGGAGGTGCGCGACGACCTGCTCGTGTACTCCTACGCGGTGCGCGGCGTCGAGTACACGGCGACGCAGGACCTGACGCGGCTGGCGGAGCGGGTGCCGGCCGACCTCTCCGGTCTGCCGCACGTGAGCGTGAAGTACGACCCGCGGAATCCGGCGAACTCGATCGTGGTGGCCGAGCAGTGGAGCGGGCTGCGGGTGTCGCGCGCCGGGTTGCGGTAGGGCGCGGCGCATACGAAAATGCGCTCATGCGGAAACGCGTGGCGATAGGCGGGCTGCTCCTTTCTACGGTGCTCGGGGCCCAGGTCGACCCGGCGAACCAGACGGTGACCGTGATGGTTTCGCGGACGCCGAACGCGGCGCCGGATCAGGCCGCGTTCCAGTTGAACGTGAATTCCCCGGCGGGCGCGACGCTGGACGATGTGCTGGCCGCGGTCCGGCCGGCCGGGATCACGGCGGCCAACTTCAACTGGGTGACCAGCGGAAGCGTTACGGGCGTGGTGGGCGTCTACCTGGGCCGCGATCCGTTGCAGTGGCG
>JBBIQR010000490.1:0-3104 GCA_037442245.1 Candidatus Solibacter sp. | reverse complement strand
AACCGATCTCGCGCTCCATGCCGAGCGCGCGGGCGCCGCCGATGGTCGCCATTTCCAGAGCCTGCGCCGCGGGCAGCGCCTGCGGGTCGAGCGTGGTCACCTTCTGCAGTTTGGCGGCCAGGTCCATCTCCTCGAACATGTTGAAGTCGTTGTTGCTGCCCGCCGGGCCGTCCGGACCGAGCCCCACCGCGAGGCCCAGCGCCAACATGCGGGTAACCGGCGCGACGCCGCTGGCGAGTTTCATGTTGCTCGAGGGGCAGTGCGCGATCCCGACGCCGCGCGCCTTGAGGATGCTCAAGTCGTCCGCGGTGACCCACACGGCGTGCGCGGCAATCGAGCGGCCGTTCCACACGCCCAGGTTATCGAGCGTCTTCGCCGGGGTTGCGCCTCGCTTGGCAATCTCATCGTCGTTCTCCTTCTTCGTCTCGGAGAGGTGGATCACCAGAGGCGCGTGGAAGCGGTTGGCGAGAGCGCGCGACGCCTTCAGGGTCTCATCGGAGTTGGTGTAGAGCGCGTGCGGCGCCACCGCGGCCACCACCAAAGGATCGCCGCGGAAACGCGCCAGGTACTTCTCCGTATAAGCCAGCGCCGCCGCGGGGGTCTTGTTGTCCGCCACCGGAAAGCCGATGATGGTTTCCCCAAGCACGCCGCGCATCCCGGCTTCCTTCGCCACCTCCGCCACCACGTCTTCGAAATAGTACATATCGGTGAACGTGGTGGTGCCGCCCAGCAGCATTTCGAGCGCGCCGAGGCGCGTCCCCCAGCGGACGAAATCCGGAGTCACGTTCTTCGCCTCGGCCGGGAAGATGTATTTCTCGAGCCAGTCCTGCAGGCGGAGGTCGTCGGCGATGCCGCGGAACAGGCTCATGGCGGCGTGGGTGTGGGTGTTGACGAGACCGGGGGCGAGGATCGCCTCCGGCCGGTCGAGCCGCTGCGCGGCCTGGTATTTCGCGTCGATCTCGGCGCGCGTGCCGACCGCGAGAATACGGTCCCCCTGGATGGCGACCGCCCCGTTTTCGATGACGCGCCGCCCGGCGTCCATGGTGATGACGTAGCGCGCGCTCCAGATCCAGTCCGCGGGAGCGGCGGCGAGTTGCAGCGCGAGGAGGAAGAGGAAGCTACAGATACGAACCATCGAAGGGCTTCGGAAAAAGGTCTTGGAGACGGCAGGTTTCGGTTTTGCCCCGCGGGTTCGCCAGCACGATCTCGATGTCCCCGCAGAACTCCCACAGAATCTGGCGGCACGCGCCGCAGGGCGGCGTGAGCGTATCGGTATCGGCGGCGATCGCGATCCGCAGGAAGCGGCGCGCGCCTTCGCTGACCGCCTTGAACACCGCCAGGCGTTCGGCGCAAAGGGTGAGCCCGTAGGTCGCGTTCTCGACGTTGCAGCCCGTGTGGATGCGGCCCTCCGCGTCCTCCAGAGCGGCTCCCACCTTAAACTTCGAGTAGGGCGCGAACGCGTTCTCCCGCGCCGCCAGCGCTGCCTGGACCAGCGCGCCGCTCATACCAGCCTCGGCAGCAGAGCCTTCAGGTAGCGCACCAGCGTATCCCGCACCATGGCCCCGGTTTCGAGAACTTCCGCGTGATCGATCTTTTGCGGCAGAATGCCCGCCGCCATGTTGGTGACGCAGGAGATCCCAAGGACGCGCATCCCCAGGTAATTCGCCACGATCGCTTCCGGCACAGTGGACATTCCCACCACGTCCGCGCCGATCGTGCGCAGGAACCGGATCTCCGCCGGCGTTTCGTAGCTCGGCCCGAGCATCGCGGCGTAGACGCCTTCGCGCACCGCGATGCCCTGCTCCTCTGCTACCTGCCGCGCGATGGCCCGGTACTCGCGCGAATAGGCCTCGCTCATATCCGGGAAGCGCGGGCCTAAAGAATCGTCGTTCGGCCCAACCAGCGGATTCACTCCTTGCAGATTGATGTGGTCGCTGATCAGCACCAGGCCGCCGCGCGACAAGCCGAGGTCGATGCCGCCCGCCGCGTTGGTGAACACCATGCCGCGCACGCCGAGCGCCGCCAGCACCCGTACCCCGTGGGTCACCGCGGACATGGGATGGCCTTCGTACAGGTGCGCGCGTCCGGCCATCACCACGAGGTCGAGCGAATCGAGTTTGCCGAACACAAGTTTCCCGGCGTGCCCGATAGCGGTCGATTGCGGCCACCCTGGAATCTCCTGGTAGGGGATCTCGGTGGCATCGGTCAACTCCTCGGCGAAGGCGCCAAGTCCGCTGCCCAGCACAGCCGCGACCCGCGGACGCGCCGCCGTCCGGATCTCGAGATAGCGTCTGGCTTCCTCGATCACAGCAGCATTCCCGCGATGCACGCGCTCATGAAGTTGGCCATCGAGCCGGCCGCGACCGCGCGCAGCCCAAGCCGCGCCAGGTCGCTCTTGCGGCTGGGCGCCAGCGCGCCGATGCCGCCGATCTGGATCGCGATCGAGCTGAAATTGGCGAAGCCGCACAGCGCGTAGGTCGCGATGGTGAACGAACGCGGATCGAGCGACGCTTTCATCGGACCCAGCTTCAGGAACGCGACGAATTCGTTCAACACGAGGCGCGTGCCGAGCAGGTCGCCGATCGCCGCCGCATCCTTCCACGGCACCCCCATCACGAACGCCACCGGCGCGAACACGATGCCGAACAGCTTTTCGAGCGAGACCGGCAGCCAGCCCAGCATCGGCAACCCGTGGAGATAGCCGAGGATGCCGTTGGCCATCGCGATCAGCGCGAGGAAAGCGATCAGCATACCGCCGATGTTGAGCGCCAGGTGGAGGCCGTCGCCCGCGCCCTGCGCGGCGGCATCGATCACGTTCACCGCGGTCTTCTCGACCTTGATTTCGACCTTGCCCGCGGTGGCCGGCTTCCCCGTCTCGGGAATGAAAATCTTGGACAGCATGATGGTCGCGGGCGCGGTCATGATCACCGCGGTGAGCAGGTGCGTGATCGAGACCCCGGCCACTTTCACATAGGCCGCCATCACCGCGCCGGAGACGTGCGCCATCCCGCTGGTCATGATCGTGAACAACTCGCTCTCGGTCATCCCCGCGATGAAGGGCTTGATGGTCAGCGGCGCTTCCGTCTGCCCCATGAAGATGCTGG
>JBBIQR010000489.1:1425-3106 GCA_037442245.1 Candidatus Solibacter sp. | reverse complement strand
CCTGGGCGCCACCGGCCTGATCGATCCCAACCTGAAGCCGATGAAGCAGCACGTCATCACCATCGGCGCTGCCTGGGAAATCCGCCCAAATCTCGTGTTCGAGCCGATCTATACCCGCAGCCGCCTGGACCGAACCATTGAAGACACCGGAGTCATCACGGCGGACGGCGAAGTGTATTACATCACCAACCCCGGCTTCGGCGTGAACGCGCAGGTCCCCAACTGTACCTCCTGCCCGCCCAACCCGAAGGCCGTCCGCGATTACGACGGCCTGGAACTCCGCCTCACCCGGCGCTTCTCGAACAAGTGGTTCGGTTCGTTCTCCTACACCTACAGCCGCGCGTACGGCAACTACAGCGGTCTGACCGCGACCGACATCAGCGACGGCGGCGGCGCACGCAACGGCGCCAACACCGACCGCGCGTTCGATGAGCCTTTCATGAGCTTCGACTCGCACGGCGGCATCATCAATGGACCGCTGCCCACCGACCGTCCGCATGCCGTCAAGGCGAACGTCTACTACTCCCCTACCTGGAAGATGTTCCATCCCGTGATCGGTCTCTTCCAGCAGGTCTACTCCGGCACCCCGCTAAGTAGCTATGTCAGCGTCTGGGGCGCCCCGGTCTTCGTGGAAGGTCGCGGCAAGTGGGTCAACACGACCCGCGACAACGCCACCGGCAACTGGATTCCCGGCAATGTCAGCGATGCCCGTGGCCCGCACTTCGCACAGTCGGACGTCAGCCTCTTCCAGGACTTCCATGTCAACAAGAACAACGAGGCAATGATCGCCCGAGTTGGCCTCGATTGCATCAACTGCTTCAACCAGCACCATGTGACCCTGATCAACTCCAACCTGATCCGCACCGGTGGCCTCAACCCCTACCGCTGTGGAACCACGGGAGTCACTTGCTCGGGTGTGACCGACTCCAACGCCGGTTTCGCCTACGGCCAGGTTCTAAAGGGCTACGACTACGTCGGACAGGCCAACTCGCAGAAGAGCATTCTGAACTCGCTCTATGGGTTGCCGTACGGCTGGCAGAACCCCCGTTCCCTCCGCTTCCAGGTGAAGTTCATGTTCTAAGCTTCACCAGACAACCTGAACCCAACCAAGGGGGCCGGGCCACCGGCCCCCTTTTTACGTCCTCCATCCAAGCGCCGTTTCATCCCTCATTATCTGAATTCGGGTTAAAATACCTTCCATGAGCCTGTTCCGCTGGGGAAGCGAGCACGAGATCTACCTTCCCGAGATCGACGCCGAACACCGCGGCCTGTTCCTCGCCGGCGAGGAACTGCATCGCGCCCTCGCCGCCGGTGCTACGGCCGAACGCCTGCAGGCAGCGCTCCACAACCTCCTGCAACTCGCCGAGGCCCACTTCCTCCACGAGGAGCGCCTCATGCGCGACTCCGGCTTCGCCTCCTACGAGTGGCACCGCAAACAGCACGATTCCGTGCGCCGCCGCGCCAGGGAACTCGCCGCGGGCGACCGCCTCTCCGTAACCGCCGCCCTCGATTTCCTCGCCGCCTGGCTGCGCGATCACACCGCCGTTGCCGACCGCATCATGGCCGCCCACGTCCGCAACTGGTCCCGCCGCAAAGCCGCCTAAAACCGTAGCGCAGGCCTCCCGGCCTGCCTTTGGATCAATCCGAAAGCCTCACCGCGCCAGCACGTCGCCTTCAGTCT
>JBBIQR010000489.1:0-1396 GCA_037442245.1 Candidatus Solibacter sp. | reverse complement strand
GCGGCCCGCCTCACTTCCCCTCCACCGCTACCCGGAATCCGTAGTCCGCGTACCTGTACTCCGGCGGAATGCTGCTCCGCGCCGCGCACCGTGAAACCTTGATATGGTGGCGCCACGCCCCGCCGCGCGACGCCCGGCGCCCGCCGCGGTCCGGACCCCGCGGGTCCTCCGCCGGCGACACCGCGTAATAGCCGGGGTCGTACCAGTCCCCGCACCACTCGTGCACGTTGCTGCACACATCGAACAGGCCGTAGGGATTGGGCTCGCCTTGCGCGACCGGTTCCGGGCCGTGCTGCCAGCGCTCCGGCGAAAACGCGGGCAGATCGTTGCCCCACGGGTACAATCGTTGATCGTGCCCGCCGCGCGCGGCAAACTCCCATTCGGCCTCGGTCGGCAGCCGCGCAGGCAGCTTCCACTGCGCCGCCAGCCAGTGGCAAAATGCCGACGCGTCGAACCAGTTGACGCTGGTCACCGGATGATCCCCTCCGCCATAGCGGGCGTGATGCTCGCGCGCCGTAGCTTTGCAGAAAACGTCCCACGCGGCGTTGGTGACGGTGGTGCGCGCCAGGCGGAACGGCGCCACCTTCACGCGATGGACCGGGCGTTCATCGTCGCGGCCGTCGTCCTGACCCATGAGGAACTCGCCGCCGGGAATGGGAACGAGATCGTTGGGACTCATCTTCGCGCGTTCTCCTGGTAAGTGTACCCGTCTCCGGGCGGCGTGTCGATGGGCCGCCGCCTGCTGTTATCATCCGGAGTGCCATGGACCGGCGGACCTTTCACCAACTCGCGGCGACCGCCGCAATCGCCGCGATCGCCAATAGCGGCGACCTCGACGCCCAGCCGGCGCCTCCCGAAATCGTCCTCGAAGACCAGGAACTGCGCGTCGCGTTCGATCCACACTCCGGCGCGCTCACCCGCCTGGAGAGAAAGTCCACCAACTGGGTGGTGCAGCGGCGCCCCGAATTGGCTGTCTCGTTCCGCCTCCTCGTGCCGCTCCCTCAACAGCGCGCCAACTTCGTACTTGGGCGCAGTCAGCGCGCCGCCAGCGTGGAGAAGGTCGCGCCCGGCGAAGTGCGCATCGTCTGGAAGGACCCGGTCGGCGAGCATGGCGGCGCCGTGCCGCTCACCCTCACCGCTACCGTCACGCTCGACCATGGCGTCCTGACATTCAACGCCACCCTCGTCAACCGTTCGTCCCTCACCATCGAAACCCTCGATTACCCATACTTCGGCGACCTCAGTTCACCCGCGCGGGACACCCCGATGTACGCCGAACGCCTGTGGGTCGGCGCTCTGAACGCCGAGGAGATTTACCCGCATTTCAGCAATTCGAAGGGTTACTGGGGCGTCCTCTACCCGACCAAAACCATCGAGTCCAACGTCAGCCAGTTCT
>JBBIQR010000488.1:0-3106 GCA_037442245.1 Candidatus Solibacter sp. | reverse complement strand
ATCGACGCCGCGTTCGAGAAATGGCGCGCGCGCAAGGTCAAGACCCAGATGGTGAACTCGCTGGCGTTCTGCGCGCAGGCGGTATTGACCGAAGCGCAGATCATGGCCGGAGCGTTGCCGGCGAAGCGCGAGCCGGCGCCGCCGCCGTTTCAGGTGGAGGATCTGCGCGGGTATCTCGAAGGCAATGCCGCCGCGCTGCCCGCCGGGTATAGCGAGATCGCGGCGTCGCTCGGCCGACTGGCCGCCGAAGCCGGCCGGCATTACACGGATCTCGAAGGGTTGGAGCAGCATCTGACGGTGCTCGAAGAAAAGATGCTGGCGGTTGCCCGCGCGAATCAGAGCGAGGAGCAGTTGCTCGAATCGCGCCGCGAGCTCGACCGTCAACTGCGTCCGTACCGCGGCAAGATGACGGCGGAGCAGCTATCCATGCTGGAGAAGCAGTACCTGGAGCGGCACTTGCTGGAGCGCGCGGGGCTGCCGCGGCTGAGTTTGTTTTATATGAAGTGAGGCAGGCCCTGGGTAGGCCGGGAGGCCTACCCTACGATAAGCAAGATGGGTAGGCCGGGAGGCCTACCCTACTGTGAAGTGACTTGCAGGCCGGGAGGCCTGCGCTACTTGAGGTCCATTGCGGGGTTGCGCGTGAAGAAGCCCCAGGGGATGAGCCGGAAGCCGGCGGCGTGGACCGGCATCACCGGCCAATCCTCGGGGCGCGGATTGTGGGTGACGCCGAGGGTGTACCAGATCACGAGATCGGTGTTGGCGACCGGGCGGTTGGCCTTGGTCCAGCGGGCGAGTCCTTCGCCGCCGCGGCTCTGGTTGGGGTAGTCGCCGCCGGCGTAACGTTCGTCGTCGCGGTAGGGGGTGACCCACAGATGGGCATCGAGGAACGGCGCGCGCTTGCGCACCCAACTCTCCGGGGCGGCGTAGGGCAGGGAGTTCTCGCCGGGCAGGAGCGCGTAGCCGGTGTTCCTGCCGAGCGTATTTTTCTGCGAGGTGCTTTCGACGATCCACTTGCGGGCGCTAGGGAGGTTGAGGTTGCGCTGCGCCTCGCGCTCCGTGTTGAGCGGCGTTTCGTGCATTTTGAAGGCGCCGCCGTAGGGATTCTCCCTGCCGGTGGGGACCGCCTCGCTATTCATCTCGACGACGCGGTTGGCGGCGCCGTCCACGTCCATATCGAGCCGGAAGGTGAAGAAGTGCTGATGGTGGGGCGCGGCGAGATTCCCGGCGACGGGGTGGCTGTAAGGATCGTGCATCCCGGGGGCGATCGCCTTGGCGGCCATCACGCCGGTGAGCAGAACGCGCACGTCGATGGCGCCGTCCTGGTGGAAGATCCATTCGAAGCCGTAGTCGTAGTTGCCGACGGTGGCGACGAAGCTGATGACGAGATCGCGGGCGCGCCGGGCTTCGTTTTCGTGTTTCCAGACGAAGCCGCCGTCGCGTTCGTAGATGGCGACGACGCGGCGCAGCAGGACGGGTTCGCCGGAGGAGTTCGCGGTGACGGCGTCGAACACGCTGCAATTCTGCGGGCAATCGACGCCGGGGGTGAGCGGGGAGGCGGTGAGGCCGAGGCCGAGTTCGCCGGCATCGAAGCTGTTGCGGAAGAACCAGCCCTGCGAGGGATCGCCGTAGGGCACCACCATTTCGGAGAGCGAGCCGCGGTACATCACGGGCCGCAGTTTGCCGCCATCCTCGTAGCCGGTCTGATAGAGCACGAGGCCCTCGCGCGGGTGCATGGCCCAGCGGAAGCGCCACTTCTGCCAGCGCACTTCGCCGTCCTCGATGCGGAAGCCGGGGCCGTTGGGCTGGGTGATGAGGAGCGGCGCGGGCGCTTCTCGCAGCGGCATGTTGCGCGCGGCCGTCAACTCGGCCGGTTCACTCGGGATGGGCAGGTTGCGGTCCGTGTCGAGCAGGTCGAGGACGCGGCCTTCGGTGAGGTTGACGTGGGCGACGACGCCTTCGATGGGGTGGGCGTAGAAATTGCGCGCTTCGTTGTCCCAGAGGTAGGGGACGGCGCGGACGATGCGGCCGTGTTCGGCGCCGGGCAGGGCGAAGTAGCCGGCGGTCCAGGCGATGATCGCGACCCGGTTGAGGTCGCGGATGCCGCGATTGCGCATGGCGCGCTCCCAGCGCGGATCGCCGCGCACGATCTGGTCGGCGCGCATGGAGTCCTCGGCGTTGACCATGGGTTCGGCGGCGGGGATGAGTTGGAGGCGGTCGAGCGCGCGGGTATCGAGGTTGGCGACGGCTTCCCAAGTGCGGTCGGAGGCGTAATCGTAGAGCACGGCGAAGGCGCGGCGGGGAACGGCGGCGCGATCGAGCACGGCGCGCTTGGGTGGTTCGTCGAGCGCCATCATGTTGCAGCGCGCGGAGGTGGGCACGCGGCCATCGGCGCGGATGATGGCGGTGGCGGCGCGGATCTCCGGGGCGGTGAGCGGGGCGAGGGGGTTGGTCGCGGCGGAGAGAGCGAGGGGGAGGAGTGCGAGGGGGAAGCGCACCTGTTCAGCTTATCAGGCGGGGGGGGCGGGGGACGGAGGATCGCGGTTGTGGGGAAGGTGTGGGGGGAACCACAGAGACGCCGAGGCGCGGAGGAAGCACAGAGGAAACGCGGTAGGAAGACTCGATGCGACGTGTTGTGCGGGTTCGGCCGCAGAGGGAGCGGAGATACGGAGCCGCGCTGGCGCGGTGGGCGGTTTGGGATCGATCCAAAGGCAGGCCGGGAGGCCTGCGGTACGGTTTCAGGCGCCCAGGATTTTGAAGGTGATGGCGTAGTCGCTGGGCTTTTCGGGCGGCAGGGTGATGCGCAGGCCGCGCTCGTCCTGGGTGTATTTGAGCTTGCCGTGGTGGCCGAGCAATTCGACGGAGCGGATCTTGCCGGCTGCGGGCTTGCCGCCGAGGGCGAGCGGTTCGATGACGGCTTCGCGGTCGGGCCAGCCCATGACGAACGCGTAGAGCGTGTCGCCCTTGGAGGTGAAGCGGACGTCGGCGGCGGTGAGGTCCTTGCGGTTGCGCTCGTTGAAGCCCATGCGCTGCTGCCCGGCAGGGGGTGGCGGCGGGGCGTTGCCGGCGACCTTCCAGGGGCGGGTTGAGTAGATGCCCTCGCTGTTCA
>JBBIQR010000487.1:0-3109 GCA_037442245.1 Candidatus Solibacter sp. | reverse complement strand
GGCGGTCAGAACGCCGAAGCCTATTGGTCGCCCGACGGCAAACGGCTCATCTTCCAAAGCACCCGCCCGCCCTACGAATGCGACCAGATGTTCGTCATGAACGCCGATGGCGGCGATCCCCACCTCGTCTCCACCGGCAAGGGCCGCACCACCTGCGGCTACTTCCTCGCCGACAACCGGCACATCGTCTACGCCTCCACCCACCTCGCCGGCGACGCCTGCCCCACGCCGCCCGACCGCAGCAAGGGCTACGTCTGGGGCGTCTTCCCCGGCTACGATATCTTCCTCGCCACCGATACCGGCGAGATCGTCAAGCGCCTCACCGATACGCCCGGCTACGACGCCGAAGCCACCGTCAACTGGAAAACCGGCAACATCGTCTACACCTCGCTCGCCTCCAAAGACCTGGACCTGTGGACCATGAAGAGCGATGGCTCCGCCAAACGGCAACTCACTCACAACGAAGGTTACGACGGCGGCGCGGCCTACTCGCGCGACGGAAAGAAGCTGGTATGGCGCGCCAACTACCCCAAGGACGCCGCCGCCATGACCCGCTACCGCGACCTTCTCTCCGCCAATCTCACCGCGCCCATGAAGATGGAAATCGTCGTGGCGGACGCCGATGGCCGGAACGCCCGCACCGTCACCGGGTTCGGCTGCGCCAGCTTCGCCCCCACCTTCACACCGGACGGCAAAAAGATTCTCTTCTCCTCCAACAAGCACGAGTGCGACAGCCGCCGGTTCGAGCTCTACATGATGAACCTCGACGGCAGCGGACTCGAGCAGGTCACCCACTTCGGCGGTTTCACCAGCTTCCCCGAATTCTCGCCGGACGGCAAAACCCTGGTCTTCTGCTCCGATAAGGACGCCAAGGAGCGCTACGAGTTCAACATCTTCACCGCGGCGTGGAAGTAGCCGCCGACCCACCCGAATGCGCCTTGCGCTACGTGTCGAGGCCTACCCTGCTACCTGGGCCAGTGCCGTGTAGTTGACGAGGTCGATTTCGTGGCGCAGGAGGGCGGCGCGGACGTCGGGGGCGATCAGGGCCTGGAGTTCGTACTCGCGGGTTTCCTTGAGGCGGGTGCGGGCCGCGCGGAGCGCCGGTCCGCAATGGCCTGGGTGGCACATCAGTTCCGTCGATCCGGCGGGGAGGATGCCCAGCAGCTCCACCAGTTCGGCGGTGCGGAAGCGGCCGGTGATCTGGAACCCGGCGAAGTGATCGGTGGAGCGGCAGCCGTGGCGCGTGAGGACGCGGTGGAACCGGCGCCGCACCAGTCCGAGCGCATCGCTGGTGAGCCGCTTCATGCGCGGCACCGTTCCGCGCAGCCCCTGGAGCGGAAAATCGAAGGGGCGGCGCACCCAGCGTACCTCGAATTCCCCGGCCAGACGGGCGACTGCGTCCAGCACCGGCGGCGCCAGATGCGTGTGCTTGTGGGTGTCGAAATGGGTCGGCCGGATGCCGGAGTCGAAGATCCGCCGGACCTGCGCCCGCAACTCCTCGTAGGGGCGGAGCTGCCTTCCCGCAAGGGCGGCGGCGAGTTGCGGCACGCTGCGCGGATAGGGGCGCCCGGTCAGCAGGGACGAGCCGGAGATCAGGACCAGGTGGGCGCCGATGTCGAGCGTGGGCGTCTCGCGCGCGTGGCGGAGCGCGTCGTCGAACGCCGCGCCGTTGGCCATCAGAGTAGTGGCGGTGAGGATGCCGTGGCGGTGCGCGTCGACGATGCCCTGGTTGACGTCGGGGGTGAAGCCGAAGTCATCGGCGTTGACGACTAATTGTTTGCGCGGGTTCAAAACAGCGTCAGCCGGATGGTGAGAAATTTCTTGGGATTGGCCCGCATGTCCTTGGCCAGCGACTGGAACTCCTTGGTGGCGCTGTTGAGCGAGTCGTACATCTGCGGGTTGACCATAAGCTGCCCGATGGTTCCCTGGCCGGAGTTGATCTTATCCATGGTCGAATTGAGCTTGCCGACCAGTTCATCGAGGCGCCGGTGCAGCGCGTCGTCCTTGAGCAGCTTGCCGGCGGTGCCTTTGCCGGCGTTGAGATCGGCGACCAGGGTGCGCAATTCCTTGATGGTCGCATCCATCTCGTCGTAGACGGCGGGGTCCTTCAGCAGTTTGCCTGCCGTGCCGCGTCCCGCCTGCAGGTCGGCGAGGATGGCGTCGGTGCGTTGCAGGGGGGAGCGGAGATCGTTGTACAGAGCGTCGTCGTAGATCAGTTTGCTGATGGTGCCCTTGCCGGTGCGCACGTCCTGCAACAGCCCCTGCCCTTCGGCGGCGATGCCGTTGAGACGGTTGTACAGTTCCTCGTCCTTGAGCAGCTTGCCGATGTTGCCCTTGCCCGCTTCCACGCCCTTGAGCAGCGAATCCACCCGGCTGACGATGACCTGGAAGGTGTCGAGCAGCTTCGCGCTCTGGTCCATCAACTGCGGAATGTCCTGCGTCTGCTGGCTCTTGATCTCGGCGCCGTTCCTCACCGGGTGGGCGATATCGCGGCCCTTGGTGATGTTGATGAACTTGTCGCCGAGCAGGTTGGCGGCGCCGACCCCGGCCACGGAATCGGCGGGGATGTCCTTGAGGTAGCGCTCCTCCACCTCCATGACGAATTCGACGGTGCGGCGCGAATCGGTCGAGTTCGTGAGCCGCACTTCGTCGAGCGAGCCGATGATGATGCCGTTCAGGCGGACGGGCGTGGCGACCGCGATGCCGCTGGCGTCGTCCATGTAGGTCCGGAGTTCCGCTTTCTTGCGGAAGAAGCCGCGCGAACTGGTGAGCAGGAAAATGAGGACCGCGATGATGAGGAAAGCGCCCAATCCGAGCAGCCCCACCTTCAATTGCGACCAGCGCACTTTTTTCGGATCCGCCATGTTCTACGTCCGCTGCTTGAAGAACTTGGAGATATAGGGGTCGCGCGAGGCTTCGAGCTCGTCCTGATCGCCTTCGAAGATCAACCGGCCTTCCTTCATCACCATGAACGTGGTTCGCGCCGAAGCGCGTTCCCCGTTGCGCGCCGGCTCGAGACTGCCCGTTTCCGAATTGTAGCGGAAATTGGCCATAAGGTTCCCGTCCTGGTAGCGGTGCGTGACCATCAGGGTGGTCGCGCGGCTCACGT
>JBBIQR010000486.1:0-3133 GCA_037442245.1 Candidatus Solibacter sp. | reverse complement strand
GACACAGTTGACCCGGATCCCGTCGCGGGCGACCTCGCGCGCGAGCGACTTGGAGAACGCCACGACACCGGCCTTCGCCCCCGCGTAGACCGACTCACCCCACCCGCCGACCCGGGCGGTATCGGAGGCAATCGAGACGATCGCCCCGCCTTCGGGCGCCGCCCGGAGTGCGGGCAGGGCCGCATAGCAGCCGGCCACCGTGCCCGAACCTTTGATGCGGAAGGTGTTCCGCACTTCGGCGCGGCCCAGATAGTTTTCCTGAACCACGGGTTCCAGCAAGCCTTCCATGGCTTTCTTAATTTCGTCGGAAACTTCGTAAATAATATTGTGCGTGCGGATGTCGACTTTTTCCTGTTGCGCCAGATCCGCCGCTTTGCGGTCCGGACGAACGCCAAAGGCGATGATGAGGGCCTGCGACGCGCTGGCGAGCAGCACGTCGTTTTCGGTAACGGCGCCCACGCCGGCGCTGATGATCTTCAGCTTCACCAGGTCCGTCGAGAGCTTGGGAAGCATTTCGCCCAACACTTCCGCGGAACCTTGTACGTCCGCCTTGATGACGATGGGGAGTTCCTTGACCTCGCCGGCCTTGAGCTGCTCGTGCAACTGGTCGAGGGTGATGCGTCCCCCCGCGCTCGCACGCAACGCGGCATCGCGCTGTTTGGACTGGCGGAATTCCACGACGTGGCGTGCTTTGGCTTCGTCGGTCACCTGAAAGTGGTCGCCGGCTTCGGGCACACCTTGCAGACCGAGGACTTCGATCGGCGTGGACGGCGGGGCGGTCTTCACGGGTCGTCCGCGATCATCGAACATGGCGCGGACCTTGCCGAAAACCGAGCCGACGATGAAGAAGTCGCTGGTGTTGAGGGTGCCGTTCTGAACAAGAATCGTGGCGACAGGGCCGCGGCCCTTGTCCACGCGGGACTCCAGCACGGTGCCGCTCGCCGGCGCGTCCGGATTGGCTTTCAGTTCCCGCAAATCCGCTACGAGCAAAATGATTTCCAGCAGCTTATCGAGGTTCTTCTTCTGCTTGGCGGAAACTTCCACGAATTCGGTGTCCCCGCCCCATTCGGCGGGCATTAATCCGAGATCGGTCAACTGGCGCTTGACGCGTTCGGGTTGCGCTTCCGGCTTGTCGATTTTGTTGACCGCGACGATCATCGGCACATTCGCGGCCTTGGCGTGGTCGATGGCTTCGCGTGTTTGCGGCATGACACCATCATCCGCGGCAACGACGAGCACGACGATGTCGGTCACCTTGGCGCCGCGGGCACGCATGCGCGTGAACGCTTCGTGGCCCGGGGTATCGACAAACACCACGCTGCGGTCGCCCACCTGCACTTTGTAGGCGCCAATGTGCTGCGTGATGCCGCCCGCTTCCCCGCCCGCCACGTCGGCGGCGCGGATGGCATCGAGCAGGCTGGTTTTGCCGTGGTCGACGTGGCCCATGACGGTGACCACCGGAGGCCGCGGCTTCAGGTTTTCCTTGGTTTCTTCCTTCGCGACCTCGAGGACCATCTCCTCTTCCAGCGAAACAACGCTGACCACTCCGTTGAAGGATTGCGCGAGGTCGGTCGCGGTCTGCACGTCCAGCGCCTGGTTGATGCTGGCGAACACGCCGCGATCCAGGAGCGTCTTCAAAAGATCCTTCGCGCGAACGTCGAGTTTCTCCGCGAGTTCGCGGATAGTGATTCCTTCGGTGAGGGTTACTTCGCGCGGCGGACGCGGTTCCGGAGGAGCGATGGCGACCGCGGCAGCGCCGCGCCCACCTGCTCCAGGACGCTGGCGCGTCGGGTGCAGCTTGCGCTCACCTTCCATCTCCCGCTTATCGACGATTTGCCGTTGGCGCTGGGGAGGCTTGCGCGCGTAAAGCGGCTTCCCCGGCTCTGCCTTGGGAAGCATTTTGTCTGGAAGAGGCGGCAACATCGCTGGCCGGCCCGGTGTGCGAGGGCCAGGCCTGGAACCTGTTGGCACGGCGCCGGGGCGTTGTCCCCAGGGACGGCCGGAACCGCCGGGCCCTCCGGGGCCACCTGGGCCGCCGGAGCGAGGCGTAAAAGGACGACCACCCTGGCCGGTCTGCTGCGGGCGCATGGGTTGGCCAGGGCGCGGGCCCGTGTGAAGCTCACTGCCAGGAACCGTGCCGGGAATCGGGCCACGATTGCCACCGGTAGGCATTGGCGGGCGTGCAGGCTGTCCGGGACGAGCAGCCGGGGCAGGCGTACCGGCCGCAGGGCGTGCTGCAGCGGGACGAGCGCCGGGGTGAGACGGACGAGCGGCAGGCGCGCCCTGTGGAGGACGCGCGGCAATCGGTTGGCCTGGGGCCGGTCGAGGAGCAGGCGCTGGTTTTGGCGCCGCTGCTGGAGCAGGCGCTGCTGTAACAGCGGGCGCAGTCGGTTTAGGTGTCACCGGAGCGGGGGCCGGTGCAACCGGCTTGGCCGCGGGCGTCGCCACCGCAGGCGCGCTTGGCGCCACGGGCGGAGCAGGCTTTTGCACCGCAGCTACATGCGGCAATGCAGGGGGAGGGGCCTGCGCCGCGGGAGGATGCGCGGGAGCCGGGGCAGCGGGTTTCACGGCAACGGGTGCGGGTGCGGGCGCGGCAGGCGCGGGCGCACGATGCACTTCGGCTTTGGGCGTTACTTTGGCCGGGGGTGCGGCAGCCACTTCCGGTTCGACCGTGCCCTGCAACTGGTGGCGGACCTTCTCCGCGACGTCCAGCGGAATCGAGCTTGAATGTGTTTTCTTTTCGGTGACGCCGAGGCCGGGCAACAGGTCAATGATTGCTTTCGCCTTGACCTCGAGTTCGCGGGCCAGTTCGTTGATTCGGACTTGGGATGGATCACTCATGCTTCGTTAAGAATTTTTCTCTTCCTGCTGATCCTCCGGAGCTTCCTCCGGTGATTCAGCCGCCGCGGGGTGAGACTCCGCGGTGGATTCCTGTTCGATGGCTTCGCCCGCGGCTTCCGTATTTTCTTCGGCGGCGGCGGCGGTTTCGGCGGTTTCCGCCGTGGCGTCCGCGGTGTCGGATGCTTCCGCTGCACCTTCCGCGGGTGCCGCGGCCGCGCCCGTTTCGCCGCTTTCGTAGAAGCGGTTCACGGCCTGATAGATCTTGTCGACCATCTTTTCGCCGATGCCCGGA
>JBBIQR010000485.1:0-3154 GCA_037442245.1 Candidatus Solibacter sp. | reverse complement strand
CAGCGCCCGCATCTCGATCAGCGGCGGAGGCACCACGATCAACGTTCCGGTCACGCTGGCGATTTCCAGCACGCTCTCCATCAGTCCGGCCTCCCTCTCATTCAGCGCCACTGCCGGTGGCTCGTCTCCGGCGCAGCAGAGTCTCACGGTGACCTCGTCGAGCGCCTACACCGCGGCTGCGTCCACGCAGAACGGCGGTTCGGCGTGGCTGACGGTGTCGCCCTCCGGCCTCACCACGAACCAGACCCTGAGCGTCGCGGTGCAGATCGGCGGTCTCGCCGCCGGCACCTATAACGGCGCCGTCACGGTCTCGGCCAACGGCTCGACCGCGCGGTCCGCCGTGACCCTCACGGTCGCCGCCGCGGGCACCGGCGTCACCATCACGCCGCCGTCGCTCGCGTTCTCCGGCACCGTGGGCGGCTCCGCGCCTTCTCCGCAGAGCATCTCGGTGAGCGCGGCGTCCACGACGTCATTCACCGCCTCGGTGCAGAACGGCTCGAGTTGGCTTTCCCTCTCGCCCTCGGGCAGCCTCACCACCAACCGCACGCTCACGGTATCGGTGAATCCCTCCGGACTCGCGGCGGGCAGCTACGCCGGCACCATCGCGATCGCATCCGGCGGCACCACGCGCAGCGTTCCCGTGAGCTTCCTGCTCAGCACCTCGGGCGGAGGCGGCGGAACCTCGACCGGATACAAGGTCATCGGATGGAACGACCTGGGCATGCACTGCGACGATGGCAAGGACTACAGCGTCTTCGGCGTCCTGCCCCCGTACAACACGATTCACGCGCACCTGATCGATGCGTCCGGCAAGCTCGTGGTTGCGCCCGCCGGCTACACCATTACTTATCAGGCGATCAACGATCCGCTCACCAACACGTTCAACACGTCGTCGTTCCTGAAGACCAACTTCTGGCAGTTCGCCAGCGCGCTGGGCTTCGGCCCGCTCGCGCAGGATGTCGGCGTCAAGGGATACGCCATGCCGGGCGCCTCCAACACCCCACAGGCGATGAACTTCAGCGCCACGGATAACACCTGGCTGGCCGAAGCCATCCCGATGACCAACTACCCCGATTCCTCGACCGGCACCTACACGGCGAAGAATTACTTCCCCATGATGCGGCTGACCGTGCACAACTCGTCCGGCACCGCCATCGCCAGCACCGACATCGTGCTCCCCATCTCCGACGAAATGACCTGCTCGATGTGCCATTCGTCGAACTCCACTTCCAGCGCGGCGATGCCCGCGTCCGGCTGGGTCAACAATCCCGATCCCGCGAAGGACACCAAGCTGAACATCCTGCGCATCCACGATCAGCTCTCCACCA
Source organism: Candidatus Solibacter sp. (assembly GCA_037442245.1). Lineage (GTDB taxonomy): Bacteria > Acidobacteriota > Terriglobia > Bryobacterales > Bryobacteraceae > Solibacter. The sequence goes on along the minus strand of JBBIQR010000485.1, from coordinate 1,826 downwards.
GCCGCAATCCGGCGCTGTTCTCGACCGCGCTGGCCACCCGCGGCTACAGCCCGAGCGGCCTGGAGGCGACCGCCACCACCATGAAGCCGTTCCTCTGCGGCAGTTGCCACGCCACCAACGCGCTCAGTCTCACCGGCGTCTCCGGCGTGCCGCAACTCACCACCGCGATGCACACCCAGCACTCCTCGGTGCAGAACCCCTCGACCGGCACTACGCTCGAGGCCGGCACCACGCGCGATAGCTGCTACCTGTGCCACCCCGGACCCACTACGCAGTGTCTCCGCGGCGTCATGGCGACGCTCACCGATCCCGCCACCGGCTCGCACGAAATCGAGTGCCAGAGCTGCCACGGGACGATGAGCACTCTCGCCGACACCTCCCGGCAGGGCTGGTTCAACGAACCCAACTGCCAGAGCTGCCACACCGGTACCGCCACGAGCAACGCCGGCCAGATCGTCTACACCAGCGTTTTCTCCTCCGGCACCACGGTGCGCACGGTCAACGATACGACCTTCGCCACCAACGCCAACGCGCCCGCCACGGGCCTGTCGCTGTACCGCTTCTCCAAGGGACACGGCGGATTGCAGTGCGAAGCCTGCCACGGCTCCACCCACGCCGAGTTCCCCACCCCCATCGCCAACGACAACGTGCAGAGCACGTCCCTACAGGGACACGCCGGCATGTTGGCCGAGTGCTCCTCCTGCCACGGCACCGACCCGGTCACCGTCAACGGCGGACCTCACGGCCTGCACCCCATCGGATCTTCGTGGGTCAACGGACACCAGAGCGTAGCCGACTCGGGCGGTACGACCGCCTGCCAGGCCTGCCACGGCACGGACTACCGCGGCACCATCCTCTCCAAGACCCAGACCGACCGCAGCATGGCCGGGAAGACGTTCCCCGCGGGAACGATCATCGGCTGCTATAGCTGCCACAACGGTCCCAACGGAGGTTGACCGACCGTAGGGTAGGCCTCCCGGCCTACCCTTTTTTCACCGTCGTCACCGCACCAACTGGAACTGCACCGTCATCTGGCATCCAGGCGCAGTCGACACATTTAGGATGAACGACGCGGAGAGCAAACCCTGCCCGCTCAAAAACACTCCCGCCCCGCTCCCCCCGCTCCCTTCCGACATCCCCACCACGCCGCCCAACGTCCCGCCCGCGCCCGCCGCGAGCAGCCCCGCCGCCTGCCGCGCATCGTTCACCAGCGCCGTGGGATCGCAGACCTGCGCCACCGCATCCGCCGACGTCTGCGAGGACACGGAGTAGATCAGCGCCGGCCGCCCGTTGCGTGTTCCGGCGTTCTGCTCCAGCCCGGACAGCGTCGCGTTCAGATCCTTCAGCCGGCTGAACGGCGCCGTCATCTGGAACGTCCACGCCACGGTCGCGATGTCCCCCATGCCGTTGTCTTCGCTGACGTCCGTCAGGTTCGCCGCCGTGATCCCGATACCCGGCGCCAGCGCCACCGCGTCGCTCACCGAACCGCCCAACGGGGTCCGCACGATGATGCCGTACATCAGTTGATCCGGAGCCACCGTGACATTGCGCGATGCCGCCACCGTGATTGTCCCCGGACCGGCCGCGGCGCCGAGCGCGAACGTCACGGTCAGCGAGCACACCGGCAGGTACGTTGCGCCGGTGAACGCCGCGGCCGGCGGGCGAAGCCACGCTGGTTGCCGAGACCGCGACCACCGCGCCCGCCGCCGCGCCGGCGGCCGAAGCCAGCCGCTGCGCCTTCACGCGCGCGCTGGAAATCAGGTCCGCCGCCGCGCATCCCTGCCCCCCCTGCGCCTGCGCCGATGCCTGGGTCCCGCTCAGCGAGT
>JBBIQR010000484.1:0-3212 GCA_037442245.1 Candidatus Solibacter sp. | reverse complement strand
GGCGAGGTCGGCGCCGGCGCCGGGCTTGGCGGTCCAAACCCTCTTGTCGAAGCCCTGCGGGCCGCCGTGGAGGGTGTTGCCGTTGTCGTTGGCGGGCAACTTGTAGGTCTTGCCGTCCAGGGTGAACTGGGCTTTGCCGATGCGGTTGCCGTAGCGGCCGATCAATGCACCGAAGAAGGCGGTCTGCTTCTCGTAGCCGGGGAGATCGTCCATGCCCAGGATGACGTCGCCGAATTTGCCGGCGCGGTCGGGCGCGGTGAGGGAGACGAGGGCGCCGCCGTAGGTGGCGATTTCGGCGCGCATGCCGTTGGAGTTGGTGAGGGTGTAGAGTTCGACGGCGTGGCCGTCGGGCGTCTTGCCGAAATCTTTCTTGGTCACGGAAGGTTTCCCCTTTTTGGCAGGAGCCTGCGCGAGGCAGGCAAGAGCGAGCGCGCCGGAGAGCGCGAACGTGGTCCAGCGGATGTAGCTCATCACCAAGCTATGTTAAGCGATTACAGGGTGCGGTGGCGCCGGTGGGCGCCGGTCAGCACACGCGGGCGCATTCGATGCCGAGCAGGTGTCCGAGTTTGGCGATGCGGTCCGCGATGTGGCCGGTGCCGGCGGCGCAATGGTGAGCCGGGGCGTGGGCGCTCCATTCGCCGACGAAGCGGCGCGCACCGATGGGGAAGCGGTAGCGGCTGTTGGTGTTGCCGATTTCGAGGATGGGGCCGGGGACGCTCTCCCCTTCGGCGGTGAGGAGTTTGATGCCGCCGCCGGCGGTCTCGGCGACGGAAAGCAGCGTGACCGGGCCGTGGCGCACGCTCATTTCGACGGACAGGCCGCGCCCCGCCTTGCCGTGATACACGCCGAGCGGGCGGAGGCGGGTGCGTCCCTGGGCGATGGCGATGTGGCCGGGGCCGTCGTGGCCCATGAGCACCACGTCGTCGCGGTAGTCCACGCCGTAGAACTCGGTGAAGGATCCGCCGGCGCCGAAGGCATCCATGATCTTCATGGCCTGGGCGTTTTTGATCTCCATCTCGCCGGCTACCGGGATGCCGCGCGCGGTGAGCAGGCTGTTGCCGGGAATGATCGAGCTGATGGCGTCCTCGATGGCCGGATTGCCGGCGCCGCGCTGGTAGTAGGCGAGCGATCCGAGGGCGTGCTCTTCGACGAGCCGGTCGAGGGCCACGGAGGTGCGGGCGGCGCGGGCGAGTTCTTCGGGCAGGCACTCCGGGCCGATGTCGAAGGCGGCGTGGAACTCGGCCACGCGCGCGGCGATGGCGGCATCGTCCACGGCGGCGCGGAGGGCGGCAAGTTCGCCGGTCTCGATCATCTCGATGTGGCCGCCGAAGACGGCGCACTGGCGGGTGAGATCGGTGTAGATATCGAGCATGCCGCCGTAGTAGTGGCCCATGACGCCGAGGCGGTTCTGCTCCATGACGGCGGCGACGCGCGCGGCGGCGGTCCAGGCGGCGATTTCATCCCAGGCGGCGGGGTCGTCGTCGAGCATCCCGGTGACCTGGTGAAACGGGATGCCGGCGCGGTGGAAGACGTTGGCGATTTCCGGTAGCGGGCACGCCTGGCAGTAGGCCAGCCACTCGCCGGTCATGCGCGCCCGGTCGCCCATCTGGTTGAAGGCGGGGTAGTCGAGGGCAGGACCCGGGGAGAGGTTGAGCACAATCACCGGGACGCGCGCGCGGCGCACCACGGGCAGCACGGTGGCGGAGAGCGCGTAGGTGGTGACGTAGAGGAAGAGGATGTCGAGATCGGCCTGGCGCGCGCGGTGTCCGGCCTCGACGGCTTTTTGCGGGGTGTCGATCAGCCCGAGATCGGCGACTTCCACCTGCATACCGGCGAGGCGCGCGGCGACGCGGGCGAGGTACCCGCGCAAGCGGTCTTCGAGGCCGGGGAACTGCGGCCAATAGGCGTCGAGCCCGATCCCGAACAGGCCGGCGCGTGCAGGATAACTCGGCGAACGTACCATGAAGGCGCATTGTAGCGCCGCAGGGCGGTGGAAAACCCTAAAAATCCATTTCTCGTTACGGAGCAACTATAAGGGAGCGTTGGAATCGGGTGACGTTCCGTGACGTACCCGATCCACCTTTGCCTGCTACTGTGGCCACTTGCACGGCGCCACATCCGGTTCCGTCGATCCGATGCACAACGTGCCCGGAACCCCGGTCGGCGGCCCACGTGCGAAGCAATCCCGTACACACGGCCGTGGAAGCGGAGGCGGAGCCGGAGCGCGTCATAAACCATTTCAAGGCTTATGCGAGCCGCCGGCTCCATCGGATGAGTTTGGATGCGCCGAGCCGGAAGCCTTGGGCACGTCCTGGAAGACTGGGCGGCAACGCTCCGTTACCGTCGCGGCTCTGATTGGGCTGTAGGCCGCCCCACTTCTGTGTCGCGCACCCGTGAGGCGTTGCGGGACGTCCACGCAGGCTGTTACTTTCAGAAACAGGAGTTTCCGGTCCGGTGATCGACACAGCGCAGTCCGAGCCGCACGGCGTGATCTTTCACATAATGCGCTTCTGCCTGCACGACGGGCCCGGTATCCGGACCACGGTGTTTTTCAAGGGGTGTCCGCTGGCCTGCCGCTGGTGCCACAATCCCGAAAGCCAGGGTTTTGAGCCGGAAGCGCTCTACTATGCGGAGCGCTGCATTCATTGCGGGGACTGCCTGCGCGCCTGTCCGCATGGCGTGACCGCGGAAGCGTGCCGCCGCTGCACCGAGTGCGCGCCGGCGTGTCCGGCGGAGGCGCGGCGGGTCGCGGGGCGCGATATGACGGTGAGCGAAATCCTGCGCGAGATCGAGCGCGACCGGCTCTTCTTCGACGAATCCGGCGGCGGCGCGACCTTCAGCGGAGGCGAGCCACTGGCGCAGCCGGAGTTGCTGGAGGCGCTGCTGCTTGCGTGCCGGGAGCGGCGGATCCACAGCACGATCGAAACCTGCGGCGCCGCGCCGCGGAGCGTGCTGCTGCGCGCCGGCGGACTCGCGGACCTGGTGCTGTACGACCTGAAAGTCGTGGACACGGCGCGGCACCGGCAGTACACGGGCGCGTCGAACGGAGGCATCCTCGAAAACCTGCGGGCGCTGGTCGCGGCCGGCGTGACGGTGGCCGCGCGCATCCCGCTCGTCCCCGGGGTGAATGATCGGGCGGAAGACATCCGAGACTACCGGGAGTTGCTCGGCGCAGTGCGTCCGGCGCGTGTGGACCTGCTGCCCTACCACCG
>JBBIQR010000483.1:0-3228 GCA_037442245.1 Candidatus Solibacter sp. | reverse complement strand
GATGGCATATTCAGGTTCGATGCGCCAGCGTTCCGACATGAATCCATGGATCTGTTTGATGCCGCGCTCGGTGTATTGGCCGTTGCGGCACATGTCCCATTCACCCACGGCGCAAGCGGGACAGGGAACGGGATCGGGACGGCGGACGATGCCCACCACCAGGTCGCCCTTCTTGAGCGCACTGCTAAAGCCGGGATCAATGACGCGGCCCAGGGATTCATGGCCGAGCACTAAGCGTGTGGCTCCCTCGGGCGCCCAGCCATACTTGCCTTCGACAATTTCAACATCGGTTCCACAGACTCCAACCGCGATGGCTTCGACGAGGATCGAGCCGTCGCGCTCATCGGGTTCGGCGACCTCTTCGTATCGCGCGCTGTTGGGCTTCATGGGTTCTACCGTGATGGCTTTCATTTGAGTGTTTCCTTCTTGGTTGGTGGTATTTGCAGTGGTTGCGCTGGAACTTCGGATGGTTCACCGCCGGAGTCCGAAAGGTAGATCGTCACCGCCGGCGCTCGAATCGCGGCTTCCACCCCATTCAAGGATCGAGTAGCAGCCCCTCCCCCGCCACCCCCCCACCCACGCACTCCACCTCCCCCTCACACCCGCTCCCGCCCGGCCGATAAGCCCATCGAGGAGCGCGAAATGAAGCGGCGGACGTGGTTTCTACTGGCGATTTCCCTATCGGCCGGCTGCGGCCTTCCCTCCCCGGCGCAACCCGCCGGCGACGGCCCATCCAAACCGTTGCCCGCCTGGCTCGCCTTCTCCGCCGAAGCCCTAGGACGCGCCGATTCCGCCTCCGCCTTCGATCCCGAAGGCGGCGGACGCTTCTACTGGAGCCGCCTCCGCGCCGGCGCTTCCCTGCAACCATCCGGATGGTTCCGCATGCTCATCGAAGGCCAGGACGCCCGCGGCGCTTCCCTCGGCGGCAGCGGCATCCCCGCCGGCTTGCACGATCCCTTCGACCTCCTCCAGGCCTGGGCCGAGGTCGGACGCGCCGAAACCGGCTGGCGCGTGCGCATCGGCCGCCAGGAACTCGTCCTCGGCGACGAACGCCTCCTCGGCTCCGACCGCTACTGGGACTGGTTCGGCCAGGTCTTCGATGCCGTGCGCGCCGATTACTCCGGGCATCGCCTCCACGCCGCCGCCTTCAGCGGTTTCCGCGTGGAACCGTCGCGCCGCCGCATCAACCCCTTCGATACCGCCAGCCGCATCGCCGGCGCCTCCCTGCGCCTCGAAACCGGCGGCGAGGGCGAACTCGAACCCTTCGTCCTATGGAAACGCGGCGGCAATACCGTCGACCTCATGGGCCGCAACGGTCACCGCGATGTGGTCGCTTCCGGACTTCGCGCCCAACGCTCCCTGCCCTGGCGCCTGGACGGCAACTTCGAGATGGTGCTGGAACGCGGACACGTCGCCGCCGACGCCCTGCGCGCCTGGGCCGGACACTGGGAACTCGGCTGCAAGCCCCTCGGCAAAGAGTTCGGCCTCCACATCGGCCTCGAGTACAACTACGCCTCCGGCGATTCCAACCCCGGCGACGGCCGCCACGGCACCTTCGACGACCTGTACCCCGCCGGCTTCAACCAGTTCGGCATGGCCGACCCTATCGCCTGGCGCAATATCCGCTACCCCGCCATTTCCGCCGAAGTGCCCCTGTCCCGCCGCTGGACGCTCTACTCCGGCTACCGCCGCTACTGGCTCGCCACCATCCACGACGGGCTGTATCCCGGCGGCGATGAGTTCCTCGTGCGCAATCCGGCGGCCACCGGCTCCTACGTGGGTTCCCAGGCTCTCGTGTCCGTCGGTTACTCCCTGCCGCCCCGCTGGAAGATCTACACCGGCTACGGTCACCTCTTCGCCGGCGACTACCTCCGGCAGTCCGGTTACCCGAAAGGGCTACGGACGGCCTATGTGCTCTCCAGCCTGACGTTCTGAATCCGCCGCGCCCGCCGCGCGCACGCAGCCCGCCGTCTCTCCCGCCCGATGTTTCCCAAGCCGGCTGACGTGCACCGTCAGCGGCTGCCACGCATACTTCCACGTCCCCAGCGAACACATCTCGATCGCCTCGCACCTTCCGGCAAATAACGCCGTGCCCGCCGGCGGCCACACCATACCCCGGTTCCCCGCGTTGCACGGTGGTTTCCCTTCCGCCGCGAAGCAGGGCAGAGCGCTTAGCAGCAGGATCGCGATGCGTTTCATGCGCGGTGGCCTCACCTGACCGGCAGTATCGGGTGCCCCGCGCCTACGGCGCAAGCCGTACTCGTACCAGGACTCGGGCACTCTCTCTTCCGCCAGTCGCCTTAATGCGCGATAACATACAACCCCGCGAGTCCCGTGCGTTGCGGACCTGCTACCCTAAGTTAGAGGCTGCTGGTTGTGATCGGCGATGGCGGATATGCCGCGGGGCACCGTACGCTGTACCAGGCACTTTTTCTTCGGATTACGCGGGAACCGCTCCCCGGCGGTTCATTGCAGGAATGCAGCACCCGGCGTGATCCAATCACATGTTACCCGGAGAGATGACTATGCTGAGATACATGTTGATTACTGTTGTGGTAACTCCGCTGTGCGTGGGGGCCGCGGTGTTACCCCCGCAGCAACTGAACGATCTGGTGGCGCCCATAGCCTTGTATCCCGATCCCCTGGTGGCGGAGGTCCTGGCGGCCTCCACTTATCCGATGGAGATCGCCGAAGCCCGGCAATGGATGCGCGACCATCCGAAATGGAAGCCCTCGAAGCTCATGGATAAGGCCAAGAAACAGAACTGGGATCCCAGTGTTCAGGGGTTGGTCGCCTTCCCGCAGGTGCTCGGCTTCCTCACCCAAAACATCAGTTGGACCACCCAGCTCGGCAACGCCTTCCTGTCCCAGCAGGCCGATGTCATGAAGGCCGTGCAGCAGATGCGGGCCGAGGCGCAGTCGAAAGGCACGCTGCGCACAACACCCCAGGAAACCGTCACCACCGAGGACCAGGGCTCTCCGCCGGTGATCAGCATCCAGCCGGCGAATCCGGACGTGTGGTACGTGCCGTATTACAACCCCGCGTACGTGTGGGGACCCCCGGTATGGGGCGCCTACCCGGGGCTCGACTACCCCGGCCTCGACGCCGGTTGGGGATGGTATCCGGGGTTCGATCTTGGACTCGATTTCGGCGGCTGGGGCGGTTGGGGAATGGGCGGCTGGGGCATGGGCATGGGCTCGGGGCGCGGCTCGGGGTGGCCGCCGCCCA
>JBBIQR010000482.1:0-3232 GCA_037442245.1 Candidatus Solibacter sp. | reverse complement strand
GAACACGAGCGTCCGGGAAAGCGTATGTACGAATAGATGCCCTATTGCAGCCAATGCGGGAATCAGGTGGGGACGGCGGACCAGTTTTGCGGGCGCTGCGGGTCGGCCCAACCGGGCGCCGGCGGACCGCCGCCCCCACCGCCGGCAGGCACGGGGGCGCCGCCGCCGCGCACCGGATCGGGGCGCGATCCCCTGGAGGCGCTCGATAGCCGCACGGCGTCGATCCTGTGCTACATCCCGGGCGTCGGCTGGATCATGGCGATCATCGTGCTCGCCGCGGACCGGTTCCGCAACGACCGGGCGCTGCGCTTCCACGGATTCCAGTCGCTGTACCTGTTTGTGGCGTGGCTGATCGAGCAGCAGGTGATCGCGCCGCTGCTCCGGCAGAGTGAGATGTACTCGGTCCACAGCGTGCTGCAAGTGGTGCTGCTGGGAGCGTCGATTCTGATGATGGTGAAGGCGGCGCACCAGGAGCAGTATTCCCTGCCGCTGGTGGGCGACCTGGCGCGGAAGTCGATGGCCGAGCGCTGAGCGGGCGGCGGGCGATCAGTTGGCCGACGGCTTCTCCACGTGATCGACGACGAACATCTCGACCGGCGCCTTGGTACCTTCCAGTTTTAGCCCGAGTTGCTGCTGCATGGCGGTCATCAGGTCGGGCGGCGCATCGGCGGCGTCGGCCGGCGGGCGGGGAATCCCGGCGCCGAAACCGCGGAACTGAAACTCATCCGGGGTCCACTTCAGGGTGAAATCGAAGCGGCCCTCGAGTCCGGTCTGATCGATGACCGGGCGATCGAGCACGGCGGCTTGCAGCAGAGAGGCCAAGTCCGACATGTTGGCGTTGCGGGCGGCAAGGTCGCCGAGACCGCGGAAGCCGAGTCCCGGCAGGCCGTTGGGGTTATCCGCGCTCCTGGTGAGCTTGGGTCCGGATTTGGCGGCGGTGATGGCGTAGACGGTGAGCTCTTTCTTGTCGCGGTGGAAGGTGAGTTGAAAGCGGTCGGTGAGGAGCTTGCGGAGCATGCCTTCGAGTTGCTGGCGGTTGGGAAGGCCGTCGGCTTCGGGTTTGGCGTTGATGTCGTACTGCTCGCTTTCGAACCACGCCGGCGCGCCCGAGATCTGGCGGACGTGGATGCCGTAGGCGAAGGAGATGAGGTCGTTGAGCGAGGTGTTGATGGTGACGAACTCCTTGGGCCCCCGCATCGTGATCCCTTTACCCGGCCGGCCGGGCTGGCTGGGCTTGATGGTGGCCACCTCGAAATCGAGCCGCGCATCGGCGGCCATGGGTTTCAGGCGGGCCGGTTCGGGAATGGGCCATGCCTCCTCGGGCTTGACGTGTTTGAGGTTGAGGGGCATGTGGCCGGGCCCCTGGGTCCACGTACCGTTGAGCGTCACGCCGTCGGAATCGAGCTTGCCTTCGTAGGAGCCGCCGATGCCGGGGATGCTCAGCCGGACGACCGGCGGTTGCGCGGTGACGGTGGCGGCGATGCCCCCTCCGCCCTGATCGATGCTGTACATGGTGGCCTTGAGCTCCTGGCCGGACTTGTCGATTTTGATGACGACGCGCAGGTCCCGCTGGGGGGCCTGAATGGCGCCCTGCCAGATGCCGGTGAGATCCTGGGCGGCGAGGCAGGAAGCGGCGAAGGCGGCGACCGCGAGAATCCTCATGATAGACCTCCTGGGGCTGAAAGGTTAGGACGTCGTTTGGGGCGAAAAGTTCCGCGGGAACCGTCCCGGATTGCCATTTCGGGCGAAATGGGGTAATCTCTAGTGTATATTTGGTAATTGAATCCCCATCGAGATGCAGGTGATTATGTCTACGACCATGGAGCCGGGTCTTTCCGAGCGGGAAGCGCTTGAAAATCAACACGAACAACTGGTGCGCGAAGAGATCGAAACCTTCCGTACCAAGGCTCAGGCATTCCTCGCCGGCGAAATCTCGGAAAACGACTTCCGTCCGTTCCGGTTGAAGCACGGCATCTACGGACAGCGCCAGGCGGGCGTGCAAATGGTGCGCTGCAAGATCCCCGGAGGGCTGTTCACGGCGCGGCAAGCCGAGCAGTTCGGACGCATCGCCGACGAATTCGGCGGCGGACGCGGTCACATCACCACGCGCCAGAACATGCAGTATCACTTCGTGCCGCTGGCGCGGGTGCCGGACGTGATGCACCTGCTGGCGGACGTGGGGTTGACCAACCGGGAAGCCTGCTACAACACGGTGCGCAACGTGACCGCCTGCCCGTGGGCGGGCATCGCCGCGGACGAAGTTTTCGACGTGCGCCCCTACGCGCAGCGCGTGGCGTACGCCCTGCTGCGCAAGGACCTGACCCAGAACCTGCCGCGCAAGTTCAAGATTTGCTTCGATGGCTGCGCAAGCCGGGACTGCATTCAGGGGGCGATCAACGATGTGGGGCTGCGCGCGGTGATTCGCGACGGGCGCCGCGGCTTCCGCATGGTGATCGGCGGGGGGCTTGGACCGCTGCCGACCGAAGCCCAACTGCTCGAGGAGTTCGTACCGGAAGAGGAGTTGATCCACCGGATCGAAGCGGTGATCCGGGTATTCAACGAGCACGGCAACCGCAAGAACAAGAACACGGCGCGACTCAAGTTCGTGATGCGCGGGCGCGGTCTCGAGTGGGTGCGGGAGCAGATCGGCAAAGCCTACGACGACATACGGGCGAACGGCGGAATTGAGCTGCCGGCCATGGTGCCGGAGGGCTTCGGCGGATACCAGGGCCATCCTTTGCCGCTGGGCACGGGCGACCTGCTGCCGGTGCTGGACCATGCCGCGTCGAGCGATTCGGGATACGACCGCTGGCTGGAGACGAATATCACGCCGCAGAAGCAGACCGGGTACGCGGCGGTGACGGTCACGGTGGATCAGGGCAACCTGACGGGCGATCAGTTCCGCGGGCTGGCGCAACTGGCGCGGACCGCGGGCGACGGCACGCTGCGCACCACGGTGAATCAGAACGTGGTGCTGGCGTTTGTGCCGCTGGCGCGGCTGCCGCGGGTTTACGCCGCGCTGCGGCAACTGGGGCTCGCCGCGGCCACCTACTCCCTGGATAACAAGAGCCTGCTTCCTGAGTTCTTGCGATGGCTGCATGGAGCCAACACGCCGACCGATCCCACCACCGGCCAACTGTATCGTTACCTCAACAGCAAAGCGGTCTATCTCTGTCCAACCGACGCAATCGCGCTGGAATCCAGGCCTCCCCGTTTAGCCGGCACGTTCATC
>JBBIQR010000481.1:0-3233 GCA_037442245.1 Candidatus Solibacter sp. | reverse complement strand
GATCGCCTCCGGGAGGAAAGAATAGATGCCGAAGATGAACCTGAGCCACTTCGAAGCGGCTTTTCTTTTCGCGCTGTTCACCTCGGTCGTGCTGGGCGTGGTCACCAAGAAGAACGACCGCGACCGCCTGCACTACGGGATCTACACCTTCGTGTGTTTCCTCCTGGCCCTGTTCGGAATCGGCTGGGCCATGTACCTGGGGCACGGCTAACAGCCGCGCTTTACACCCGCCGGCGAACTTGCTACGCTCTGTGCCACAGAGGGCGTATGAAGACGATTCTTTCCGGCGAAATCCGACGAGACCTGGAGCAGCGCGGTTTTTCGCGGCGCTCCTTCGGCCGCATCGCGGCCATGATCACGGCGGGCGCTTCCCTGCCGTTTTACAACGAGCCCGCCCTGGCGCAGCTCTCGAAGATCGAGAACGCGCCGGCGGACGCGGTGATGATCAACGCCAACGAAAACCCGCTGGGGCCGTGCGCGGAGGCGCGCGAAGCCGTCGCCGCCATGATCCCGCAGGGCGGGCGCTACCGCTTCGGCGAGACCGACAAACTACAGGAACTCTTGGCCTCGCAGGAGGGCCTGAAGCCGGACTATGTGGTAATTCATCCGGGGTCGAGCGGTCCGCTGCATCAGGCGGTGATGGCGTTCACTTCGTCCGCGCGGCCCTTCGTGATCGGCGACCCGGGCTACGAGGCGGGGATGCGGGCGGCGGCATTCGCCGGGGCGAAGGTGGTGCCGGTACCGCTGATGCCGGACAAAAACTACGCGCACGATGTGCGGAAGATGGCGGAGGTCGCGAACGCCGGGCTGATCTACATCTGCAACCCGAATAATCCGACCGGCACCGTGACGCCGAAGCAGGACATCGAGTGGCTGGTGGCCAACAAGCCGGCGGGCTGCGTGGTGATGATTGATGAAGCGTACACCCACTTCTCCGGCGAGCCGTTCAACACGGACCTCGTAGCGCAGGACAAGGACGTGATCGTGCTGCGAACGTTCTCCAAGATCTACGGCATGGCGGGGCTGCGCGCCGGAGCGTCCCTCGCGCGTCCGGACTTGCAGCAACAGATCCGCAAGTTCAGCCAGACCATGATGCCCATTACCGGAATGGCGGGGGCAAGCGCGAGCCTCAAAGTGAAGGACCTGGTGGCGACGCGGCGCAAGATCGTGGCCGGCGTGCGCGCCGATACCTTCAGTTTTCTGGACAAGCACAACTTCCGCTTCGTGAAGAGCGTGTCCAATTGTTTCATGCTGGACGTCAAGCGCGATCCCCGCGAGGTGACGCGGGCCTTGCAGCGGGAGAAGGTCTACGTGGGCCGCACCTGGCCGTCGTGGCCGACTCATTTGCGGGTGACCGTAGGGACCGCGGAGGAGATGGCGAAGTTTCAGGCCGCGTTCTTGAAGGTCATGGCGTAGGCGGCGGAGACCGCCGGCTACTCGGGCCACGGGGTCACCCGCAATTCGACGTCGGCGGGTTGGGCCGCCTCGACGTGAACCGCGACCGCGGCGGCGCGCAATCCGCGAATGAAGGCGGGGTCGCTGAGGGCCGCGTTGTCTGTGCGGTCGAAGGCGAACGCGAAGTAATCGCCGGGCCGCAGGCTGCCTACCTCGAAGCGGCCCGCATCGTCGCAGCGCACCGCGCGGATGAACTGCGGGTCGAGCAGGGCTTCGTCGGCGGGCACGATGACGACGATGTTGCCGGCGCCTTTTTCCACGGTGCCGCGCACGCGCCCTGCGTTGGCACGGTACACGACGCGAAACGGAAGTGCGCCGTCCAACAAGTCGACGGGCCGGGCGGTGACGTCGCGGCCGCCTAGCGTCACCGATTCCACGTAGCTGCCCGGGATGTAGCCCACCGGAGAAATCACGTAGCGGCCGGGCTGCACCTTGGGGAACCGGATGGAGCCGTCCGCCTCGTGAAACGCGATCACCTGGCGTCCGTCGCCGTCCTGCGGGATGAGGTACACGCCGGTGGCTTTGCGCTTGCCGGCCGCATCGGGCGGGTCGGCGCGCTCGATGAAACCGGCGAACGCGAACGGCGGGTAAAGCCGCAGGGCAACCGCAGCGACGGGACCGCGATCGACCGAAAACTGCGCGTAGCCTTCGCGTCCCGCGCCGCTGGCCGTGAGGCGCCAGTCTCCGGCGCGCACCGCGGCGAAGCGGAACGCGCCATCGGCCGTCGTCGGCGCGACGGTCTCCTCGGGCTGCCACTCGTCGTCGGGGCGAAGTTTGATGGAGACCGCGGCGAGCGGGCGGCCCTGTTCATCCAGCGCGGTTCCCTCCACGCTCCACACCGGAACGCGGCGCACCCGGATCTCCAGGCCCGAGATCTCCGCGCCGGGGCGCGCGGTGATGCGTTCGGCCTGCGCGCGGACGGTGGACGCGGGGAACCAGGTGGGCGCGGCGGCGCTGGCATCCCGCAGGTCGGGCGCGGGCCGCGCGGCAAGAGCGTAAACGCCGGGTGCGACGCCGGAGAATTCGAATCCCCCGTCGCTCCCGGTTTTCACGGAGAGCGGCGCTCCGCGCCGGTAGGGGTACAACTCGACGGGAATGGCCTTGGCGGGTTGGCCGTCTTCCTCGAGGACGCGCCCGCGCAGTACGGCGGCGCGCCACAACTCCGCGTTGACCCGCACCGCGGCGAGCCCGATGTGGATGACGGCGCTCGTGCTGCCCAGATAGCCATCGGCCTCGAAGCCCGCGGTGTAGTCGCCGGGAGCAAGCCCGGTGATCCGATACGAGCCGGTATCGCCGGTGACCGCGGAGCGCTCCGGAGTCTGCCGCGCGCCGGCGCTTTCGAGCCGCACGTGGGCGTTGGCGATGGGCGCGTGCGACGAGGCATCGGCCACGGCGCCCTGCACGATGCCCGCGTCCTGCGCCCACCCGGAGGCGCAGGCGGCGAGGAGCAGGGCAAGCGTGGACGGCAGCGTCACCGGCCTGATTGTACCCCGTCGTCCGCGGCGCCGCGTGCGATCATGAGACTTCCATGATCCCCGTGGGCACGAAACCGGAATGGCTCGACGCGGCTCGCGACGCGATGCGGATCGAGAGCCAAGCCATCGCACGGGCCGCGGAACGCTTGGGCGAGCCGCTGCTCCGCGCGGTCGAGTTGATCCTGGCGCATCCGGGAAAGGTCGTGGTGACGGGGATCGGCAAGAGCGGGCACATCGCACGGAAGATCGTGGCGACTCTCTGTTCCACGGGCACCGCGGCGGTGTTTCTCCATCCGGCGGAGG
>JBBIQR010000480.1:0-3236 GCA_037442245.1 Candidatus Solibacter sp. | reverse complement strand
AAATGCGCCGCTCCCACGACGACTGGCAGCGTCAGGCGCGCGAGGTCCGCGCCCAACTCCGCGACGCCGCCCGCGAATGGTCCCAGGCCTGGCGCTAAGTACCTCGTTTCGCAAATACGGTCTCGTATTCCGCGTCCACCGCTCCGTTCCGAGCCGCGCGCGTCAGCAAGCGGTCTGCGGAAGCGGCGTATCATAGTCCCTGCATGGGGAAACGGCTTGTGGCGCTCCTGGCGCTGGCGGCGGTCTGCGCTCTGGCGCAGCCTCCGGGCGTCATCTTCGATACCGACATGGGCAATGACGTCGACGATGCGCTCGCGCTCGCCATCCTCCACGCCCTCGAAAGCCGCGGCGAGTGCCGCCTCCTCGCCGTCACCGTCACCAAGGACAACCCCTTCGCCGCCGTCTACGTCGATCTCGTCAACACCTTCTACGGACGCGCCAACATCCCCGTCGGCATGGTTCACGGCGGAGTCACCCCGGAAGATAGCGCCATGATCCGCCGCCCCGCCGAACGCCGCCTCCCCGGCGGCGAATTCGTCTATCCGCGGCGCCTCGCCTCCGGCGCCGAAGCCCCCGAGGCCGTCGCCCTCATCCGCCGCGTCCTCGCCGCGCAACCCGATGCGAGCGTGCTCCTCGTGCAGGTCGGCTTCTCCACCAACCTCGCGCGCCTGCTCGATTCCCCCGAAGACCTCGCGCTCGTCGCCCGCAAAGTCAAACTCCTCACCGTCATGGCCGGCAACTACGCCCAGCCCAAGCCGGAATTCAACGTCCAGAAGGACCCCGCCAGCGCCATCAGGCTCTTCGAAAAATGGCCCGGTCCCATCGTCGCCAGCGGCTTTGAAATCGGCGAGCGCCTGCTCTTCCCCGCCGCCCGCATCGAGCGCGATTTCGCCTGGGCTCCCGACCATCCCGTCGCCGAAGCCTACCGCGACTACATGCGCATGCCCTATGACCGCCCCACCTGGGACCTCACCGCCGCGCTCTACGCCGTCCGCCCGGACCGTGGCTACTTCGGCCTCTCCCAGCCCGGCTGGATCCGCGCCGATCAGGCCGGCCGCACCACGTTCACGCCCGATCCCGCCGGCCGCCACCGCTACCTGACACTCGACGAAGCCCAGCGCGCGCGCACCCTGGAAACCATGATCCTCCTCGCCAGCCAGCCCCGATAGTTCGCCGCGCGGTTCGCGCTCACAAAACGGCGCGCGAATAGATAAACAGCACCACCACCGCCCCCACCAGCGCCATGAACCAGCCCGCCGGGTGGCCCTCTTTGTACATTCCCGTCATCCGCCCGATCAGGCCTCCCAGCCACGCCCCGACCAGCCCCAGGATCATCGTCAGAATCAGGCCCATGTTTTGCCGCCCCGGCATCACCGCGCGAGCCACCAGGCCAATGATCAACCCGAAGATCGCGTGTCCGATCATGTGTACCATTTCTTTTCCGACTCCTTTCGTGATCTGTTCGCCAGGCGTGCCCCCGCCGCCATGGAGAGGCCGCCGCAGCCTATATTACGGCGGGTCCGGAGCGATTCAAAGGTATTTCACGAACAGAGCCGCGTTGCCCCGTTCGTTGTAGATCAACTCGTCGACCAGATTGCGCGTCAGCAGAATCCCGAAACCGCCCGGTCGCCGCCCCTCCTCGACCCGCACCTCCACGTGGCGGATGGGCGCGTCCTCCGGATTCGAGATCGCCGCGTGCGGCAAAAAGTCCATCGAGAAGCCGCTGCCCGGATCGTGCACGTGTACGATGATCGACCGCGAAGTCCGCATCAGCGACGCCCGCACCCGCTTGCGCGGATCGCTCTTGCCGCCGTGCTCGATCCCGTTCATCAGGAGTTCGCGAAACGCCGCCGAGATATCGTCGCAGGTGCCGGCCGGCAGCCCCGCGGTCATCTCGCGCAGGTACTGTGTGGTCCGGTCCACCGTCTCGATCTTGCACCGCACCTCGAACGTGATCCACTCGGGTCGCGCGCTCATCACCCGGACATCGTCCTGCCACTCCGTCGCTTCCAGCGCCTGCGACACCATGTCGGCCAGCGGCGCGTCGGGCAGAGGACGGTGGAAGTAGCTGTACGCCCGCTGCCGTATGGCCCGGATGATCCGCTGCGGATCGGGATCGCCGGTCAGGATGATGCGGGTTTCGGGCCGGATCGAGCGTACCTGCCGCAGCAGTTTCAGTCCGTCGAAGCCGTTGCGCCCCTGCCCGGCCAGCACCACGTCGATCGGCTCCCGCCGCAGCGCATCCAGGGCCTCACGGCCGTCGGCGGTGTGGCGGATCTGGCGGCCGCTGCCTTGTAACAGGCCGCTCAAATGCTCCTGTACCGCCGGATCGGCGTCAATGAGCAGCAGACTGTGGGGCGTCAATGCATCTCCACACACTTTTATTTAGCCGACGATCAGCATACCATGGGGGAAGCGGACTCCTCCACCGCGCCCGGCGGAGGAGCGCTATGGGAGGGAACCCGTGCCGCTGCCAAGAAAGGGTAACTTTTTCGGTGGGTCGCGCATCTCACCGAACAACGTGAAAATCCCCGCGCTCCTGCTGTTGTCGCTGGCCACCGCCGCGGCCCAGATCTACCCGGGCGGCTACCCCGGCGGCTACCCCGGCGGCTACCCACCCTCCTATCCGGGCGGTTACCCCGGCGGGTATCCCGGCGGCTACCCCGGCGGTTACCCGCAGACCGGCCCCGGTATCCCCATCCCCATTCCCGGCCGCAACAAGAAGTCCAAGAACAAGGACACGGGCAGCTCCAATCAGCCGCTGCCGAACTTCCGCGGCGCCCTGAAAGTGTTCGACGAAAAATCACTCAGCGTCGAACTCGGCGACAACCGCGTCCTCGACTTCAAGCGCACCGATAAGACCAGGTTCTTCCGCAACGGCGACGAAGTGAAATCGCCCAAGTTCAATCTCGGCGACCAGGTATCGGTCGAAGCCCTCCAGCAGGACGATGGCGGCATGACCGCCGTCAACGTCTATTGGGAGAAGTCCGCGGGAGGCGGCGGCACAAAGAAGGAAGACGGAACCTACGACACCTGGAAGGACACTCCCAACGGCGCCAAGTCCGATGCTTCCATCCCGCAGAGCCAGACACCGGGCACCAGCGACCCCGACCGCCCCGTGCTCCACCGTGCCGGCGGCTCGGACCCGCAAGCCGCCCCGGCCCCGCCACAGTCCGCCCAGCAGGCGCAGGCGCCCGCGCCGCTGTGCGCGGGCAACATCGTCGTGGCCGAGCGAC
>JBBIQR010000479.1:0-3250 GCA_037442245.1 Candidatus Solibacter sp. | reverse complement strand
GGCGGAGCGGAGCGGCGCATGTTCGACCGCGGCGGATGCCACCGGCTCCAATTCGACCGCTTCGGCGGCGACCGGTTCGGGCTGGGACGCCACGGCCGCAGGCTCAGCTTCGAGAGCGGTGTGGTGCCCGGCCACCGTGGATGCCGCCGGTTCGGGTTCCGTCTCCGCGCCCGCCTCAGCTTCGACGGCGAAGAGCAGGGGCTCCGCCACCGCTACCCTCGTTCCCGCCTCCGGAGCGCGCAGCAATTCGCCAAGGCAGCCGCTGAATTCCGTCGTGTCCGGACGATCCGCCGGATCCTTCGCAAGCGCCCGCAAAACGATCGCGTCCAGCATGGCGGGCAATCCAGGGGTGAGTGTCCCCGGCGCCGGCGGCGCTTCGTTGACGTGCGCCAGCATGACCTCGAACTGGCTCGTCGAATGGAACGGCGGCCGCGCGCACAACATCGCGAACAACACCGCGCCCATCGAGTAGATGTCGCTGCGGCGGTCCACCGGGCCACCCTTGATCTGTTCCGGCGACAGGTAGCGCACGTTCCCACTGACATTGCCGTTGCCGGAGAGCGGCGTCCCGTTGACGATATGCGCCTTCTCGAATCCGGAGAGCTTCCAGACTCCCCCGCGGCAGATCACGGTGTCCTGGCTGATATCCAGATGCGCGATGCTGAGCTCGTGCAGGCACGCCAGCGCACCAAGCAACTGGCGCGCCGCCCGCGCCGCTTCCCGCCACGGCATGGGACCGGACCGCAGCCGCCCCGCCAGCGTTTCCTCGCCGGTGAATTCGCTGGTGAGCACCATCCGCCCGTCAATCGGCTGCGCGCTATAGAACGCGACGATATTGGGGTGGCTCAGCCGCGCCATCAGCCGCGCCTCGCTCAGAAACGCGTCGCACGCGTCGCGGTTGGCCTGGGCGCCCGCGGCGAGAACCTTCAACGTCTCTTCCCGCTCCGCGAAGGTGTTGCGCACGTGATATTCGATGGTGGTCCGGGAGTTTCTGAGCACTTTCAGAAACTCGTATCCGGAGTACGTCTGGCCGAGTTCGAACTCCATCCCGCAAGCCTCCTGGCCGGCTGCTTCACAAATCGGCGCACGGCCGGAAATCCGATTCTAGAAGTGACCGGGGTACGGATCAATTTGCCAAACGTTAGCAAAGCGGTAGCGTCCGGACGATAACATTTCCCCGCGCCCCCGGTAACGTTGCCCGCCGCGGCGAGCGTCTTACTGTCAATCCCCGTTACGAAAGCGGGCGCGCGTCACCCCATCAAATCCCACGCGCGCCTGCTTTTCCTCACACCCCGCCAGCGACTACAATCGTGGTTCCATTCCGCCAGGGAGTGCCCCATGCCCATACGATGGTTTGCCGTTCTGATCCTGTCCGCCGCCCGCCTCGCCGGCCAACCGGCGCAAGCGCTTTACGACGAAAGCGGCGTGCCCGCCTACACGCTGCCCGACCCGCTGACGCTGGCCGGTGGAGCAAAAGTCCACGACGCCAAAACGTGGACGGCCCAACGCCGTCCCGAGATCCTGGCCCTCTACCGCAATGAGGTCTTCGGAAGCAGTCCGGCGGCTCCGCGCCCTCTGCGGTACCAGGCCGGCGCGGCCGATTCGGGCGCGCTCGGCGGCAAAGCCCTGCGGAAAATCGTGACCATCGCGTTCGGCGCCCGGCCACACGAAGTGCAGATGCACCTGTTGCTCTACCTGCCGGCCGGAGCGAAGAAGCCGTCGCCGGTCTTCCTCGGGATCAGCTTCGCCGGAATCTGGACGGTGGCGGCGGACCCCGGCGTTCCGCTGGGGGAACGGTGGGTGCGGAATCCCCAAACCCGCGAGTACCAGAAGCAGCCCGCGGCCGAAAAGGATCGCGGCGCGAGCGCGGCGCAGTGGCAGCTCGAGAAGATTCTGGATGCCGGCTACGGGCTGGCCGTCTTCGACTACGGTGAGGTGGAGCCGGACTTCGTGGGCGGCATGCAGTACGGGATTCGTCCGCTGTTCTTCCAGCCCGGACAGACCGAGCCCGCGCCCGGCGAGTGGGGCGCGATCGCCGCCTGGGCATGGGCCGCCAGCCGCGCCATGGATTACCTCGAAAAGGACCCCGCCGTCGATGCCCGCCATGTCGCCCTGTTCGGCCACTCCCGCCTCGGCAAAACCGCCCTGTGGTGCGGCGCCCTGGATACGCGCTTTTCGATCGTGATCTCCAACGAAAGCGGCGAAGGCGGCGCGGCCGTGAGCCGCCGCCTCTACGGCGAGCGCACCCGCAACCTCAACACCAGCTTCCCCTATTGGTTCGACGGCAATTTCAAGAAGTACAACGACCGCGAAGATCAGATGCCGTTCGATTCGCCCATGCTGCTCTCCCTGATCGCGCCCCGCGGACTCTACGTGGCCAGCGCCGAAGGCGACCGCTGGAGCGACCCGAAGGGCGAGTTCCTGGGCGCGGCGCACGCTTCGGCGGTGTGGGCGCTGTTCGCGAAGACGGGCATCGGCACCATGCAGATGCCCGGCTTGCGCCAGCCCACCGGCGATACCGTGCGCTATCACATCCGCGACGGCAAGCACGACGTCACCGCCTACGACTGGGAACAGTATCTCCGGTTCGCCCGCGACCTCTGGCAGTGACCCTTATCGCGGATACGTGCCCGCGATGCGGCGGACCAGGCCGTGCAGACGGTGGAACCACGCCGCTTCCGGCAGGAACATCATCGGGCACTCGCCCGGTATCACGTCGATCCCGTGACCTTCGCAGTAGACCACCGCGGAATCGCTGACGGCTCCCGCGCCCGCGGCGCGATACATCCACACCCGCTTCACGCCCGCCGCGGGAAAGTCCCGCGCCACCGCTTCGGTGACCGCCGGCGGCGTCAGCAGCAGGACACCTTCCACCGGCGGGCTCACCGCGGCCAGTGAAGCGGCGCAGTCCCGGCCTTCGATCTCCGCCGCCTCGGGATGGACCGGCACCACGTCGTAGCCCCGGCCCAGGAATTCGCGGAGAAGCACCCGGGAGAAATCCCTCGGGTTGCGGGAGACGCCGATCATCGCGAAGCGGCGCTGCGCCAGAAAATCGGCGATCCGGCGTTTCCGGTACATTTCAGATATTGCAGTCCTGTTTGACTATGGCACGGTGCGGGGCTGGGTTTATGTACGATTCATTACGATTGACTCGCGCGGCGTTCCCTGGGGCATCCGAGCTGCGCGAGGAACTCCCCTAGTGTGATGACCGTGTGGTTTCTTCCGTTTCATCGGCGACCGCTCCCTCACG
>JBBIQR010000478.1:0-3257 GCA_037442245.1 Candidatus Solibacter sp. | reverse complement strand
GCATCCCTACCGCTACATCGCCCACAACGGCGAGATCAACACCCTGCGCGGCAACGTCAACTGGATGCACGCCCGGCAGAGCGTGCTCGCCTCACCCCTCTTCAACGGCGACATCAAGAAGCTCTTTCCGATCATCCAGCCGGGCGGCAGCGATTCCGCCGCCTTCGATAACGCGCTCGAACTTCTCTTCCTCTCCGGGCGCAGCCTGCCGCACGCCATGGCCATGTTGATTCCCGAGGCGTGGTCGAAAAACGAGCACATGAACCCGCAGAAGCGGGCGTTCTACGAATATCACGCGTCGCTCATGGAACCCTGGGATGGTCCGGCGGCGATCGCCTTTACCGACGGCCGCTCGATCGGCGCCACCCTCGACCGCAACGGCTTGCGTCCGGCGCGCTACCTGGTCACCCGCGACGATCTCATCATCATGGCCAGCGAAACCGGCGTGCTGCCGGTTAAGCCTGAGGACGTCAAACTCAAGGGCCGTTTGCAGCCCGGTAAGATGCTCCTGGTCGACCTCCAGGAGGGCCGCATGGTCAGCGACAAGGAACTCAAGCGCGCTCTCTACGGCCGCAATCCCTACCAGCTCTGGATCAAGGAAAACCAGGTCACGCTGGACAAATTGCCCGACCCGCCGCGCGAGCACGGTACGGATCACGATACGCTGGTCCGCCGCCAGCGCGTCTTCGGCTATACCGACGAGGACATCCGCATGATCCTCGAACCCATGGCGCAGAAGGGCGAGGAGCCGATCGGCAGCATGGGCACCGACACCCCCCTGGCCTGCCTCAGCGATAAGCCGCAGCCCCTGTTCAACTACTTCAAGCAGCTCTTCGCGCAGGTGACCAACCCGCCGATCGACCCCATCCGCGAAGAGATGGTTATGTCGCTCACCAGCTACATCGGCACCGAGCGCAATATTCTGGCCGAGACGCCGCAACACTGCCACACCCTCAAACTGCCGCAGCCGATCCTGACCAACCGCGATCTTGAAAAACTGCGGCGCGTCTCGCAGGGCGATTTCCTGGCGACCACGCTCCCCATGATGTTCGCCATCGAAGAGGGCGCCAAGGGGCTCGAACGCGCGCTCGCGCAGTTGTGCCGCCGGGCTTCGCTCGCCATCCAGAGCGGCTACACCCTGCTCATCCTCTCCGACCGCGGCATCGACGAAGACTACGCGCCCATCCCCAGCCTGCTGGCCATGACCGCGGTCCACAACCACCTGGTGCGCGAAGAGACCCGCACGCAGGTCGCGTTGATTATCGAAAGCGGCGAGCCGCGCGAAGTCATGCACTTCGCCCTCCTGATCGGCTACGGCGCCAGCGCCGTCAACCCGTACCTCGCGCTGGAGACCGTCGGCAGCGACGAAAAGAAGATCGCCCACTACATCAAGGCGGTCAACAAAGGGCTGCTCAAGACCTTCTCGAAAATGGGCATCTCCACGCTGCAAAGCTATCGCGGCGCGCAGGTGTTCGAAGCCATCGGGCTGAATCGCGACCTGGTCGAGCGCTACTTCACCGGCACGGTCAGCCGCATCGAGGGCGTCGGGCTGGACGTGCTCTCGCGCGAAGCCATCCTCAAGCACCGCTACGCCTACGCGACCCAGACCGATCACGATACCGAGCTCGCCGTCAGCGGCAATTACCACTGGCGCGCCCGCGGCGAATACCACCTCTTCAACCCGCAGACCATCCAGAAGCTCCAGCACGCCGTCCGGCAGCAGAGCTTCTCGACCTTCCAGGAATACACCGACCTGATCGACCGCCAGACCACGCAGCTTTGCACCCTCCGCGGTCTGCTCGAACCCAAAGCCGCCGCACAGCCGGTGCCACTCGATGAAGTCGAGCCGGCGAAGGACATCGTGAAGCGCTTCGCCACCGGCGCCATGAGCTTCGGCTCGATCTCGCAGGAGGCGCACGAAACCCTCGCGATGGCGATGAACCGCCTCGGCGGCAGAAGCAACACCGGCGAGGGCGGGGAAGACGAAGCCCGCTTCGGCACCGAGAAGCGCAGCGCCATCAAGCAGGTGGCGAGCGCCCGTTTCGGCGTCACCGCCAACTACCTGGTCAATGCCGACGAGTTGCAGATCAAAATGGCGCAGGGCGCCAAGCCCGGCGAAGGCGGACAGCTACCCGGCCATAAGGTCGACGAGAACATCGCGCGCGTGCGCCACTCCACCCCGGGCGTCGGTCTCATCTCGCCGCCGCCGCACCACGACATCTACTCCATCGAGGACCTCGCCCAGCTTATCTACGATCTGAAGAACGTCAATCCGCGGGCGCGCATCTCCGTCAAGCTCGTCGCCGAAGTCGGGGTCGGCACCGTCGCCGCCGGCGTCGCCAAGGCGCACGCCGACGTCATCCTCATCTCCGGCGATTCCGGCGGCACCGGCGCCAGCCCGCTCAGCTCCATCAAGCACGCCGGCGCCCCCTGGGAACTCGGACTCGCCGAAGCCCACCAGGTGCTGGTGATGAACGACCTCCGCGGGCGCGTCCGCCTGCAAACCGACGGCAAGCTGCAAACCGGCCGCGACGTGGTCATCGCCGCCCTGCTCGGCGCCGAAGAGTTCGGCTTCTCCACCGCGCCGCTGGTTTCGATGGGCTGCATCATGATGCGCAAGTGCCATCTGAACACCTGCCCGGTGGGGATCGCGACCCAGGATCCGAAGCTGCGCGCGAAGTTCGCCGGACAGCCCGAGCACGTCATCAATTTCTTCTTCTTCATCGCGGAACAAGTGCGGCAGTACATGGCGCGGATGGGGTTCCGCACCTTCGACGAGATGGTGGGCCGGGTGGACATGCTGGACGCGCGCCAGGCGCTGGAGCACTGGAAGGCCAAGGGGCTGGATCTTTCCATGATCCTGCACAACCCGCGTACCCCGATTCGCGTGGCGCGCCGTTGTGTGCAGGCCCAGGATCACGGCCTCCAGGAGGCGCTGGATTACAAGCTCATCGACCACGCCCGCGAAGCCATCGATTTCGGCACGCAGGTGGAGATCAAGATGCCGATCAAGAACGTGCATCGCACCGTCGGCACCATGCTCAGCGGAGAAATCGCCCTCAAACATGGATCCAAGGGGCTGCCCGAAGACACCATCCACTTCCGCTTCAACGGATCCGCGGGGCAGAGTTTCGGCGCATTCCTGGCCGCCGGCGTCACTTTGGAATTGGAAGGCGACGCCAACGATTACGTCGGTAAGGGGCTTTCCGGCGGACGGCTGATCGTATATCCGCCCAAGAGCTCGGGCTTCCTCCCGG
>JBBIQR010000477.1:0-3262 GCA_037442245.1 Candidatus Solibacter sp. | reverse complement strand
CGCCGGATTCCTGCCGAACGAGGACCAGGGCGCGTTCTTCACCTCCATGCGCCTGCCCGACGGCGCTTCCACGGAGCGCGCCGACGCCGCCGCCCGGAAGATCGAAGCGGTCACGGGCGGGCTCCCCGGAGTCGATCGCTACTTCGTGCTGGGCGGGCTGGACATCGCTACCGGCACTTCGAATTCCAACGTGGCCACCGTCATCGCGACGCTCAAGCCGTGGGACGAGCGCACGGCGCCGAACGAACAGCTCGATGCCATCCTGGGCGCGGCACAGCGCGGCTTCGCGCGCGTGCCGGAGGCGTTCACCTTCGCGTTCGGCCTGCCCCCGATTCTGGGACTGAGCCCCACGGGCGGTTTCCAGTTCATGCTGGAAGATCGCGCAGGCAGCGACGTGGCGACGCTGGCGCGGGCGGCGGACCTGGTGGTGAACGCGGCGCGGCGGCGGCCCGAACTGGCCAACGTGATCAGCACGTTCCGCGCGTCGGTGCCGACCTACTCGATCGACATGGACACGGACAAGCTCCAGACCATGGGGATCGGACTGACGGACGCGTACAACACGCTGCAGACATTTCTTGGCGGACTCTACGTGAACGACTTCAACGAATTCGGGCACACCTGGCAGGTGCTGTTGCAGGCGGAGCCGGGGTTCCGCAATCAACCGTCCGACATCGGGCGCTTTTACGTGCGCAACTCGCACGGCGACATGGTGCCGATGTCGACGCTGGCGAACATTCAGCCGGCGGGCGCGCCGGACGTCATCTACCGCTACAACCGGTTCCGCGCGATCCAGATTCTGGGCGGGCCGGCGCCGGGATACTCGAGCGGGCAGGCGAGCAAGGCGATGGAGGAAGTGGCGGCGAGCGCGCTGCCGCCCGGCTTCGGTTACGAATGGACGGGCACGACTTATCAGGAAAAGCAGGCGCAGGGCAACGAGGGCGCGATCTTCGGATTCGCGGCGGTCCTGGTGTTCCTGTTCCTGGCGGCGCTGTATGAGAGCTGGTCGATTCCTTTCGCGGTGCTGTTCGCGCTGCCGCTGGGGATCTTCGGAGCGCTGCTGGCGGTGGACCTGCGGGCCTACGCGTACGATATCTACACGCAGATCGGCATCGTGACGCTGATCGGGCTGGCGGCGAAGAACGCGATCCTGATCGTGGAGTTCGCCAAGGAGAGCCACGAGCACGGCAGAAGCGTGCGGGAGGCGGCGATCGAGGCGGCGCACCTGCGGCTGCGGCCGATTCTGATGACGTCGTTCGCGTTCATCCTCGGGGTGGTCCCGCTGGTGATCGCGACGGGAGCGAGCAGCGCGGCGCGCCGTTCGCTGGGTACGGCGGTATTCGGCGGGATGATTACGGCGACGCTGCTGGCGATTTTCCTCGTGCCGGTGCTGTATGTCCTGATCGAGGGAATCGCGGAGCGGAAGCGGGAGAGCGCGCCCGGCGCGGCGCCGGTGACGGAGAGTGCACAATGAAACGCTGGATCGCGATTCCGCTGCTGGCGCTCACCGGATGCGCGGTGGGGCCGAACTACAAGCGTCCGCAGGTGGCGCTGCCGGATCAGTTCCGCGGCGCGCCCGCGGGTGGAGCGGGCACGGCGTCGCTGGCCGACACGAAATGGCAGGACCTGTTTCCCGACGATACTCTGCGGCAGATGGTGACGGCCGCGCTCGAGCACAACTTCGACCTGAGGATCGCGGCGGAGCGGGTGGCGGAGGCGCGCGCGCAGTTGGGGATCACGCGGGCGAACCAGTTTCCGTTCGTGGACGCGCAGGGGGGATTCGCGGCGACGCGATCGTCGTCGATCGGGTCCTTCACTTTCATTCCGGCGGGCACGAACCTGACGGCGGCATACACCAGCGCGGGCGTCGCGCTTTCCTGGGAAGCCGACCTGTTCGGGCGGCTGCGCCGGCTCACGGAAGCGGCGCGCGCGAACTACCTGGGGAGCCAGGATGGGCGCCACGCGGTGACCGTGGCGCTGGTGTCCGGCGTGATCGACACGTATTTCCAGTTGTTGGAGCTGGACGCGGAGCTGGAGATCAGCCGCAAGACCGGGGACATCGCGCAGGACAACGTGCGGCTGGTGCGGTTGCGGCGCGAGCGGGGCGCGGCGAGCGGACTCGACGTGCGGCAGGCCGAGCAACTGCTGTATACGGCGACGGCGCGGATCGCCGCCACGCAGAGAGCGATCGAGCAAAGCGAGGATCAATTGAGCCTGCTTCAAGGCAGCGCGCCGGCGGCACAGCCGCGCAGCCGCCATCTGGAAGAGATCGCGATTCCGGCGCAGGCGCCGGCGGGAGTGCCGTCCGCGATTCTGGAGCGGCGTCCGGACATCCGCGCGGCGGAGCAGGCGCTGGTCGCCGCCAACGCGCAGATCGGAGCGGCGCGGGCCATGTACTTCCCGCAGTTCGCGCTCACGGCTTCGGCCGGAGGGCAGAGCCGCTACCTGCTGCAATTGCTGACGGCGCCCGCTCGGGTGTACACGGTGGGGCCATCGGCGGTGGAGGCGATCTTTCACGCGGGCCAGATACGGAACCAGGTGCGCTTCACCGAGGCGCAAGAGCGCGAGATGCTGGCGAACTACCAGAAGACGATCTACACCGCGTTGCGCGAGGTCTCCGACGCGCTCTCCGGGTTCGACCGGTTGCGCGAGGAGCGCGGGCAGCAGGAGCAACTGGTGCACACGCTGGAGGATACGGTGCGGCTTTCGGACTTGCGCTACCGCGGCGGGCTGGACAGCTACCTGCAGGTGCTGGACGCGCAGCGGAACCTGTTCAGCGGACAACTCGCGCTGGCGCAGTTGCGCCTGCAGGAGCGCATGGCGGTGGTGGAGATCTACCGGGCGCTGGGCGGCGGGTGGACGGCGTAGGGCTGCCGGCTTCCCGGCAGGATTGTACTCTGAAGGCATGCCATCCGTCGCGCTGACAATTGCGGGCAGCGACCCCAGCGGGGGCGCCGGGATTCAGGCCGATCTGAAGACGTTCCACCGCTTCGGCGTCTATGGCGAAGCGGTGATCACGCTGGTGACGGTGCAGAACACGGTGCGGGTATCGCGGGTGGAGGTGCTGCCGCCGCGGGTGGTGATCGAGCAGATCGAAGCGGTGCTGGAGGACATTCCTCCGGCGGCGGCGAAGACCGGCGCGCTCGGGTCGGCGGCGGTGGTGCGGGCGGTGGCGCGCGCGGCGGAGGGATTCCGGTTCCCGCTGGTGGTGGACCCGGTGATGATCAGCAAGCACGGACTGGCGCTGCTGGCCGAGACGGCG
>JBBIQR010000476.1:0-3276 GCA_037442245.1 Candidatus Solibacter sp. | reverse complement strand
GTTCGCGGCCTTCGCCGTCTCGAAGTTCACCGTCGCCGTCATCCCCGGCAGCAGCGTGCCGTCCGGATTGTTCACCGCCACGACCACCGTGTAGTCCACCACGTTCTGCACCGTCGCATACTGCAGCCGCACCGCCTGCACCGTGCCGTGGTAGGTCCGGTTCGGGTACGCCTCCACGGTGAACTGCACGTCCTGGCCCTGCTTGATCTGCCCGATGTCGGCCTCGTCCACCTGCACCAGGATCTGCATCTTCTTGAGGTCGGAGGCGATGATGAACAGCTGCGGGGCCGCGAAGCTGGAGGCCACCGTCTGCCCCACCTGCACGTCGCGCTCCTGCACCACACCGTCCATCGGCGCGTAGATGTACGTGTACGCCAGGTCCTGCTGCGCCCGCGCCAGGCCGACACGGGCCGACTTGAGGTTGGCCTTCGACTGCTCGTACGCGGCCTGCGCCGCCACGAAGTCGTTGTCGGTCATCATCCCGGTGGTGTGCAGCGACGTGGCCTGCGTGAGCGTGAACGACTTCAGCATCGAGTCGGCCACGTCCTGCTGCACCTGGGCCTCCGCCGTGTTCACCTCCAGCTCCGCCGGACGCGGGTCGAGCCGCGCCAGCAGCTGCCCCTTCTTCACGTGACTGTTGTAGTCCACGTAGAGCTGGGTGATCTGGCCGGAGACCTGCGCCCCCACCGTCACCGTGGTATCGGCGCTGAGGGTGCCGGTCGAGCTCACCGTGGCGCTGATGTCGCCCTTGTCCACCGTCACGAACCGATACGTGGCGGTATAGCCGGCATGGCCGCGCGACAGGAAGCCCGCGGTCGCGACAGCGGCCACAGCAACGACGGCGATTGAGATCACGAGGCGGCGCTTCATGGTCCATTCGTCCTTGGGTGAAGTTCGGGCCGGGGGAAGTCCCACCGGCTCGCCACATTACCAAGGCATGAGCCGTGCCACTACTCAACTCATTATTTTACAATGATTTAGACTTCTGACGGGCGCCAAAAGTGCGGAATCTGCACTGCTGGAAGTGCGGAATGTGCAGCTAGTGAGAAAGTACGGTGAGGTGATGATGTGATGAAGGTGATGAAGTGATGATGTGATGATGTCGCCATACTCACCTCCTCACATCTTCACCTCCATCACCTTCTCACCTCCCCGTCGCCGTTGTCTACCGCATCGGGAGATCGCTTACCGCGTCCGTGTAGTTCAGCACCGGCGCCCGCACGGTGACCGGCGCTCCCCGGTCGAACTGGAGGGTCATCGTGATGGTGTCCCCGATGGCCAACGTCTTCTTCAGGCCCTCGAACATCAGGTGATAGCCGCCGGGCGCGAGGAGGGCGTAGCCGCCGGCGGGGACGGTCAGCGAGCCGGCCGGCTGCATCAGCCCGCCGATGGAGCGGTGGAGGATCACCGAGTCGGCCTGGGGCGAAGTCACGCCGAGGAGCGCGACATCCTTGGCGCCGTGGTTGTTGATGACCATGAACGCCGAGGTCTCGGACTCGGAGGCGGAGGCCGGGATGACGGCGTGGGAGACGGCAAGCGTGCCCGCCGTGGCGCTGCCCCCGCGCGCGGGGTGGCAGCCCGTCAGGGCCAGCGCGGCCGCAAGCACCAAGCCGGTATGCCGGATCATGGCCGGATCCTGAGGATGGGTTGCCCGCAACCTACTGCGGCGGGGCCGCGCAGGACAGGCCCTCGAGGGTAGATTAGCATGCTTCTTGCTCGAACGCGGGCGATCGGGATCGGGATCGGGCAGGCACCAAGGCGCGGGAGGAGCGGTCATGATCATTGGCGTTCCCAAGGAGAGCTTTCCCGGAGAGCGGCGGGTGGCCATGGTGCCTTCCGTCGTTCCCTCCCTGACGAAAGCGGGGTTCGAGGTCGCCATCGAGGCGGGGGCAGGCGTCGGCGCCGGGTATCTGGACAAGGACTACACGGACAAGGGTGCCCGGATCCTGGGGAGCCGCGCGGAGGTCTTCAGCACCGCCGACGTCGTCGTCCAGGTCCTCTGCTACGGCTCGAACGACGTGACGGGCAAGGACGACGTTCCGCTGTACCGGCAGGGGCAGTGCCTGGTCGGTTTCCTGCGTCCGCTGGGGACGGTCGAGACGCTGCAGGCCATCGCGGCCAAGGGCGTTTCGTCCTTCAGCATCGAGCTGATGCCCAGGATCACGCGCGCGCAGAGCATGGACGCGCTGTCGGCCATGTCCACGATCGCCGGCTACAAGGCGGTGCTGCTGGCCGCCGACACGCTGCCCAAGCTCTTCCCCATGCTGACCACCGCCGCGGGGACGGTGACGCCGGCCCGCGTGCTCATCATCGGGGCGGGCGTGGCCGGGCTCCAGGCCATCGCCACGGCGCGCCGGCTGGGCGCCGTCGCCTCGGCGTACGACGTGCGTCCCGCCGTGAAGGAGCAGGTGCAGAGCCTCGGCGGCCGGTTCGTCGAGCTGCCGATCGAGGCCAAGGACGCGCAGGACGCGCGCGGCTACGCCACGGCGCAGGACGAGACCTTCTACCGGCGCCAGCGGGAGCTGCTGGGGCGCGTGGTGGGGGAGAGCGACGTCGTGATCACGACGGCCGTGGTGCCCGGCAAGAAGTCGCCGGTCCTGGTGACGGAGGAGATGGTGAAGGGCATGGCGCCGGGATCGGTGATCGTGGATCTGGCCGCCGAGCGCGGCGGCAACTGCGAGCTGACCGAAGCGGGCAAGACCGCGGTCAAGCACCACGTCACCATCGTGGGACAGATCAACCTGGCCAGCGCCGTGCCGTATCACGCCAGCCAGATGTACGCGCGGAACGTCAGCACGTTCCTCGTCCACCTCTTCAAGGGTGGCAAGCCGGAGCTGAACCTGGAGGACGAGATCACCCGCGAGACGCTCATCACGCGGGGCGGGGAGATCGTCCATGGCCGCGTGCGGGAGTTCTTCTCCCTGCCGAGCCCCGTCGCACCGAAGGCCTAGTCAAGGGAGGGTACCGTGCCGGAAGGCTTCATCTCGAACCTGTACGTCTTCGTGCTGGCGGGCTTTCTCGGCTTCGAAGTCATCCGCCGAGTCTCGCCGCTCCTGCACACGCCGTTGATGGCCCTGACCAACGCCCTCGACGCAATCGTGGTGGTGGCCGCCATCATCATCGCCGCACGGCGCGGCACCGTGCTGTCGGAGGTCCTGGGTGCGATCGCCGCGTTCGCGGCCTTCAGCAACATGGTCGGCGGCTTCCTGATCACGGACCGGATGCTGCGGATGTTCAAGCTGAGCGGGCGCAAGAAGTCATGAACATCACCGCGCT
>JBBIQR010000475.1:0-3286 GCA_037442245.1 Candidatus Solibacter sp. | reverse complement strand
CACGAAGGTGCAGGACGTGCGGGTCGATCAGCGCCCCATGCAGCGCCTCTTCAAGGTCGGCGACATCTCGATCGAGACCGCCGGCGAAGCCAGCCGTCTTACCATCCCGGACGTCGACGCCCCGCAAGCCATCGCCGACGAAATCCTCAATCGCTCGCAGTCAGCACCACCTACAACCCGATGAACCGAAAACTTGAAGGACGCGCCGCCGTCATTACCGGCGCCAGTAAAGGACTGGGCAAAGCCATGGCCCTGGCGCTCGCCGCCGAAGGCGCCCGCGTCGCGCTGGTCTCGCGCGATATCGTCCAGCTCGAAGGCGTCGCGGCCGAAATCGCGGCGGCCGGCGGAGAGTCCGCCGCCTTCGCCGCCGATGTCACCTCCGAAGACCAGGTACGCGCCGCCGAACACGCCATCCTCGCGCGTTTCGGCGCCGTCCAAATCCTCATCAACAACGCCGGCGTCAACGTCCGCAAACCCGTCGAGCAGTTCACCCTTGAGGAGTGGCACCGCGTGATGGATACGAACGTGACCGCCGCGTTCCTGATGTGCCGCTCCTTCGTGCCCGCGATGAAAGGCCAGGGCTACGGCCGAATCCTCAACCTGACCTCCATCATGAGCCACGTCTCGATGCCCCACCGGGCCGCCTATTCCGCCAGCAAGACCGCGCTTCTCGGCCTGACCCGCACCCTGGCTCTCGAACTCGCCGCCGACGCGATTACGGTCAACGGCATCAGCCCCGGACCCTTCGCCACCGAGATGAATCGTCCCCTGATCGAGAATCCGGAAGCCAACGCCCAATTCATCGCCAACATCCCCCTCGGCCGTTGGGGCCGGGTCGAGGAGATCGGCGGGCTCGCCGTATATCTCTGCTCTGCCGAAGCCGGCTTCATCACCGGCACCGATATTCTGATTGACGGCGGCTGGTGCGCGCGTTGAGACGGAGATGATCCCCGTCCATGTAATCTTCAGCCCCGACTGGTGGCATCGCCGCTTCTCGGTCTCGTTCGAAGATGCCTTCTACCTCGATCCCGAAACCCGCATCGCCAACGACGTCCTGATGCGGGGCGTCCTCTTCGAACTGTTCGCCCTCGGCGAACCCGATCCGCAACCGCGCCCGGTGATCGGCTCGCGCCACATCGCCGGCGGCTACCTCATCCCCGCCCTGCTCGGAGTGCCCATCCGGTTCTCCGCGGGCCAGGCCGCCTGGCCCGTCCCGCGGAACCTGGACCGCGACGCCGTCCTCGGCCTGCGGGCTCCCGACGTCGCGCGCACCTGGCCGATGAGCGCGCTCCTCGATCAGATGGAGGCGCTCGAATCGCGCTTCGGCTACGTCACCGGCGACCTCAATACCGGCGGCCTCGTCAATAACGCGGTCGAACTGCGCGGCAACGATTTCTTCATGGACCTGAAGCTCGATCCGGAGGCGACGGATCACCTGCTCTCGATCGTCGCCGCCACGGTGACCGCGGCCGGACGCATTCTGCGCCGGCGCACCGGCACCACCTCGATCGCCGTGAACCGCTCCATCCTCGCCGCCGATCCCGCGATTCATCTCACCAGCAATTGCTCCGTGAGCATGATCTCGCCCGCGCTTTACGAATCCCGCATCCTGCCGTTTGAGCTCGAGATGGCGCGGCATCTTGCGCCTTACGGCATCCACCATTGCGGCGGCAATCTCCAGAAGTATGCCGCGCCCTACAACCGCATCCCTCTGAAGTTCCTCGATGTGGGTTTCGGCTCGGACATCGAAGCCTGCAGCCGCCTCTTCCCCGCGGCCTTTCTCAACCTGCGGATGAGCCCGGTCCGTATGTTGAACTGCTCCGAGGACGAGGTGTACCGCGACGTGACTCAGGCTCTGACGGCGTGCGGCCGGTCCGCCAACGTAGGCGTCTGCTGCATCAACATGGACGGAGCGACGCCCGACGCCAACGTAAAAGCCCTGTTCGCAGCCGCCGCCGGTTTCCGCGCCGTGGGGTAGGTCCCTCCGGTCTCACCTCACGAAATCGATGAAGCCGCGTTCCGGATCGGCCGACTGCAGCCTGACCCGGATGCGGTCCCCCACGTCCAATCCGCCTTCGCCGCGCATCAGCCGTCCTTCCACCGGAGGCTCCGCCACCCGCACGAATACGCCCTTCCGCGTGACCCCCGTGACCACCGCCGCGAACTCCTCGCCGATGCGCGGTTCGACCGCCACCGCCGCGATGCGCTTGGACATATCCCGCTGCACCTTGCGCGCCGCGTCCTCCATCACCGTGCAGGCGCGCGCAATCGCATCCAATCGCTCATCCGGGTAGGGCGCTCCACTCTTACCCACGAACGCCTTGAGCAGCCGCTGCGTGACCAGGTCGGCGAAGCGCCGGTTGGGCGCGGTGGAGTGCGTGTAATCGTGGGCGGCGAGTCCGAAGTGCCCGTCCTGCTCGCCTCCGGGGCGCGCCGCTACATATTCGCCGGGTCCCAGCAGTTTGAGCACCGCCAGCGACACGTCGGCATAGTGCGTGGGGTCGCCGTTCTTGCGGTTCAGAAGGAAGCGGTTCAGCGCGCCCGGGTCCGGGGTGTGCGGCAGCGATTCGCCGTAGCGCGCCGCCAGTTCCACGATCCGTTCCCACCGCTCGGGCGCTTTGACCACCCGCCGGATGCTGGTCACGCCGCCATCGCGCAGCGTCCGCGCCATCACTTCATTCGCCCCGATCATGAAGTCCTCGATCAGGTGCGAGGCGCGGTTCGACCGCCATGCGGCGATCCCTTTCACGCGCCCGTTCTCGACCACGGTCTGCACCTCCTGCCGGTCGAAGCTGAGCGCGCCCTTGCGTCCCCGCGCCTCGCGCAACACGCGCGCCGCTTCGTCCTGCAGCTTGAGTTGCGCGGCGAGTTCGGCCGACGCGGCGATCTTGGGCGGCGGCGCGCCGCCTTCCAGCCAGCCGCCCACCGCGGAATAGGTAAGCTGCGCGCGATTCCGCACCAGCGCCCGGTAAACGCTGCTTTGCGCGATGTCGCCATCGGGAGCGACCAGCATCTCGATCACAATTGCCGCGCGGTCCTGCCCTTCGTTCAGCGATGTCAGATCCGTCGATAGCCTTTCGGGCAGCATGGGGAACGTGTGGACGCCGGTGTAGACCGTGGTGGTCTCGCGTTCAGCGTGCGCATCGATCGGAGTGCCGTGCGCCGCCAGCGCGTCCACGTCGGCGACCCCGATCAGCACGCGGATACCGTCCGCCGCGCGCTCCGCCCACTCGATCTGGTCCAGGTCGCGCGAATCGTCGTTGTCCACCGAAGACCACAGCAGTCC
>JBBIQR010000474.1:0-3286 GCA_037442245.1 Candidatus Solibacter sp. | reverse complement strand
GGGCTGTTCCCCTTCGAGGGGATGCAGTTCGAGATCGTCGATCAGGATGGAGGGCGCGACGACGCAGGCTTCGGTGGTGGAGCCGGCTCCGCCGGCGAGGGCGAAGGGCGCGGTATTCTCCATCCACTCAAACACGTTGGCATCGTCGCCCGCGGCGAGGATGTCCTTGAGGGAGCGGACGTTAAATCCGCGGAAGCGGAGTCCGCGCACGAGTTCCTCGCGGCCGTCGGGATAGACCTTATATACCAGCAGGGGCATGCTTACGGGACGGCCGCTCTGCTGGCCGGCGGCGAGTGCGCGCAGTTCGGCGAAACTGCCGGTCGAGGGGAAGTCCATCTTGCGAACCAGGATGCCGTAGGGTTTGTTGCGCGAAGCGATCAGTTCGATGAGCTTCTTCTTGAGGCCGGCGGGTGCGACGGCTTCGGTGGAACGGACAAACAGGTTGCTGACGGTGGCGGCGCCGGCTCCGAACGCGCCGGGCAGGCGGGCGTGTCCGTTGGAGCCGTTGAAGCCGCGCACCGGCTGGCGGGTGAGCAGGTAGGCTTTGAGGACGCCCTTTTCGACCACCCGGAGCGGTCTGGCGGCGACGCCCTCCTGATCCACTTTGTAGGAGCCGAACAGGGGGCGTCCGCGCCACTCGGTCTGGGTGGGGTCGTCCACCACGTCGAAGGAGTCGGGCAGCACGCGGGCGCCGAGGCGTCCTTCGAGTTCGCCGGGAGCGCCGCCGCCGCGCCCTCCGGCGGGCATGCGGGTAACGGTCAGGTTGCGGCCGAGCACCTCGGCGAAGATCTGGGCTCCGGCTGCGCCATCGAACAGGACCGGGCCGTTGTAGTCCTCGCCCATCGGGGCCTTGGCGAGCGCGGTGACGTTGCGGGCGACGGCGGAGGCACCGCTGCGCATCTCGGCGTCGGAGGCGAGCTCGATCGCGGTGGGCGCGTGGTAGGCCACGGTGTCGCGCACGGTCATTCCGTCGGCCGCCTGCGCGGTGGCGCGCACCCGTACGAAGGCGGCGGATTCCGGTTCGCGGACCTCGGTGCCCTCGGTATTGACGAGGGTGAAACCGCCGTCGCTGGCCTCGAGATCGACCGAACTGGTCTTGACCTCGGGATAAGAAGTGAAGACGGCGGAGAGGGCGCGGATGCGTCCCGCCCATTCGTCCTCGTCGAGCGAGAGGTGATGGAGCGGACGGATGCTCTTCACCGGCTCGGCGTGCGCGAAATCGTCGACCGGCTCGGTCTGCTGCACGTCGCGGAGCACCGCGCGCTTGCGCGAAATGGCCTCGACCGCGGACTTGTAGGCGGAATCGGTGAGCAGCCACAGGTAGCGGCGCAGCAGCGGGTAGTCGTCGTCGAGGGGGAAGCGCTGCAGATCGTAGCGGGTGCCGAAGTTGAAGCCGCTGCCCACGTAGTTGCCGTTATCGAACTTGTAGTCGCCCACCCGGACGTTCACGTCGGGGAGGCGGAAGTGCTCGTGGCGGCGGCTGACGAGTCCGCCGAGACTCGCGCTGACGGTGAAGCCATCCTGGTCGGCGACGGTGTACTCGATGAAGTAAGGCGCGTCGAGATTGGCGAGGCGCAGGCGGGCGGCGCGGTCGAGTTCGTCGTGCATCGCCTTGAGCAGGTTATCCGGCGCGGGCGCCTGCGCGGAGAGAAAGGCGATGGAAGCGAGCGCGACGGCCGCGGCGGCGAGTTTCTTCATCGCGCGGCCCCCGGAATGCTTTCGAGGTTGGTGGGCTCAGGGAGCAGCGGCGGCCGGTCGTTGGACTTGCTCTTCTTTTCGGTTTCGATTTCGCTCACCAGGATGGCGGGCGAGACGGCGCTGACCGGAATGCTGCCGCTTTCCGCGCCGCAATAGCCGTTGAAGACGTCGGGCTTGTCGCCGGTGGCGAGGATTTTGGCGAAACTGGCGAGCGGGGTGCCGACGATATCCACGCCGCGGACGAGTTCATCCGGGCGGCCATCGGTATAGACACGGTAGACGACGATGGGCAGCACCTTGAAAGCCTGCATCGCGCCGCGCTGTGTAGTGGTGAAGCCGCCGGTGATTTCGCGGAAGTAGAGGCCGTAGGGCTTGTTCTGCTTTTTGGCCTCCGCGACCAGCATCTGGCGCAGGGTGGCGTCGGGAACGGTATTGGAACTCTCCACGATCAGGTTGCTCTGGCGGGACACGACCTCCATACCCGGCTGGCGGCGCCCGTGTCCGTTGGAGTGCGGGAAGCCCTTGATGGGCGCGCGCGACATGAGGAATTCCTTGAGGACGCCTTTGTCGACGGCGCGCACGGCCTGTCCCTTGACGCCCTCGTCATCGTAGTCGTACCACCCGTTCAGGTCGATGCCCGCCGCCTTGTGGCGCGTGGGGTCGAAGACCACCGAGAGGAAGTCGGGCAGCACTTTGGCGCCGACACTCTTGGTAAAAGTCTGGCCCTCGCTCTCATCGCGCTGGCGGTGTCCTTCGACGCGGTGCCCGAAAATTTCGTGGAAGAAAACGCCGGCGGCGCGTCCGCTGAAGATGGCGGGGCCGACGAACGGCTCGGCTTCCGGCGCCTTGAGCAGGTTGGCGACATCGTTGGCGACGCGGTCGATGGCGGCGTTGACGGTTTTGTCCTCGGGCAGACCGGATTCGTCGACGGCTTCAAAGGTGTCGAAGGAAGCGATGTCGGTCCCGTCGGCGGCCTTGGCGGCGGCGCTGATGACGATACGGGCGAAGCCGCGCCCGTGTGCGATGCGCGAGCCTTCACTGCTGACGAAGTAGCGGGTATCGGTCTGGGCGATGACGGTCACGTGGCTGGTCAGGACGCTGGGGTAGTTGGCGAAGCGGGCCGAGTAGCGGCGGATCTTTTCGCGCCAGCCGGCGTCATCGAAGTGGAGGCGGGGCGGGGTTTCGACGTACGTCGCGGGGGGTTCCACGGAGAAGTCGTCGGAATCGTCCTGCTGCGCGACCTTGACCTGGGTGTTGGTGCGGATGCGGATCAGGCGCTCGGCGGCGGCGCGGTAGGCGCGGTCGGTTTCCAGCCACATGCGGCGCTTGATGGAGGGAACGGCGTCTTCGTAGCTGATGAGGGCGCCGCTGGTGACCTGGCCCTGGTCGCCGCGGACGCGGTGGTAGTTGTCCAGCTTGCGGTCGCCGACCCGGATCGAGACGTCGAACCGGCGCGTCTTGCCGCCGGCGGTGCCGTCCACCGTGCCCAGGGTCCCGGCGATTTCCCTGTAGTCCTGTTCGGTGATTTCGTAGCTGAGGAAGTACGGCGCCGGATCGGCCTTCTGTTTGAGGGCCATGAAGTTGCGGA
>JBBIQR010000473.1:0-3296 GCA_037442245.1 Candidatus Solibacter sp. | reverse complement strand
GTCATTCAAGGAGACGGGGACGTCGTTCGTCTGCCAACGGAACAGGAACAGATAGGGTGTAGCTCACCGAGAATCTCGACGGACAAGAAAACCGCCGGGTGGTTGGTGGATTCGGATTTCTGCTGCACGTCGTACCCCTTACCGTTCAAGCTTGCCGTGTATAGGCCGGGGAAGCCGCTTCGCCGTTTCACCGGCGATGGCAGGGCGATTTTCGGTTGGAATTTCGTAAGCGATGGGAAACGGGTGGCATTTCAGCAGTCGTACCCTCACGGGGACCCGCGGGCTCATTATGAACTGCGAGACGTAGCGACCGGGCGCCTTATCGGGACGTGGGATCCAAGTGATGAAGCGCCGCAAGGGCCGGCATGGGCAAAGGACTTGCAGTAGACACCCGGCTGCAAACGTACCGCCCGGCGGGGTTGGACGCCAATTACGTGCGGCGTTCGGACGCCGAGTTATTCTGGCGCGAGTAAGTCCGCGTAGGCTTTATACAATATCCGGGAAATTCCCGCTACAGAAACTTACGACACCCACCGATATGGATTCCGAGGGGGTAATCAATGGTCTCCTGGTCTCTACGAACGAAGCTGATAGCGGTCTCGATCGCGGCGGTGATTGTGACCGCGGTCACGTGTCTGGTAATCCAGCGGAGTGTGATCCGGCGGCAGGGGATCGATCTGACGCGGAACTCGATGCGCGGCGTGCTGATGGGCGCGGAAAACGTCCGGCAATCGGTGTCGGCGATGCGCAACGACGGTGTTTTTAAGACGGAGATGTTCTCGAGTACGGACGCCCGCAAGGACGACGCGCGGATTTTGCAGACGGTGCCGGTGGTGGCGGCATGGAGGTCGATCGAAAAGGTCGCGGCCCAGGAGGGGTACGAATTTCACATTGCGGCGCGTTCGCCGCGGGATGCGAAGAATCAGCCGCGGGAATCGGAGGCGGAGATCCTGCAGGTACTGGAAAACGGCGGCGCGGAGGACTACTTCGGGGTGGACGAGCAGCGCCGGGAGATTGTGTACGCGCGGCCGATCCGCCTGACGCGGGACTGCCTGCTGTGCCACGGCGATCCGGCCACGAGTCCGACGCACGATGGGCGGGACATACTGGGGCTGCCGATGGAGAACTGGGCGGAGGGGCAGATTCACGGGGTCTTCGTGCTGCGTTCGAGCCTGGACCGGCTGAACCCGGTGATTCAGTCTGGGGTGCGCGACGCGCTGATCTGGATCGTGCCGCTGGCAGGACTGGTGGGGGTGGTGGTAGCGTTCGTGGTGAACCGGATCGGGCGGCGGCTGTCGCGGATCGCGGTGGTGTTGGGCAAGGGAGCGCGCACGGTGGATGAAGCGGTGGCGCACATCGCGGCGTCCTCGAATTCGCTGGCGCAGGGGGCGACGGAGCACGCTTCGGCACTGGAGGAGACGTCGGCATCGAGCGAGGAGATCAACTCGATGGCGCGGCGCAATACCGAGCACGCCGAACAGGCGATGGCGCTGGCGCGGAAGTCGCAGGAAGAATTCGGCGCGGCCAACCGGGCGCTGGTCGAGATGGAGTCGGCGATGGCCGATATCAACGCGCAGAGCGGCAAGATCTCGCGGATTATCAAGGTCATCGACGAGATTGCGTTTCAGACGAACATTCTGGCGTTGAACGCGGCGGTGGAGGCGGCGCGGGCCGGGGAGGCGGGGATGGGGTTTGCGGTGGTGGCCGGCGAGGTGCGGAACCTGGCGCAGCGGTCGGCTCAAGCCGCGCGGGATACGACCCTGTTGATCGAGGAATCGATCGGCAAATCGGCCGGGGGGAAACGCAAGGTGGATCAGGTAGCGGTGGCGGTGCGGGCGATCACCGAGGAATCGGCGGGCATCCAGGCGCTGGTGGAGCAGGTTCATGAGGGCAGCCGGGAGCAGACGCGGGGCATCGAGCTGATCACCCACGCGGTGGCGCAGATGTCGCAGGTCACGCAGGACACGGCGGCGCATGCCGAAGAGGGGGCGGCGGCGGCGACCGAGTTGGGGGCGCAATCGCAGACGCTGAAACAGGCGGTGGAGGAACTGACCGCGGTGGTGGACGGGGGCGGCACGGACTGAAGGGCGGCGCGGCCCGCAGAAAATCCCTGGGAAGGGGTCTACAGGTTTTGGGCGGAGAGTCCGATCTTTCAGCAGGAGAATTGGGATGAAGGTGACCGCGGGGACAAAACTCTATGTGGGTGTGTTCGGTGTGCTGTGCTCGGTGCTGATTCTGGGGCTCGCCGCACTGGGATGGGTGCGGACTCTGGGCGGGCAACTGGACGCGGCGGTGAACGGGACGGCGCGGCGGCTGTCGTTGATTGTGTCGGTGCATGAGCGGTTTCAGGGTATGCGGAACCGCTGTGCGCGGGAGCAGTTGGCGTACGCGATTTTGAATTTGGAGAAGGGGAATGCGGGGGCGGAGTCCTGTTCTTCGTGCCACACGGTGGCCGAGGCGGCGGGGAGCGCCGGGGAGCTTGAGGCGGAAGCGTCGGCGGTGCAAAAGGACGCGGCGGAACTGTCGCGGCTGCTGGAAGACGGCGAAGGGCGGCGGGCTGCGGAGACGTTGGGCCGCGGGGCGGCGTCGTGGGCCGGATTCTGGCGGGAGTATCTGGGGCTGGCCGGGGCCGGCAGATTCAGCGACGCGCATTCCGTTCTGACGGACAAGATGTTTCCTGTATTGGAGGAAGTCGATCGCGCGGCGGACCTGCTTTCGAAACGGGAAAACGCGGGGCTGGGCGCGTCGGATGAGAAAGCGCAGGGCGTAACGGCCACGGCGCGGTGGTCGGCCTTCTTGCTGATCGGGCTGAATCTGGCGGTTGCCGGGGGGCTGTTGTGGGTGGTGTTCAAGGTGACCCGGACGTTTCGGGCGGCGATTGGGGAGATGCGGGCGGGGACGGTGCAGGTGGCCGAAGCGGCCGAAGAAGTGAATCGCATCAGCCAGTCTTTGGCGCAGGGGGCGACGGAGCAGGCGGCGTCGATCGAGGAAACGTCGGCCACGAGCGACGAAATCGGGGCCACGGCGCAACAGAACAGCCAGAGCTCGCTGGATGCGGCGGGGCTCGCAGGGGAATCGCAAAGCAACGTGGATGCAGCCAATCGGGCGATTGAAGAGATGGTGCGGGC
Source organism: Candidatus Solibacter sp. (assembly GCA_037442245.1). Lineage (GTDB taxonomy): Bacteria > Acidobacteriota > Terriglobia > Bryobacterales > Bryobacteraceae > Solibacter. Next base: position 168 of record JBBIQR010000473.1, on the reverse strand, counting down.
GATGGGAGAGATCGAGGCGCACAGCCAGAAGATCGCGCACATCATCAAGACGATCGATGAAATCGCCTTCCAGACCAACATTCTGGCGCTGAACGCGGCGGTGGAGGCGGCGCGCGCGGGCGAAGCGGGGATGGGGTTCGCGGTGGTAGCCGATGAAGTTCGCAACCT
>JBBIQR010000472.1:2585-3297 GCA_037442245.1 Candidatus Solibacter sp. | reverse complement strand
GCTGCTGCTGGGCGGCGGCGCGCTGATCGCGCTGGGACGCGCGCGGCGCTGACGCCGCGGCGAAGGCGCGCCGGATGGTCTGCCTGGTGTCCGCGCTCAGGGCCCTGGTTAGGCTCCCCACTTCACTTCACCGAGATCGAGACCGAATTGCTCGCGACACCGGCCACCGTAAGAACCAGGGTGTGATCGCCCGGTGCGATCCCCGAGGGCACCTGAAGATTCATTTGCGCCAGCCCCACGTAAGTCGGCGTCAGCCCGAGGAACGCAATCGGGATCGCCGCCCCATCCAGGGTCAGTTGCCTGGCGCCCGACGCCTGCGCCAGCGGACCGGACGGCGATGCGGAGCCCGCCGGAACCGCTGGATCCACCGCGCCGATGCCCGTCAGATACAGCACCAGATAGTCGCCCGCCGCGGCCGGATTCGTGGGTCCGTTGTAACTCCCATCGGGCATAATCGCCACCGCGCGATCGCCGTTGTATTGGAGAATATCCGGTGCGGCGGGGCTGACATGGATCGCCGCCGTGTTACTTGGCGCGCCGTTGACACTGACCACGACCGCCGCCGCCCCCACCGCGGTCTCCCAGGGAATTTGCGCGTTAATCTGCCCCGGGTTTGCATAGAAGAGCGGGACCGGGTTGCCGTTGATGGTCACCATGGCGCCGCCCAGAGTCTGGGGCAGCGGCGCATCCCCGTACAGTACGAGCACGAGAT
>JBBIQR010000472.1:0-2575 GCA_037442245.1 Candidatus Solibacter sp. | reverse complement strand
GGGGCAGCGGCGCGCCCGCGGCTGGCGCGGTGGCGGCCGCCAGATTCGCGCCGTAGATGGAGAAGATGTCGCCCGGGCACAGACGCGCGGCCCCGTTGAAGACGCTCACCACGCCACCCGCGCCGATCCGCGGCGGAGGTGGCGGCGGCGGTCCGGCCTGGGCGGTGAGTTCATAAATGTAGTTATTCCCAGTGGCGACGAAAAGATTGTCCTTGCCATCCACCGCCAGCGCCAGCACAACCCCCAGGCTGCCGCCGGTGGCGTCCGAACCATCGGCCAGCGCGTTCACCGTATCACCATCGCCCGCCACCGTCTCGACGTTCCCCGAAAGCAGAATCACGCGCACGCGCGCACCGTCGCCGAAATAGATATTGCCCTTGCTGTCGGCAACCGCCTGCGTGGACGGAGTGATCGAAGCCTGGCGCGCCGGTCCGTGATCGCCGCTAAATCCCGCAACCCCCGTGCCCGCCAGCGCCGTCAACGCCCCGCCCGGCGAATTCCCCTGTAGCAGGAGTCCGCCGGACGACGCGAGAATCCGGTTTTGCGCCGTGATGTTCCATCGCGTGAGCGCCGCCTGGCTGCCCGGAATGCTGTAGGTTTGCCGGAAGGAGCCTCCGGACCACTGGTAGATCCCATAGCCGTCGCTGAGATACAGTACGCCGGTCGCATCGGAAGCCAGCGACGTCAGGTAGCCGACCTGGGGAGTCGCGCCGAACGGACCGTTATACAAATTCTGTATGCGGCCATCGCTTCCAATGATCCGCAGCCTGCTATTGAACGCGTCGGCCACCACCAGTCCGCCGCTGGAGTATGTGAAGGTCCACGGAACCAGTGCCGCCGAAATCGCCGCCCCTCCGTCGCCGGAATCGCCAGTCGACCCGGATCCCGCGAAGGTGCCGATGGTTCCGCCAGCCGTAATCCGGCGGATGCGATAAGCCGAATTGAGATACAGGTTGCCCTGCGGGTCGAAAACCAGATTGTGCGTGCAACACTCGATCGCGGCGCTGGCCGCCGGACCATTGTCGCCGGAAAAAGCCGACTTGCCCGTTCCCGCAATCGCCTTCACGGTAAACCGCAGTTGCGGGGCCACACGGCTGACCACGGTCAACTGCACCGCGACCGTCCAACTCGCCGCCAGCGCGGAATCCGTCACCTGAATCCGCCCCTGGTAAGTGCCCGGCGTCAGGGCGGCGGCCGACGCTTTGTACTGGAAAGAGGTGCCCGTGCCGGGGAACGTTTGAATCTGGGCGCTCAGCCATGGCGCACTGCTCGAAGCGGCCGGATTGCTCAACGCCATTACCTTGCCGTCGCTATCGGTGATATACGCGGCCGGGAAGATGTACGCCGTCCCGGCTTCCAGCGTCTGGCTCGACGAGAGCGGCAAGGGCGCCGGGAAGTACTGCGGCGTGCGCGCCTGCCAGGTGACCCCGCCATCGCTCGATGCCAGGCGCGTGCTGTCGGCGAAAACCGAATTGGCATTCCGCGGATCGAACGCCACGATTCCCGCCACGCTCTGCTGGATCTTCGTCCACGTCACACCGAAATCCGTCGAGCGGTAGGCGCCGAACGGGCCCGTATACACCACGGTCTCGCCCCCCGCCGACGGAAAGTAGGCGCCACCCAACGTCGAAGTTGGATTGTTGGTGTCGAACGCATTGAAGCTCTGGCCTCCGCTCGACGACGTGAAATAGAACTCGCCGCTCGTCTGAATGCTCGTGTCGCTGGCGTTGTAGGTGATCCACGCCGTGTAGATGATCCGGTTGGGATCGGAGCCGCTGCTATAAATCCGGCTGCCGCTCACCGATTTCACCGTCTGATTGCCCGGCGGAAGCGGCGGAAACGCAGCGTTCGTCAAGGTCACACCTTCATCCTTGCTGTAGGCCAGGCCGCCCGATTGCGGACCTCCACTGAACAGGCTGTACATTCGCGTCGCATCCGCGGCGTTCACCTGCAGCGCGGCGCCCGGCAGATTCGCCTGCTGCGTCTTCCACGTGCTTCCCGAATCGGCCGACTTGTAGAGCTGCCGGCCAATCTGGTAGTAAACCGTCTGCGGCGAGCCGTGGTTGAAGAAGAAACTCGGGACGACGGTGGAGTGCGGGTCGAAGGTGTTCGCCGCCCCCGGCGGGTCCACGTTCGTCCAGGTCGCTCCGCCATCGCCCGTTCGCCACAGCAGGCCGCTAACCGTCTGGTATTGGGCAATGACGAAAACCGTCGACCCCGACTGCGGATTGATGGCCAGCCCCGCAATCGCGGGCGCGGCGGTGCTCGCCGCGGCGATGGGCACGGCGCGAAACGTGTTGCCGCCGTCCGTGGACCGGTACAACGTCCCCGCCGTCGCCGCCCAGACATTCTGGCTGTTGACCGGATCGATCGCCAGGTAGTTAAAGGAAAGCCCCAGCGACGATTGCGCCAGTGCAATAGGAGCGGTAAAGCAAACCATCGCGGCGAGTGTACGAAACATAACGTCCCTCACGGTACGAGTTAGTATATCCCGCGCATCCCCACAACCTGCGCGCCTCGGCGCGCGGCGCTGACGTCTACTGCGCAAACGGTGCGGCTCCTTCGGGACCGTACC
>JBBIQR010000471.1:0-3327 GCA_037442245.1 Candidatus Solibacter sp. | reverse complement strand
GCAGGTCGGCACCCCCCTCCGCGAGAACGATACCGTCGTCTGTCACTGCTCCCAATTCGCCCTGCACCTGATCCGTCCCCCGCGCCAGATGTTCTTCGACGTCCTCCGCCAGAAGCTCAAGTGGGGCGAGCGATGAAGCGGCCGTCCCTCACCGCCTGGATCTTCTTCGCCATGGCGGCCGGCATCGCCTTCGGGCTCCTCGCCCCGGACGCCGCCAAACAGTGCGGCGTCGCCGGCGCCGTGTTCCTCCGCCTGATCCGGAGGAGGCGGCGGCAAGCACATGGGCAGGATCGGCGGCAAGGCCATCCTCTACTTCGAAATCGTCACCACGCTCGCGCTCTTTCTCGGACTCGGCGTCGTCAACCTCGTCCGCCCCGGCGAGGGCGTCCCCATCGCGCCCGCCGCCTCCGAGACCGCCACCGCCGCCGCGCCCGCCGGGGTCTCCGCCATCCTCGAACACACCGTCCCCGCCAGCATCATCGACGCCATGGCCCGCAACGACGTCCTGCAACTCGTCGTCTTCGCCTTCCTGTTCGGCGCGGCCTGCTCCGCCGCCGGCGAAAAAGCTCTCCCCGTAGTCAACTTCTGCGGCGCGCTCGCCGAAGTCATGTTCCGCTTCACCCGGTACGTCATGTACCTCGCGCCCCTCGGAGTCGGCGCGGCTATCGCGGTCACCGTCGGCAGCAAGGGCCTCGGCGTCCTGTTCGGCCTCGGAAAACTCATCCTCACCATGTACGCCGCCCTCTTCCTGTTCGTCGTTCTTGTGCTCGGCGCCGTCATGGCCGTGGCGCGCATTCCCGTCCGCCCGTTCTACCGCGCCGTCCGCGAGCCTTTCCTGATCGCCTTCTCCACCGCCTCGAGCGAAGCCGCGCTCCCCCTCGCCCTCGAAAACATGGAGCGCTTCGGAGTGCCCAAGCACATCGCCGGCTTCGTCATCCCCACCGGCTACAGCTTCAATCTCGACGGCAGCACCCTCTACCTCTCGCTCGCCGCCATGTTCGTCGCCCAGGCGGCCGGCATCCACTTGACCCTGGGCCAGCAGTTGATGATGATGCTCACCCTCATGCTCACCAGCAAGGGCGTCGCCGGCGTCCCCCGCGCCGCCCTCGTCATCCTCTCCGGCGCCGTCGTCACCTTCCACCTGCCGCTCGAAGGCGTCAGCATCCTGCTCGGAGTCGACGCCCTCCTCGATATGGCCCGCACTTCCGTGAACGTCCTCGGCAACTGCCTCGCCTCGGCCGTCGTCGCCCGCTGGGAAGGCTTCACCGTCGGCTCCGGAGCCTAGCCGGTCCCTCAGTCGATCAGCCCGTTGCGCACCGCGAACCGCACCAACTCATTAATGCTGTGCAGGTTCAGCTTCTCCATGATCCGCCCGCGGTGCGCGTCCACCGTGTAGACGCTCAGGTTCAATACCGCCGCAATCTCCTTGTTGGTCTTCCCCTCCGCGAGCATCTGCAGCACCTCCCGCTCGCGGCTCGTCAACAGGTCGATCGGGTTCGTCACATGCCGCCGGTAATCGTCCAGCACCGCGTTCGAGACCGCCGGACTGAGCCAGCTCTCCCCTCCCGCCACCGCGCGAATCGCCTTCACCAGGTCCTCCGCGCCCGAATCCTTCAACAGGTAGCCGCGCGCCCCGGCCCGCAGAATCTCCCGCACGTAAACCGAGTCCTTGTGCATGCTCAGTGCGATCACCCGCGTGTGCGGAATGCTCGCCGCCAGCCGCCGCGTGGCTTCGATCCCGTTCAATTCCGGCATCGCCACGTCCATCACCACGATGTCCGGCCGCATCTGCTCGGCCAGTTCCACCGCTTCGCGCCCGTTCGCCGCCTCCCCTACGATCTCCATATCGCTCTGCGCGCCCAGGATCATCTTGAAGCCCTGCCGCACCACCGCGTGATCGTCAGCCAGTAGGATTCGTGTTCGTTTCATTGGGAACCGGCACCCGCACTTCAATTACAACACCCCGGCCCGGTTTCGATTCCACCCGGACATCCCCGCCCGCGCCCCGCGCCCGCGCCCGCATCCCGATCATCCCCATCCCGCGCGCGTTTCCCCCCGTGCTCGCGATACCCTGCCCGTCGTCGGCAATCCGCAGCGTCACGCCTCCGGCCGCCGGCGCCAGCTTGATCTCCACGCGCTTCGCTTTCGAGTGCCGCGCCACGTTGGTCAGCGCCTCCTGCGCGATGCGGAACAGGTGGGTTTCCGTCTCGCCCGGCAGCCGCGCCGCGTGTGCCGATTCCACCGCCACCTCGATGCCCGTTCGCGCCTGAAAACCCTCCGCCAGCCACCGCAAACCCGCTTCCAGCCCGAAATCGTCCAGGATCGTCGGCCGCAGCAACTGCGACATCTGCCGCACATTGCCGATCGAATCGTCCACCAGCCGCAGGCAGTCGCGCAGCCGCCCCGCGTCGCAGCCCGCCGTCTGCATCGCCGAGAGGTTCGTCTTCACCGCCGTCAGCGATTGCCCCAGTTCATCGTGTAGTTCGTGCGAGAAGCGGCGCGCCGTGTCCTCCTGCGCCTCCAGCATGTGCCACGAGACGCGGCTCAGCTCCCCGGTCTGCCACTCCAGCCGCTCCACCAGTTGCGACACCATCCGCACCGTCACCACCGCGAACACCAGCGCCAGCACCAGCGCCGCTCCGGCAAAGCCGAACGAAATCCGCGACAGCCGGCTCGTCCGCCGGTCGATCTCGCCTTGCGCCGCGTTCAGCTTTCCGTATTCGGCTTCCAGCAGCCGCGCCACCACGCTCGCGAATGCGCCGTGATAGCGGAACAGGTCCATCGATTGGAACGTCTCCGGCTCATCCACCGAAAGCAGCCGCCGCGCTTCCTCCGAAAAATTCCGCGACGCCGTCCGCAGCCGGCTCCACAGCGCCTGCTCGGCCGTCTTCTCCCCTTCGCCCGCGATGCGGTCGATGTCGCGGTCCGCCTGGTCAAGCTGCGTCATGATCTGCGTGTAATCGAGCGAATCCGGATCGCGCGCCAGAATGCCGAACACCTCGCTCAGGCTCGTCTGCTGGCTCTGCAACTCCTCGATCAGGCCCCGGCTGACCGACTGTTCCCGCAGCAGATCGCGCGCCGTGTCCTGAATGTCCTCGATATTGCGGATCCCCACCACCGCCGCCGCGGCCAGCAGTACAATCACCAGCCCGAACCCCGCGCTCATCACCCGAAAAATCCGCTGCCGCGTGATCTGCCTCGGAACCATCGCGTTACCAGTATCCCCCAGTAGGGTAGGCCTCCCGGCCTACCCTTTGGATCGAACCGGAATCCCGATCGCGCCAGCGCGCGTGCTTCCTTTTCTCCCCGCCCCTTCCTGTTAACCCC
>JBBIQR010000470.1:0-3329 GCA_037442245.1 Candidatus Solibacter sp. | reverse complement strand
CAGATGTACAGACTGCGGACCAGTTCCGGGGTCTGGGCCGTACGGCGCCACTGTGCGTAACGGTCCCGAAACACGTCCCACTCGTCGAACGCTCCGGAATCGGGTCCTACCTGCAAGGCAACGCAGGTCGCGGAAAAGCGCCGGTAAAAATCCAGGTGCCAGTCGATCATCAGCGACTCGAGGTCGCCGGTGATGCGGTCCTCCGTGGCCTTGCCGATTTCGGTGGTAGCGCGAAACTGCCGGATCGCGACGGCGCCCAAGAGAACTACCATCACGGAAAGCAACGCGGCCCAGAAGACGGCGGACCTCCGCAGCAGTCCGGAGCGAGGTGAGGCGATTCTCATACGGCGCGTAATTCTGCAATCTTACCCCAACCGGGCCTGTTCCCGGAGACCGCCGGGGCCGCTCCGTCCCGCCTGCCATGGCGCGCGGCGCAGGCGGAGGCGTCCTCCGGTCCGCCTGACTCACCCCTCCTGATTTACTAGCTGGATCAGCGCCTGGATATATCCGAAGCAGTAAGCGAACGCCTGCGCCCGGCCGGTATCTCCCTGGATCGTGGGCACGTGATCCGGCATCAGCATCCCGTCGTACCCGACCTCCTTGTACACCCGCGCCGCGCGGATGAAATCCACGTCCCCGTTATCCGGAAACGTCTCCCGGAAATCGCTGAACCCGCCCTGGATATTGCGGAAATGGACGTTGAAGATCCGCCCCCGCGACCCGAAATAGCGGATCACGTCGTAGATCTCCTCCCCGGGCTTTTGCAGCATCTCCGACACCGTGCCCTGGCAGAAATTCAGCCCGTGATACGGGCTGCCGCTCAGCGCCACAAAGCGCTTCAACCCCTCGACGCTGCCCAGCACCCGGTGCACGCCCCGGTACCCGGCGGGCTCCGGCATCCCCGGGTCCTGCGGGTGGCACGCCATCCGCACCTTGTGCTCCTCCGCCACCGGGATCACCCGCTTCACAAAGTAACTGATCCTTTCCCATGCCTCGTCCACACTTACCGGACCCGCTTCGGTCAACTTATCTTTATCCGCCGCATCGGCGTATCTCCACGTGCTGTACGCCGCCCCGCCCCGTCCCGGAGTCGCCTTGGTCCGCACCACCCCCAGGATCGACATGTTGTACTTGAGCGCCGGGATTCCCGCCTCGCTTGCGTTGCGGATCATCTGGCAGACGCCGTCGATCTCGCGGTCGCGCTCCGGGCTCTTGCCCAGCATGATGTTGGGATTCTCCGACCGTGTGATGTAGCTCGAACTCAAGGGCAGCGGCACCGCCTCCAGTCGAATGCCGAACGACTCCACGTGCTCGCGCTTGCGCTTCAGCCCCTCGACGCTCCAGTTTTCGTCCAGTTTCGGTGAGGGCAGCCGTCCGCAGATGGACGTCACGCCGAAGGCGGCCATCACCCGCAGGATGTCGTCGCTGTCGCCGTGCTGCGTTCCCAGTTTCAGTTGCGAGGGCTTCGCCGCCCGCGCGCTCGTTTGCTCCACGCCGCCCGCCGCGGCTAGCGCGGCCGATGCCTGCAAAAATCGCCTTCGATCCATAGGGATCAGTCTATCGGAATCGCCGCCACCCGATCACTGCCGCGTCCCCCTCGTTTGGGTTAATGGCGAATGCCCGGCCAGTCGTGCGATCATAGAGAGTACGCGGCGCCAGGCCCCTGTAGAGAGGTCGTTTGAAGAGGTTCCTACTCGTCAGCAGTTTTCTGGTTTTATTGCTTCCGGCATTTACTACCCCGATGGCCGTAATCGTACTCAATACGGCAGGCTGGTCGTCGGGACGTCTGCCCGCCGACTGGCTCATCAAGGTGAACCACGGCAAACCCGAACTGTCCGTCTGCGGGGACTCCGCCAGTTGCCTCCACCTCAAGAGCGTCTCCTCTTCGTTCGGCCTCGAACACCGCGTCGATGTCGATCCCTTCCAGACGCCGTGGCTCTCCTGGAAGTGGAAGGTAACCCGCCTGCCCGCCGGCGGCGACTTCCGCCGCGCCTCCACCGACGATCAGGCCGCACAGGTGCTCGTCGCCTTCGACGATAAGCGTATCCTCACTTACATCTGGGACTCCACCGCGCCCAAGGGTGCGATGCAGAACGCCAGCAGCATCCCGTTCGTGCACATCTTCGCCGTGGTCTGCCGCTCCGGCGAGTCTGAAGCCAACCAGTGGCTCAGCGAACAGCACAATATCGCCGCCGATTACGAACGCGCCTACGGCAGGAGCGCTCCGCGGGTCAAGGGGCTGCGGCTCCAGATCAATTCCCAACACACCGGCACCACCGCCGAAAGCTATTTCGGCGAGGTGGCCTTCCGCAACACCGCCCAGTGATGACCCTGGTAACCGGCGGCACGGGCTTCATCGGCGCCCATCTCCTCGAACGCCTGTCCGCCCTCGGCGCGCCCGTCCGCGCCCTGGTCCGCCGCGCCGTCCAACTGCCTGCCGGCGTCGAACCCGTGCGCGGCGACCTCGCCAGCGGCGACGGCCTCGCCGATGCCGTCCGCGGCGCCGATACCGTCATCCACCTCGCCGGCGTCACCAAGGCCCTGCGCGCCGCCGATTACTACTCCGGTAACTCCGCCGCCACCCGCAACCTCGCCCGCGCCCTCGCCGGCCGCGGCGTCCGCTTCGTCCACGTCAGCTCCCTCGCCGCCATCGGACCATCCGCCGACGGCGCTCCCGTCCGCGAGGACGCTGCCCCTCATCCGCCCGCCACCTACGGCAAATCCAAGCTCGAAGCCGAGCGCGCCGTCCGCGAACTCACCCCGGACGCCGTCATCGTGCGCCCCGCCGTCGTCTACGGGCCGCGCGATACCGACGTTTTCCAGCTTCTGAAATCCATCTCCCGCGGTGTAATCGTCGAAATCGCCGGAGGCGAGCGCTTCTTCAGCGCCATTTACGTGAAGGACCTGGTCGAGGGCATCCTCGCCGCCGCCCGCTCCCCGCGCGCCGCCGGACGCGACTACTTCCTCGCCCATCCCAAGCCGCTTTCCTGGCGCGACCTCTCGTCCGCAGCCGCGCGCATCATGCGCCGCGTCCCGCGCGTCCTCCCCATCCCGTTTCCCCTGGCCCTTGCCGCCGGAGCCTGCGCCGAAGCCGCCGCCCGCCTCACCGGCAAGCCCGGCATCGTCTCCCGCGAGAAAGTCCGCGAAGCCCGCTTTCCCTTTTGGACCTGCGATACCACCCGCGCCACCGCCGAACTCGGTTTCACGGCGCCCACCGCGATCGAAGCCGGACTCACCGAAACTCTCGCCTGGTACAAGGAGGCCGGATGGCTCACCTACTGACCGCCGGTACCCCCTCGGCCACCCGTTTCTGGGCCGTGGACAAGGTC
>JBBIQR010000469.1:0-3342 GCA_037442245.1 Candidatus Solibacter sp. | reverse complement strand
AGAGGCGACCGAGGATGATGGATTCCTTGGGACCGGCGTTATCGAGGACGCCGAGAATTTCGACTTGGAACTCCTCGACCCGCGAGCCGGAGAAGACGGTACGACCGATTCCGCGCATACCGGGCTTCAGATCCTTGAGCGGGAAGAAGGCGGTCTGGGCGTGAACGGCGGCCGCGAGTGCGAGGGCCGCAAGAACTGCGTGGCGAAGCACAACTATATTGTACAAGCGAGGGTGCGGGAGGGCGGCGTCTGGACGCGGCCGGCGCGCCGGCGGGAGTGCAGCGCGGGGTATGAGATCCGGGCGCGGATGGTTATATACTGAGCCGTGCTGGAGGGCGGGCGCCAATACCGCCGGCCGACGGGTAGCTTCTCACGAAGAAAGAGAGTTCCGATGTCGAATTCGAGCAAAGGGTTGAGATTCAACCGCCGTCAGGCGCTTCTGTCGGCCACGTCAGGCGCGGTCGCGCTGACGGGGGCAACTTTCCGTTCGGAAGTCCAGGCTGCCACTACCGCGGGTGCAAGCTGCAGTACGCCGCGATCGGCAGTTGCGAAAACTCAGTACGGGAAGGTGCGCGGCTACGTTGAAGACGGCGTGCTGACCTTCAAAGGCGTACCGTACGGCGCCGACACCGGAGGCGAGAACCGATGGCTTCCGGCCAAGCCGCCCAAGTCGTGGGACGGCGAGTATCCGGCCTTGATCTATGGCGCCAATTGTCCGCAACGCCTGCACAACTGGACGAGCGAACAGAGTTTCCTTTTCCAGTGGACTGATGGATGGCAGAGCGAGGACATGCTCAAGGTCAACATCTGGACCTCCAGCCTGAGCGGCAAACGGCCGGTGATGGTCTACCTGCATGGCGGCGGCTTTACCTTCGGCTCGGCCTACGAACTCGCCTCACAGGACGGGGCGCAGATGGCCCGGCATCACGACGTCGTGTCGGTAACGGTCAATCACCGCCTGAACGTTCTCGGATTCCTCGACGTGTCCTCGATCGGCGGCCCGGCATATGCCGGCTCCGTGAACGCCGGCATGACGGATCTCGTGGCGGCGCTGCAGTGGGTGCGCGACAACATTGCCAATTTCGGCGGCGATCCGGGCTGTGTCATGATTTATGGCCAGTCTGGAGGAGGCTCCAAGGTCACCACGCTACTCGGGATGCCCTCCGCGGAGGGACTGATTCACCGGGCGTCGGCGCAGTCGGGCGGGGGCGGCAATCCTCCGGGCGCGGAGGAGTCCAGAGAATACGCTAAGCAGGTGATCGGCGAACTCGGCGTGAAGGACATCGCCGCGCTTCAAAAGATGGAATGGGCGAAGCTGAATGAGATCAGCAATGCTGTCGCGGCCCGGATGAATCCGCCCATGGGGGCTGGTGGGCCGACTCCGGCGCCGGGTACAGCCAAACCGCGTGTCGGTCCGGGGCCCACGGTCGACGGCCGCCTTATCGTGATGCGGTCCTTCTTCGATGCCGCGCCGGAGATTTCGAAAAACGTACCGCTGTTGTTCGGCTCGGTAAGCGAGGAAGGGAACATCATGTCCTCCCGTCCGGCGGAGAGCCAGTGGCTTGCCACTCTCACCAGGGCTTACGGGGAGTCCAAGGCCAAGGCGCTGGTGGAGGGTCTGAAGAAGGCGCACCCGGAGAAAAGCATCCGCACGCTTTCCTATATGTGCAGCGGCTCGGGGTTGAACAGCCTCAACATGCGCAACAACGTCACCCGGATGGCGGCCATGAAGCACAACCAGAAGGGCGCGCCCGCCTACGCGTGGTACTTCACGTGGCAGTCGCCCATGCTGGAGGATGCGGGCGCCTGGCACACGGCGGAGTTGGCCTTCTGCTTCGACAATACCAGGCGCTGCGAGCAGGGGACCGGCAACGGACCGGCAGCGCAGGCACTTGCCAGGAAAATGGCAACGGCCTGGGCGAATTTCGCCAGGACGGGCAATCCGAGCCAGCCCGGCTTGAAGTGGGAGCGTTTCGAGTCGGCGCGCGGGCAGACGATGGTGTTCGATAACGATTGCCGGATGGTGAACGATCCGGAAGGCGAAGTGCGCAAGCTTTTGCTGGCCTGAAAACAACGCGTCCCCGCGGCCCTACACCCCAATATCTTCCCCGTTAACGAGCCCTACGCCTTCTACATCTTCACCGCGACGTGGAAGTAGCAGCCGTCCCCCGGCAGAACGCGTAGCGGCGTAAGATCCGGCGCCCACGGCACCGGCGGCAGCGTCTCCCGCGGCACCGTCCTACCGATGGCCAGCACCGCCATTCCGGCGGCAAGCCCGGCGCGGACCCCGGCAGGCGTATCTTCGACTACCAGGCACCGCTCGGGCCGCAGCTTCATCCGTTGCGCCGCCAGCAGGTACCCGCCCGGATGCGGCTTGCCCTCGCGGACATCCTCGCCGCTGACCATCACGTCCGGCAGCGGCAACCCGGCTTGCGCGAATCGCTGGCCCGCGAGCCACACCCCCGCCGACGTGACCACCGCCCACCGCTCGCGCGGCAGCGACGCCAGCAGCGCTCCGGCGCCGGCGATCGGCGCCACGCCCTCGCCATCCAGCCCCTCCGCGGTATCGAACTCCACCGCCTCCTCGTTCGCGATATCGAGATGCGGCGCCACATCGCGCATCGTCTCGATGGTCCGCCGCCCGTGCGCCACCGCGAGAATCCGCTCCGCGTCCAGCCCCCGTCTGGCCGCCCACAACCGCCATTGGCGCTCCACCGGCGCGGTCGAATCCACCAGGGTGCCGTCCATGTCGAACAGGATGGCGTCGCACGCGAAGGAAGCCGCGGTACTCACAGGGCGCGCAGCCGTTCCGCCGCGGATTCCGGCGTGATGTCGCGCTGCGGTGTGGCCAGCATTTCGTAACCCACCAGGAATTTTCGCACCGTTGCCGACCGCAACAGCGGCGGATAAAAGTGCAGGTGCAGGTGCCACTCCTCGTGCGCCGCGCCGTCCGTCGGCCGCTGATGGAAGCCCATCGAGTACGGGAAGCTGACGTCGAACAGACGGTCGTACCGCGCGGTGGTGCGCTTGAGAATATCGGCCAGCGCGTCGCGTTCGGCGCCGCTCAACTCCTCGAGCGAACCCACGTGGCGGCGCGCCAGCACCATCGTCTCGAACGGCCACACCGCCCAGAAAGGCACCATCGTCACGAAGTGCTCGTTGGCGTCCACCGTGCGCGTGCCCTCCGCGATCTCCAGCTTCGCGTATTCGCACAGCAGGCATGCGCCCTTGCGCTCGCGCCAATCGAGCAGGCTCGCCTGCTCCTTCGCCGGCTCGTTGGGCAGTCCGCGGCTGGCCCAGATCTGGCAGTGCGGATGCGGATTGCTCGCCCCCATCATGGCG
>JBBIQR010000468.1:0-3343 GCA_037442245.1 Candidatus Solibacter sp. | reverse complement strand
ATGCGGCCCAGCAGTCCGATGGCCCGGCCCACCGCGCCCGCCACCGCGCCCAGCAGCGTGTAGGTGAGGATGCGCCCGGCGTTGTAGCGCAGGTGCGCGCGCAGCGCGGCGGGGCGCTCCAGCGAGACGCTCCAGGCGAGCACGATCGGCCCGCACATCTGCAGGCAGTGCAGGCTGCCCACCAGCCCCAGCGTGAAGACCAGACTCAGTTCGAGCGGAGTCATACCGTGCCGTAGAGAATCTTCGGGTTGGGCGCGGCCACGCTCACGCACTCGCGGGTGAAATCGAACCGCTTCATGGTGATCGCGTGAGTCGGGCAGCGCGAGGCGCACATGGCGCAGCGGATGCAGGTGGTTTCGTCCTTCATCATCACCGCGCCCATCTCGTCGAGTTGTTCGGCGCTGTAGCCGGAGAGGTCGCCGAACTCGGCGTTGGCCTTCTCCACCCACGCCGGATCTTCGATCAGCCTGCTCAGCCCGACCAGCCGGATCAGGTTCTCCGGGCAGACATCGACGCAGCCGTTACACGCCACGCACTTCACGGTATCGAAGATGGTGTTGACGTTACAGCGCAGGCACCGCGCCGCCTGGCGCCGGGCCTCGCTTTCGCCGTAATCCTCCTCGACGATCTCCAGGCTGCCGGAGCGCCGGGGGGCTTCGAGCGCCGGCGGATTCTCGCGGCGGATCACGTTCCAGCGCTCGGTCATGGTGTACGCCGCCGGACTCCACTCCTTGCGCACGACCACGTCGGTGCGGGTCCTGCGCAGGTAGTCGTGCATCGAGCGCGCCGCGATCTGCGCGCTGGCGACGGCGTCGATGAACAGCCGCGGCCCGTGCGCGATATCGCCGCAGGCGAAGACGTCGGGCGCCGTGGTCTGGTAGGTTTCGCGGTTGACCTTGATCAGCCCGCGGTCGCTCGCGACGCCGTCCGAGGGTTCCAGGAACGAAAGATCGCTGGTCTGCCCGATGGCGAAGATCACGTTGTCCGCGGGGATGTCCTCGATCACGGCTTCGTCGAACGACGGGTTGAAGCGGCCGTTGGCGTCGAAGACCGCGGTACACTTCACCGTGCGCAGCCCGGTCAGGTTGCCGTTCTCCGCCAGGATGGCGCGCGGCCCCCGCTGATTGTGCAGCCGGATGCCTTCCTCGCCGCCCTCTGCCACTTCGATTTCGTCGGCCGGCATCTCGTGGCGCCCTTCCAGGCAGACCACGTGGACTTCCTTGTCGGCGCTCATCCGCACCGCGGAGCGGGCCACATCCAGGGCCACGTGCTCGGCGCTTTCCAGCTCCGGACGCACCGCCGAGCGCGCCACGTCGTAGGCCACGTTGCCGCCGCCGATCACCACCACCCGCTTACCCAGCGGCAGCGGCGCACCGGCGTTGAACGCGCGCAGGAAATCCATGCCGTCGATCACCCCTGGGTGCTCCGCGCCGGGGAGCGGAAGTTTCCGCCCCTTGGGGAGCCCGATCCCCAGGAAGATGGCGGCGAAACCGTCGCCGCGCAGGCTGGCGATGGTGAAATCGCGCCCCAGCCGCATGTTGCACTGCAACTCCACGCCCAGCGAGAGGATGGCCTGGATTTCGTGATGCACCAGCTCGCGCGGCAGGCGGAATACCGGTACCCCGGCGGTGAGCATGCCGCCCGGTTCGGAGTAGGCTTCGAAGACCGTGACCCGGTAGCCGGTGCGGACCAGGTCGTGGGCCACCGTCAGGCCGCTGACGCCGGCTCCGACCACCGCCACCCGCTCATACTCGCCGCGATTGGGCGGCAGCATGCGCTGGTTGGCGGCGTCGCGGTGGATCGCGTAGTCGCCGGTTTCGGGACCGAATCGCGAGGTCACGAATCGCTTGAGCGGCCGGATGCTGACCGGCGCGTCCAAATCGCCGCGGCGGCAGTTGGCCTCGCACGGCGCGCCGCAGACGCGGCCGCAGATCGAGGCGAAGGGATTGGTGGCGCGGGCGATCCGATAGGCCTCTTCGTATCGGCCCTCGGCGATGGCGGTGACATACCCGCAGGCGTCGGTGTGGACCGGACAGGCGTGCCGGCACTTGACCATCTCGACCCAGTAGTCGGTGGGATCGGGGATGCGGACCTGGTAAAAGCCGTTCGTCATGGGTGTCGATGCGGGTAGGCCGCTAAGCCTGCCCCGCGCGGTTATTTATGCGGTTTGGCGAGCGCGAACAGCACCACGATCACGCCGTAGACCACGATCATCGCGGTGACGATGTACATCAGGGTCGCCGATGTGGACGTGGCCGCGACGAAATTGCGCACCAGCGCCCCGCGGTCCGGGTGGTCGACCTCGCCGTTCATGAACCAGACGATGTAGACGCAGCAGGAGAGCGCGATCACCGGAAACGCCAGCTTCAGGAAGCCCGGCACCTGCGTGCCCTCGCGTTCCGTGATCCAGCCGCCGGCGTATTCCTTAATCTTCGGTGTTTCCTTCTCGTTCATGTTCGCTCTCTCCTTCGAAGATCTGATACTTCACGTCCTCGCTGTCCTTGCCCCAATAGCCGTCTTTCCAGCTCCGCACCAGGAAAAAGAGAGTCAGCAGAGCCGATAGGGTGAAGAACAGATAGGCGAAATATACGCTGGGCCAGGTGTAGTCTCTCATTTCTCGTAATCCTTATCCGGCCGCCAGTCCTTGGCGCGGCCCAGGGTCTGGATGTAGGCCACCAGCGCGGTGAATTCCGCGTCGTTATTCGCAATCCAGGGGAAGGGCGGCATCACGCTGCCCGGCACCAGGTCGCGCGGATTGCGGAAGTGCGTGCGATGCCACTGGGTATCGTACTTGCCGCCCACCCGCGACAGATCCGGTCCCGTCCGCTTGGTGCCGAACATGTGCGGCTTGTCGTACACGAACTCGTCCGGCGTCGAGATGGGCGAATCCACCCCCCGCCAGCCGCTGCGCTTGGTATCGGAGACCAGCGTGCGCGTCTGCTGCGTGTGGCAATACCAGCAGCCTTCCCGCACGTAAATAGCGCGCCCCTGGAGTTCGAGCGCGGTATAGGGCCGCAGGTGGCCGGTCGGACCCTTCGAGGGGTCGTGGTTATCGAACGGGCGTCCCCAGCTCTTATCCACCAGCGGCGGCACGATCGTGGTGATGGTCCCCCCGATGAAAAACAGCACCAGCGCCAGCACTACCGCCCACGCCGCGCTGTTATCCGCCTTACTGAACATAGCTCCTCCTGCCGATGACCGTGGCCATCACGTTGTAGGCGAACATCACGATGCCGCTGAAGATCAGCACGCCGGAGCAGAAGCGCACCGCCCAGATGGGTTTGAGCGCCACCACCGTATCGATGAAGGGAATCGACGGATTGTTCCACTGCCAGCCCTGCCA
>JBBIQR010000467.1:0-3367 GCA_037442245.1 Candidatus Solibacter sp. | reverse complement strand
CGATCTGCGGCATCACCCCGATCGAGCTCATGCTCGAGATCGACGCCAACGACCAGTCGCGTCCGGCCGGCGCGCGCACTCCCGATGGAGCGCCGGCGCGCGCTTCCGGCCCCGCCGACGCGGCCGCGTTCGACGTGCCGGCGCTGGTGCCCATCGATTCGCCGCTCGCCTTCTCCGGTATTACGGGCGACGCGTACGGCGCGTTCGCGCCCATGTTCCAGCAACTCGGCGTGCACACCGTGCAGGGCATCGGCGGCACCACGACGCTGTCCTCCAAGCCGGTCCCGGGCTGGCAGAAGGCGCTCAATCCGGGCGACAGCGTAGCCACCATCCTGGTCGACGGCGACCTGGGAATCGCCGCGTTCGGCACCGTGACGTACAACGACGGCAAGCGCGTGCTGGCCTTCGGGCACCCGCTGTTCAACCTCGGTCCGGTGGACATGCCACTGGCCAAAAGCGAAGTCGTGATGACGCTGGCCAGCCAGTTTCAGCCCACCAAGATCGCCAACGCGACCGGCGTGGTGGGCGCGCTGCGCCAGGACCGCCACAGCGGCATCATGGGCGAACTCGGCGAAGCGGCGCCGATGATCCCCGTGTCCCTGCGGGTCCGCTCGCTGGGCGCCAAGGACCAGGTGATGGGCGAGAAGGACTACCACTTCAACGTCATGGTGCACCAGAAGTGGACCCCGACGCTGATGATGCTCACGCTCTACAACACCATCTCGCAGCTCAACGAATTCAGCGACGAAACCACCTTCCGGCTCAGCGGCAAAGTCGAGATGAACGGCCCCCGCGCCATCGCCCTCTCCACCATGATGGCCGCCACCGACGCGCCCGTCCCCGCGCCCATGGCCCTCACCCTCTGGCTCGGCGACAAGTTCAACAAGCTCTACCTCAACAACGTCAACATGCCGGAAGTGAAGGCGGTGAACCTCGCGGTCGACCTCGTGCCCGAGCGCCGCGTCGCCACCATCGAAAACGCCTGGCTCCCCAACACCGAGGTGCAGGCCGGCGAGGAGATTCCCGTCAAGGTTTCGCTCCGTCCCTGGCGCGGCGAGCCCATGCAGCGCGAAGTCAAAATCCGCATTCCCGAAGGAATCGCCCGCGGCGATCACCGCATCCTGCTGAGCGACGCCGATACCCTCAACCGCCTGCAGAACGCGGCCGGCTTCCTCAACCGCTTTCTCGACCTCCCCCAGACCGTCTCCCTGCTCAACCAGGAACGCACCAACACCCGGCTCTACGTCTCCCTGGTCTCCGCCAGCCCCACCGCCTATTACGACGATAAGACCATGCCCAGCCTGCCCGCCAGCGTGCTCAACGTCATGCAGGCCGGGCGCGCCTCCGACCGCCGCGTCATCACCACCCCGGAAACGGCCGTCGAGCAAGGCTCCCTAGCATTCGACTACATGGTCACCGGCAGTTACTCCCTCAAGGTACACGTGAAGTGATCAAACACATCCTGTGCGGCGCCGCTCTGCTCGTGCCGCTCTCCCTCTCCGCGGGCCAGACCCGCGACTGGTCCCAAGGCGACGCCTCCGACTACGATAAGGCGATCCTCACCCATCTCTCCCTGCGCAGCGACGGCCGCCTCAGCGTCGCGCCCGCAAGCCGCGAGCTCTACGATTCCTCCACCGGCTACCTGTGGGCGCTGGCCCGCGATTCCAAGGGCGTGCTCTACGCCGCGGGCGCGGCCGGCAAGCTCTACCGCATTCCCGCGGACGGCAAGGGCAAGGTGCTCGCCGAACTCGACGCCATGGAGATCCACGCCCTCGCCATCGACTCCCGCGACCGCGTCTACGCCGCCACCTCGCCCGACGGCAAGGTCTACCGCATCGACGCCGCCGGCAAGCCCGCCGTCTTCTACGACCCTCACGCCACGTACATCTGGGCCATGGCGTTTGACGCCCACGGCAACCTCTACGTGGCCACCGGCGATCAGGGCGAGATCCACCGCGTCGCGCCGGACGGCAAGGGCAGCGTCTTCTACCGCACCGAGGAGACCCACGTGCGCTCCCTCACCCTGGATTCGAGCGGCAACCTGATCGCCGGCACCGACCCCGGCGGCCTCGTCATCCGGGTCAGCCCCGCCGGCGAAGGCTTCGTGCTCTACCAGATGGGCAAGCGCGAGGTCACCGCCGTCGCCGTGGCCGCGGATGGCGCGGTCTACGCCGCGGCCGTCGGAACCCGCACCGCGCAGCCGCTCACCGCGCCGCTGCCTCCTCCCGCAATTCCGCAGGTGCAGGTGACGGTTGGCGCGGGCGTTCCCTCGGGCGCCGCCCCGCCGCCATCGCGTCCCGCCCCCATCCCTCCCCCCGGCGCCGCCCCCGCGGCCGTCACCGGCGGCAGCGAAGTGTGGCGCATCGAGCCCGGCGGCGCCCCGCGCAAAGTCTGGAGCCACCCGCAGGACGTCGTCTACGCCATCGCCTTCGACCGCGCCGGACACGCCCTCATCGGCGCGGGCAACAAGGGCGCGCTCTACCGCGTCGAGACCCCCGCCATGTACACCACCCTGCTCACGCTGCCCGCGACCCAGGTGACCGCGTTCGCATCCGGCGCGGATGGGCGTCTCTACGCTGCCACCGGAAACACCGGCAAGGTCTACGAGATCGGTCCCGGCCTCGAGTCCGAAGGCTCCGTCGAAAGCGACGTGCTCGACGCCGGCGGCTTCACCCTCTGGGGTCGGCTCACCTTCGAAGGCAGCGGCGCCATCTCGGTCGCGGCGCGCAGCGGCAACCTCGACCAGCCGCGCAAGGGATGGAGCCCGTGGAGCGCCCCCGTCACCACTACCAAAGGGGCCCGCGTCACCGCGCCCGCTGCCCGCTTCCTGCAATGGAAAGCCACGCTCTCCGGCGCGGCGTACCTCGATTCGGTCAACGTCGCGTATCTGCCCGGGAACGTCGAGCCGTACATCAGCGAGATCGAATCCACCCCGGCGAACTACCGCTTCCCCGCGCCGTCCGCCCCGCTGATCCCCGCCGTGCAGTCGCTTGTGCTGCCGCCCATGGGCAAGCATCAGCCCAGCGGCGGAATCGCCATCATCGGCGCCGACGCCACCATCTTTTGCATCCCCAGGTAGCCCTGGCGCGCTTCCCAAAACGCGTCAACTTTTTCGTGTCGCAGTTTGGCAACGAACCGCTTGATGTCCATCGTCAGCTTGCGGACCGGGCTCGCGTTCATGTGATCGTATTCGAAGCCGAGCGTCTTGAACATCAGCTTTGCGAGACGGGGATCGGGAATGTCGTACCAAAGGAATTTTACTTTCGAGAGTTCGCCGGCCGCATCCATCTCGGTCAACAGCGACGCGATGCGCTCGACCGTTTCGATGGACATGGATTGCCAGCCGATCAGAATGTCCGCTCCCCGG
>JBBIQR010000466.1:0-3373 GCA_037442245.1 Candidatus Solibacter sp. | reverse complement strand
CCAGCGTGGTCTTGCAGCCGTCCGCGCAATGCGTGCAGATCGTGCCCACGTGGGTCATCTCCCACGGCCGCGTCTGATACCGGTAGGCGCCGCTGGTGAGCGCCCCCACCGGGCAGATGTCGATGCACGCGCCGCACTCGTCGCACTCCAGGTGGTCGCCGTGGTTGGGCGCGATCTCCGCCACCACCCCGCGATTGATGATCCCGAGCGCGTTCACTCCCAGGCCTTCATTGCATACCCGCACGCAGCGGTAGCACAGGATGCAGCGCGGCGCGTCGAAGTAGACCACCGGCGAAAACTGCTTCTCCGGCGTGTGCACCTTCTCCTCGGTGAACCGGCTCTCGCCCACGCCGTAGCGGAACGTCATGTCCTGCAGTTCGCACTCGCCGCCCTTGTCGCACACCGGGCAATCCAGCGGGTGGTTGGTCAGCAGCAGTTCCAGCATGGACTTGCGCGCGTGGTGGATCGCCGGCGTGTCCGTCCTCACCACCATGCCCTCGGCCACCGGCAGCGTGCACGCCGTCATCTGCTTGGGCATCTTCTCCACTTCCACCAGGCACATGCGGCAGGCGGCTTGCAGCGAGAGGCCCTCGTAGTAACAGAACGCCGGAATCTCAATCCCCACGGTCTTGGCGGCGTCGATCACCAGCGTCCCCGGAGGAACGCGCACCGCGCGGCCGTCGATTGTCAGGTTTACCAGATCAGCCATTCCAATCTCTTCTTGTGGCGCTACCCTACCAGCGCACCCGTGTGCTCATACGGGCACGGCTTGCCGTTCAAGTGGTCTTCGAATTCGTGGCGGAACTTCTCCACGATGGAGATGGTCGGCATCGCCGCCGCGTCGCCCAGCGGGCAGAACGTCCGCCCCAGCATGTTCTTGGCAACGTCTCCAATCAGGTTGATATCCGTCTTCGTCCCCTGTCCCTGGTGGAAGCGCGCCAACAGCTTGCGCAGCCACGTCGTACCCTCGCGGCACGGAATACACCAGCCGCAGCTTTCGTGCGCGTAGAACCGCATGATGCGCAGCGCCGCCTTCACCATGCACGTATCCTCGTCCATGATGATCACGCCGCCCGATCCCAGCATCGTCTTGCGCGCCGCCATGGAATCGTAATCCATGCTCGCGCCTTCCACTTCTTCCGCCGTCAGCACCGGACAACTCGATCCGCCCGGTACAAACGCCTTCAACTTCTTGCCGTTGCGGATCCCGCCGCCCACTTCCTCGATCATCTGTTTCACCGGGAAGCCCAGCCGCAGTTCGTAAACGCCCGGCTTGTTCACGTGCCCCGTGAGGCAGGTCATTTTGGTGCCGCCCGCCTTGGGAACTCCCAGCGCCGCGAACGCCGCCCCGCCGTCGCGCAGAATCGCCGGCACCGCGCAATACGTTTCCACGTTGTTCAGCACCGTGGGGCACTGGAACGCGCCCACCACCGCCGGAAACGGCGGGCGGATGCGCGGCACTCCGCGCTTGCCTTCGAGCGATTCCAGCAGCGCCGATTCCTCGCCGCACTCGTACGCTCCCGCGCCGGTGTGCGTGTAGAGGTCGAAATCGAACCCCGTGCCCTGAATGTTCTTGCCCAGCCAGCCCTTGGCGTACGCCTCCGCGATGGCCTTGTCCATGACCTCGATCAGGTAGCGGTACTCGCCGCGGATGTAGATGTAGCCCGCGTGCGCGTCCACCGCCAGCCCCGCGATCAGCACGCCCTCGATCAACTGGTGCGGATCGTTCTCGATCAGCACCCGGTCCTTGCACGTCCCCGGTTCGCTCTCGTCGCCGTTGACCACGATGTATTTCGGCTTGGGCGACGTGCGCGGCACGAAACTCCACTTCATCCCGGTCGGAAATCCCGCGCCGCCGCGCCCGCGCAGGTTGCTGGCTTTGACTTCTTCGATGATCGCCTCGGGCGTCATCTTCGCGGCCTTCAGAAATGCCTGGTAGCCGTCGGTCTTGAGATATGTCTCGATCGAGGCCGAATTCTCCAGTCCAAAGCGGCGGGTGAGGACCTTGGTCTCCAGCGGGTGCGGTTCGTTGTACAGCATGGCTATTGCTTCTTCCTCAGTCCGTCGATCAGCCGGTCCAGTTCCTCGGGCGTCACGTGATGGTGGAAATCGTAGTTCACCTGAATCGCCGGAGCCCACGAGCACGCGCCCATGCATTCCACTTCCTCGAGCGAGAATTGCCCGTCGGCGCTCACTTCCTTGTGGCCCAGCCCCAGCTTCTTGCAGGCGTGCTCGTAAAGTCTATCGCCGTCGCGCAGCAGGCAACTGATGTTGGTGCAGACCTGGATGTGATACTTCCCCATCGGCTTGCGATGGAGCATCGAATAGTAGCTCAACACCTCGTTGACCTGGAGCGGCGTCACGCCTACCCGCCGCGCTACTTCCTCGATCAGTTCGTCGGTCATCGACCCGACTTCGTCCTGCGCGTACAGCAGCATCGGGATCATCGCCGAGCGCTGCCTGCCCGGAGGATAGCTCGTCAGAAGCTTGGCGAATCTGGCTTCAAGTTCGGGAGAAAATGTCATTAGCGGTCCGTGTCTCCGAGCACGAAATCCATGCTGCCGATAGACGCGATCACATCGGCGATCAAAATGCCTTCCACCATTTTAGGCACGGCCTGGAGATTGCCGAAGCTCGGTGTGCGCATGTGGACGCGGTACGGGTGGGTCGTGCCGTCGCTCACCACGTAATACCCCAGTTCCCCGCGCGGCGATTCGATCACCTGGTACACCTCGCCCGCCGGTACCCGGAAGCCCTCGGTGACGATCTTGAAGTGATAGATCAGGGCCTCCATCTGGGTCTTCATCTTCTCGCGGTCGGGCAGCACCACGTGTTGATCGTCCGCCTTCCACGCCCCCGATGGCATTCCCTCGAGCGCCTGCCGGACGATCCGCGCGCTCTGCCGCATCTCTTCGATGCGCACCTGGTATCGCGCGTACACGTCGTTCTCCGTCCGCGTCGGCACGGTGAACTCGAACTTCTCGTAGCTGGAGTACGGCGCATCCTTGCGCGCGTCCATCGCCACGCCCGCCGCCCGGATCATCGGACCCGTCACCCCCAGGTCCAGCATGTCCTCGAGCGAAATGTAGCCCACGCCTTTCGTGCGCCCGATCCAGATGCGGTTGTTGGTGAGCAGGTTCTCGTACTCGTCCACGCGGCTGGGGAAGATGTCGATGAAGTCCTGGACGCGCTTTTGCCATCCGCGCGGCGGCTCGAGCGCCAGGCCGCCGATGCGGAAGTAGCTGGTCATCATGCGCTGGCCGCTGAACATCTCGAAGATTTTGAGGATCTCCTCCCGTTCGCGGAAGCAGTAGAGGAAGACGCTCATGGCGCCGATGTCGATGGCGTGCGTGCCCAGCCAGACCAGGTGGCT
>JBBIQR010000465.1:0-3427 GCA_037442245.1 Candidatus Solibacter sp. | reverse complement strand
CGGCCGGTGCGGATGACGGGCGCGATCTGATCACCGTCGCGGTCCAGGGCGACGAGCTTGGACCGGGTGAGATCGGGACCGTCCTCGCCGCCGCCGGCGTCGCGGCCGTGGCAGAAGGCGCAATGCTGGAGGAAGAGGTCGCTGCCGCGTTCCGGGGTTTGGGCGAAGGCAGGGGCGGCGCAGAACAGCAGCGCCGCGGCGATGAGGAGCGGTGAGGCGGTGTTCATGGATGAGTGCGAATGCCCTAGAGCATATCACGGGCGGATGCGCGCAGGCGTCTTCGGGCCCTACAAGAGCACTGGATCGATGCGATCTTCCGCCGCGCGCGCCGGCGCCGCCGTTTCCCCGCCGTCCCGCAGGAACGCAATCAAAGCGTCCTCGCTCCCGTCGAAGTAGCCCTCCAACAGTTCCTTCAACGCCGCCCGGCGCAGCGAGTCCCGGCTCTCCGCCGGCGCGTAGACGAACGCTCTCCCCACCTTGCGCCGCGAAAGCTTCCCCTTGCGCACCAGACGGTCCATCACCGTCATGATCGTCGTGTAAGCCAGCGGACGCGACTGCGTCACAATCTCCCGCACGCTCCCGACGTTGCCTTCGCCCAGGCGCCAGAGCGCCCGCAGGCACGCCAGCTCCAGCGGCGGCGGAACGTCGCGAACGGTTCTCGGCATTTAACTCTCCTGCTTGTGCTCGGCCGGCTTCAGGGCGATTTTGAGCTTCTCGCCAAACGGCGAGTTCGAGGGCGGGGCAAATAACGGATGCTCCGCCGGCGCCGGACGCGCTGCCGCCGGCACGGGGGCGGACCCGGGCTTGGGCGCCGCCGGCGGATTCAGATACTTATCCTTCTTGAGCGCGGCCCGCTCCAGCGCCGGATTGTAGCTGGTGAAACACCCCTCGAGTTGCCGGTCGCCCTCGATCTGCGCGCGCATGGCTTCCATCTTGGAATCCATATCGTCCAGGTAGTGCAGCAGCAGCGCCTCGGGAAACTGCGGCACCTTCGGCGAGCCGAACTCCAGCTTGCCGTGATGGCTCAGGACCATGTGCTCCACCAGGTGGCGCAGCGCCGCGGGGAACCCGGGGATCCCGCGCAGTTTCTCCTCGACCATCCGCATCCCGATAGAGATGTGCCCCACCAGTTGCCCTTCGCTCGAATACGAAAACCCGCGCTCGTAGTTGAGCTCGTAGATTTTGCCGATGTCGTGCAGAATCACGCCGGTCAGCAGCAGGTCCACGTCGATGTTCGGATAGTGCGCGCCCGTCGTCCGCGCCAGCGCGCACAGGCTGAGCACGTGCTCGATCAGCCCGCCCAAAAACGCGTGGTGGATCTGCTTCGCCGCCGGCGCCCGCCGGTAGCGCCGCGCGATGTCCGGATCCTCCAGCATCGCCTCCAGCAGCCCCTTCAGGTCGGCATTCCCGATCCCCGCCACGATCCCGCGGAGTTCGCGCCACATCTCCTCCGGATCGCGCTTCGACGCCGGAAAGTAGTCGGCGTAATCGATCTCGCTTTCGTCCATCAGCCGCAGCTTGTGAATCGTCATCTGCGGCTTGTTGTGGTAGACCTGAATCAGCCCCTTGACCTGCACGAAATCGTCGCGGTCGAACGTGTCGAGCACCTCGGCCACGTTGTCCCACATCTTGGCGTCCACCTCGCCGGTGCGGTCGCCCAACATCAGCGAGAGATAAAACTCGCCGGTCTTCTTCTGCCGAATCTCCTTGGACTGCACCAGAAAACTGGCCGTCACCACCCGGTTGGGTTCGAGTTCGGCTACGTACGGAGATTTCATTTTTTATCGGCTGCTGCCGGAGCGGGCGCAGGCGCCGCGGCGGCGGACGCCGGAGCCGCCGGAGCCGCCGGAGCTTTGTTCTCCTTCGCCGTCGGTCCCGTCGCCGTGCTCTTGGCGTACCCGTGCGGAATCACCCACAGGATGTGCTTGCGCCTGCGCGCCGCCACTTCTTCCTTCGTGACGGTCTGCGGCTTGAGCTGCGTGACATCCTTCCAGCGCGTGTCCTTGCCCGCCACCGCGCCGGAATCGACGTATCCGTCCTTGATCTCGAGGAACGCATCTTCGCGGAGCTGGCTCAGGTAGATGCGCGCCTTGGGCTCCACCTTCGGCTGCACCAGCCGGTCCTGAATATCGTTCTTGACCTCTTCATAGGTCGCCTGCCCGGCTTCGTTGCGGTCCTCGACCTTCAGGATCAGCAGCGAACTGCGCAGCCGGATCGGGTCGGTGATGAACCCCTTCTTCTCCTTGAACACGATGTCCTCGATGGACTTGTCCATGGTGCCGCGCGTCATCGAGCCGATGTAACCGCCGTTGCGCGAGGTCTCCACGTCGTCGGAGAAATCCCGCGCCAGGTCGGCGAATTTCTCGCCGCGCCGCGCCCGCGCCGTCACGTCCTTGGCCTTCTTCTCCGCCGCCGCCACCTGGTCCGCCGTCTTGCCTTCGAGTGACATCACGATCTGGCTCAGGAAGACCTGCCCTTCCTTGCGCACGAATTCGTTCTTGTGCTCGTCGTAATACTTCTGCATATCGGCTTCGGCGATCGGAATGTTGCGCATCACTTCCTGCCCGATCACCCGCTGCGTCAGCAGTTGGTTCTTCATCTGGAGCTTGAAGTCCTCAAACGGCATCCCCGTCTGTTCGGCGATGTACGATTGGAACTTGTCGGGGTCGGATAGCTCCGGATGCGACGCCTTCTGCTGCAACTGGATCTCCGCCAGGCGGCGCGTCACGTCGCTGTCCACGTTGATGTTGAGATTCTTCGCCTGTTGCACCAGCAGCAACTGGTCGATCTGGTCGCGCAGCGCGTTGGCGGTGTATTCGTCCACCGTCGCCTGCAAACGCTGTCCGCTCAATCCCTGCCGCCGCGCCTCGGCTTCGATGTCCCCGCGCTTCTTCTGCAGTTCGCTGCGCGTGATGATGTCGCCGTTGACCTTCGCGGCAATCTCCTCGACGATCTTCACATTCGGCGGATTGTCCGCCGCGCGCAGCACGAGTGCCGTCAGACTGAGTACTACAAAACTACGAAGCATATTCCTGAGCCTCTATTCTAGCAAGCCGCCTATCCCTTCAACTGCTCCAGCCTGTCGCCCAAAAACCGCAGGATGTCGCCGGCCGCCAAGTTGCCATCCAGAGGTAGTAGCAATACGCCTGCCGGAGTGAACTGCGCGCCGCGGGTTTTCTTCACCAGGTGCATCAGCCGCTCCGGATCCACCCGCGTCCCCTGGTGGAACTTGATATTTAAGAGGTTATGCCGCCGGTCGACGGCCTCCACGCCAATCTGCTCCGCCAGCGTCTTCAGCGCCGAGTACAAAAGCAGGTTGCGTACCGCCTCCGGCACTGGGCCATATCGATCCTCCAGTTCCTTTCCGGCACGCTCCCGCGCCGCGTCGTCGGCGGCATTGGCGATCTGCCGGTACGCACGCAGCCGC
>JBBIQR010000464.1:0-3435 GCA_037442245.1 Candidatus Solibacter sp. | reverse complement strand
ATGCGCGCCTCCGCCTCCGCTCCCGATCAGGTCCTCGTCTCCCCCGCCGATGCCTCCCCCGACCCCACCTCGAGCGTCGGCTGGCGCGCCATCTCCGAGGACGGCGCCCTCGTCGCATGGGGACTCCGCCTCGGCGGCGAGGATGAAACCGACCTCCGCTTCCTCGACGCCGTCTCCCGCAAGCCGCTCCCCGACCACCTGCCCAGAGCCCGCTACAACGGTGTCTCCATCGCGCCCGATCACAAGGGCGTCTACTACGGCACCGTCGGCGGCGCCCGCGGTTCCCGCGTCTGGTATCACGCCTTCGGCACTCCCCCGTCCGCCGACCGCGAACTTTTCGGCCAGGGCTACGGCAAGTTCGATTTCCTCGCTCCCGAGGTCTCCCCCGACGGACGCTGGCTCCTCATCGCCGTCTTCCAGGGCGTCCCCGTCAAACACACCGGCCTCTATTTGCAGGACCTCAAGAGCGGCGGCGCCATCCAACCCTTCCTCCAGGAGGACGCGCAGTTCGACCCCGCCTTCGCCGGCGATTCCCTGATCGTCACCACCAACTGGAAGGCGCCCAATCAGCGCGTCTTCCGCGTCCCCCTCGCCACCCCCGCGCGCGAACACTGGCAGGAAATCGTCCCGGAAAGCAATCTCGCCATCGATGGCGTCTCCGCCGCCGGCCACCGCATCTACGTCCGTTACCTCGACGACGTCCACACCAGAATTCGCGAGTTCGATCCCTCCGGCAAGCCCCTCGGCGAACTCGCCCTCCCCGGAGTCGGCACCGCCGGCGTCCCGCGCGGCGAGTGGACCGGCGACGAAGCCTTCTTCACCTACACCTCCTTCGTCGATCCCACCACCATCTACCGCCTCGCCGTTTCCACCGGGAGCCGCGGCGTCTGGTTCCAGCCGCGTATTCCGGTCGACACCTCCAATATGGAAACCCGCCAGGTCTGGTATCGCTCGAAGGACGGCACCCGCGTGCCGATGTTCGTGATCGCCCGCCGCGGCGCCGTCCTCGATGGCGCTCTCCCCGTCTTCCTCACCGGCTACGGCGGCTTCAACCTCTCCGAAACCCCCTCCTTCAGCGCGACCGCCGTGTGGTGGGTCGAGCACGGCGGCGTCTACGCCCTCCCCAATCTGCGCGGCGGCGGAGAATTCGGCGAAGCCTGGCACCACGCCGGCATGTTCGAAAAGAAGCAGAACGTCTTCGACGATTTCATCGCCGCCGCCGAATGGTTGATCGCCAACCACTACACCAACCCCGCCAGACTCGCCATCCAGGGCGGCTCCAACGGCGGACTCCTCATGGGCGCCATGATGACCCAGCGCCCCAACCTGTTCGGCGCCATCGTCTGCGGCGCGCCCCTGCTCGACATGCTGCGCTACCACAAACTTTCCATCGGCTCTATTTGGGCCGCCGAATACGGCTCCGCCGACGATCCCGATCAGTTCGAGTACCTGCGCCGCTACTCGCCCTACCAGAACGTCGAAAAAGGCGTGAAGTATCCCTCGATCCTCTTCGTCACCGGCGATGCCGATACCCGCGTCGACCCCGCCCACGCCCGCAAAATGACCGCCCTCATGCAGGCCGCCAACGCCGGCGCCAACCCCATCATGCTCCGCTACGACACCAAAGGCGGACACTCCGGCATCGGCAACATCGGCAAAACCATCGACCAGTCCGTCGACACGATCAGCTTCCTCGCCGCCCGCATCGGCCTCGGCTTGTAGGGTAGGCCGCCCGGCCTACCCGCCCTCGGCGTCAGCGCTCCGTCGCCGGCTCCGCCGTCTTCCAGTAATCGGCCTTGCTCTCCACCGCCGGCCGCCGTGCCCCGGCCAGCGCGTGATTCTCTACCGTCGTCCTGCCCAGTTCCCCCGGACCCGTCGAGAGAAAAACGTCCGTGCCGCCGGACGCCCGGCTGTTGCGCAGGATCGCGCCGGGGCACCGGTCCAGCCGCACTACCGGCGCGCCCGCGGCCGGCTTGCGCGATCCCACATTGTCCAGTGTCAGCTCCCGCGCATCCCGTATCTGGAACGCCGGACCGCTCTCCGCCTCGATCCGCACATCCCGCAACTCCAGCCCGCTCGTATCCGCCGCCTTCAGCCCCGTCTTCGCGTGCGCCGTGATGCCCGATAGCCGCAGCCCTTCCACCGGCATCTCCGGCAGCCCCTGTATGTCCACCGCCACCCGCGCCCGCCGGATCGACATCTCGCTGATCGCGATATCGCGGAACACCGGCGTCGTCCTCGAAACCGGCTCCGGCGCGTCCCGCCGCACCTCTCCCTCCATCAGGTAATAGCTGGTGACGTTGATCGCCTGCCCGACATCGTCCATCACCCAATGGTCGAAGCGCACGTTCTCGATCCCGCCGCCGCGCCCCCGCCGGCTCTTCAGCCGCACCCCCATCTGGGTGCCGTCGCACGTCAGCCCGCTCGCCACCAGGTTGCGGATCCACCCGGACGTCTCGCTGCCGATCGTCACCGCGCCGTGCGCGCGATGGACCGTGCAGTTGGCGATCGAAATGTTCTCGCTCGGCCGGTTCACCCGCAGCCCGTCGGCGTCCTTCCCCGCTTTGATCACGATCCCGTCGTCGCCGGTATCGATGTAGCAGCCCAGGATGCGCACGTTGCGGCTCGAATCCACCGCGATGCCGTCCGTGTGGACTCCCGGGTATGTCTCGATCGTCACGTTGCGCACCGTGGCGTTGTCCGTGTACAGCAGGTGGATCGTCCACATCGGCGAGCCCTGAAAATGCAGGTCCTCGATCAGCACGTTGCGGCTGTCCATCGTGCGGATGAACGAAGGACGCAATTCCGGTGCAGCCGCCAGGTACGCCTCCCGCGGCGCGGGCGTTTTCACCTCCAGCAGATCCAGCAGCCGCTGCCAGTTCGGACCGTTCGCGCTCCCCGGATCGCCGCCCGCCGCCCTCTGCCGCGGCATCAGCTTCATCCACTCCGCGTTATCGCTGGCCAGCACCCCGTGCCCGGCGATGGTGACGTTCTCCAGGTGGCGCCCGCCGATCAGCGGCACCGGCGTCAGCGCCTCGATGCTCTGCTGCCGCCCCTCGGTGAACGGCAGCCGCGCCGCCGGAAACCGCACCGTCGCGCCGGCGTCCACGTACAACACCAGGTTGCTCACCAGCTCGATCGGGCCGCTCACGTAATTGCCCGCCGGAATGAAGACCGTGCCGCCGCCGGCCGCCTTCGCCGCCCCGACCGCCGCGCGGATCGCCTCCGTCGCCGGCGCCGAGCCGTCCTTGCGCGCCCCGTAATCCAGGATGTTGAATACCGCTCCGGCGCCGAAACCGGGCGCCGCCAGAAGAACCAGAACGATCATCCGTAGCATGGTGGATCGAGTCCGCTAACATAGTACCCCCGCGCAAAGTAGCGCAGGCCTCCTGGCCTGCACCCCTCACCGCGTCAGCGCCGCTCCGTATCTCTGCG
>JBBIQR010000463.1:0-3436 GCA_037442245.1 Candidatus Solibacter sp. | reverse complement strand
GGGAGATTCCGGTTTGGTCCAAATGGCCGGCCGGGAGGCCGGCCCCACTGGGGGCGCTGGCGCGGTGGGAGATTCCGGTTTGGTCCAAATGGCCGGCCGGGAGGCCGGCCCCACTGTTCTGTTTGGTAGCTCAAGAGAGGCATCTCGGGGTGGGCCGGTTCAAAATGTGTAGCTTACAGATTTGACAAGACTTGGCGCTGCTTCATATGATGAAGTTTCACTCATTCTGCAAGGCGCAAACTTCCGGCGCCGTTTCACGTCTGTACGGAATTGGGACGTCACCATGATCAAAGTCGAAAGTCTCACCAAGCGATACGCGCGTACGATCGCGGTTAACGATATCTCATTTGAGGTGGAGAAGGGGCAGATCGTGGGATTCCTCGGCCCGAACGGGGCTGGGAAGACCACGACGATGCGCATCCTCACGGGTTTTCTGCCGGCGACGGAGGGCAAGGCAAGCGTCGCCGGTTTCGATGTACAGGAAAACCCGATGGAGGTGAAGAAGCGCATCGGCTACCTGCCGGAAACCCCGCCGGTCTACCCGGAGATGGAGGTCACCGAATACCTGGAGTACGCCGGGCAGTTGAAGGGGATCTCGAAGGGCGACATCCGGCGGCGCGCGGACGATGCCATCGGCCGGTGCTCGCTCGGCGAGGTGCGCTCGAAGCTGATCGGCAAGCTCTCTAAAGGATACCGGCAGCGCGTCGGCATCGCGCAGGCCATCATCCATAACCCGGACGTACTCATCCTCGACGAGCCCACCAGCGGGCTCGACCCGAAGCAGATCATCGAAATCCGCGAACTGCTGCGGGCGCTGTCGGGCGAGCACACCATCATCCTCAGCACCCACATTCTGAGCGAAGTGGAGCACTCCTGCGAGCGGGTGATCATCATCAGCCAGGGCAAACTGGTGGCGCAGGATTCGGTGGCGAACCTGACGAACCGGCTGCGCGGCAGCGAGGCGGTTTCGCTCGAAGTGGCGCAGGCCGACGGACGGCCGTCCGCGGCCGATGTGCAGCAGCGGCTGGAGCAGGTGAGCGGCGTGAGCCGGGTGATGATGAAGGACGCGCGCGAGGGGCTGGTGTTCGAGGTCGAGAGCCTGCAGGGCAGGCAGATCCGGTCCGAGCTGGCGCGCTCGATCGTGAATGCCGGATGGAATCTGCACGAACTGCGTCCGGTGGGCTTCTCGCTCGAGGACATTTTCCTGCAACTCACCGCGGCCGAACAGAAGGACGGGCAGCAAGGAGCCAAGAAGTGACACACATTCTGCTGATCTGCAAAAAGGAACTCAAGAGTTATTTCGCCTCGCCGATCGCGTATCTGCTGATGGCGTTTTTCGGATTGCTGTTCGGGTTTGCGTTCTACACGGCGACGCGCGATTTCGTGCGCTTCAGTTTCCAGTCCCAGATGATGGGGCAGGCGCAGCCGATGAACGTGAACGAGCAGATCATCCGCCCGCTGCTTGGCTTCGCATCGACGATCGCGCTGTTCCTGGTGCCGATGATCACGATGCGGCTGATCGCCGAAGAAAAGCGCACGGGCACGATCGAGCTGCTGATGACGTCGCCGGTGAAAGACATCGAGATCGTGGTCGGTAAATGGTTCGGGGCGATTCTGCTGTACCTCTGCATTCTGGGGATGTCGATGATCAACGTGGGAATGCTCTTCATGTGGGGCAAGCCGGACCTGAAGCCGGTACTGATCGGGTACCTGGGCCTGCTGCTGCAGGGGGGCTGCCTGCTGGCCATCGGGACGTTTATTTCGACGACGACGAAGAACCAGATCATCGCCGGCGGCGTGACGTTTTTCGTCTGCCTGCTGCTGTGGCTGTTGAGCTGGTTCACGGCGTTCGATTCGGGCGCGTTCAGCCAGGTCGTCAACTACCTGTCGATCGTGACCCATATGGACAATTTCCAGAAGGGCGTCCTGGATACGAAGGACGTGGTGTTCTACTTTTCGATGATCTTCTTCGCCCTGTTCATGACATCGCGGGCGATGGATTCGCTGAGGTGGAGAGCGTAACATGGCGGCCAATATACTGAAATCGCGGCAGGCGAAATACGGCGTATACGCCGGTGCGTACATCGTGGTGATTCTGGCGGTGCTGGTGGCGGTGAACTACCTGGCCAACCGGTACTCGAAGGCCTACGACTCGACCGCCAACAAGCAGTTCAGCCTTTCGGACCAGACCGAGAAGGTCACCGGGAATCTGAAGAACGACGTCCGGATCACGTACTTCGACGACGCCACGCGTTTCCCGCAGGCGCGCGACCTGCTGGACCGCTACGCGGCGTTGTCGCCGAAGCTGAAGGTCGAATACGTCGATCCGGTGAAGAAGCCGCAGCAGGCGAAAGCCGCCGGGTTCCGGCGCGACCTCACGATCCTGGTGTCGAGCAACGGGCGGCAGGAGGAGGCCAAGAGCCTGACCGAGGAAGAGATCACGGGCGCGCTGATCCGCTCGCAGAAGACCGGTACGCGCAACGTCTGCTTCGTCAACGCGGCGGGCGAAAAGAGTATCGACGAAGAAGGCGCGGGCGGCTTCTCGATGATGAAGCAGTTGCTGGAGCGCGACAACTATAAGACGCGCACGGTGAACCTGCGTCCGGGCGCGCCGGAAGCGGGCAAGACGGTGGCCATTGGACAGGCTCCGGCGGAAGGGCCGGTGCAGGTTCCTTCGGACTGCCTGGCGCTGGTGGTGGGCGGGCCGCAGTTGGACTATCCGCAGCCGGTAGTGGACGCGCTGCAGAAGTACGTGGAAGGCGGCGGCCACGCCATGTTCATGCTGGATACGCCGATGAAACTGGGCCGCGAGAGCGCCGCGGGGGAGAATGCCGCGTTGCTGAAAGTGCTGGCGGATTGGGGCGTGACGGCGAACAAGGACCTGGTGCTGGACCTGAGCGGCATCGGCGGGATGTTCGGCGCGGGACCGGAGATTCCGATGATCCTGCAGTACGAATCGGACCCGATCACGCAGCCGTTGCAGCGGGTGCCGACGGCGTATCCGCTGACGCGGTCGCTGGACGTGAAGCCGCCGGCCAAGGGCACGGCGCAGAAGCTGGTGGCGACGAGCGAAGACTCGGTGGCGGTGGATAAGATCGGGGCGGGCGGGCAGGTGGATCCCAAGACCGGCAAGAAGGGGCCGCTCACGATCGCGGCCAAGGGCACCACGGGCGGTTCGCCGGCCGGGCGCTGGATCGTGACGGGCACGTCGGGATGGGCGGAGAATCGCGCGCTCGGGTCGCGTTCGCTGGGCAACCGCGACCTGTTCATGAACATGGTCAACTGGCTGACGGCGGACGAGGACCTGATCAGCATTCGTCCGAAGGCGGCGGAGGACCGTCCGCTGAACATGACGGCGCAGAAGCTGAACACGGTGTTCTTCCTGAGCGTGATCATCTTCCCGCTGGGCATCGTCGGGCTGGGACTGGCTACGTGG